>CAZDLO010000037.1:4753-33404 GCA_964506325.1 uncultured Tangfeifania sp.
CTCGGGTCATGCGGTTCAGCCCCGGTAATGCAGGTCAATACCGAGTTCTATGAGTTTTTAACCCAAGAAAAAATCGATACAATCCTGGCTGATTTGTCCAAGAATGCAAAAGTTGAAAAGCCCGAAAAATCAAAATGGATAGAAAAATTCTTCTGAATAACATTGCTGTTCCTGGCATTCGGTCGTATGAAGTGTATCGATCCACCGGCGGTTACCTGTCGGTAGAGAAAGCATTGAAAAAGATGACCCCTGATGAGGTGGTTGAAGAGGTGAAACTTTCAGGGATCAGGGGGCGCGGAGGTGCTGGATTTCCTGCCGGCATGAAATGGAGCTTCCTGGACAAAAAGTCCGGAAACCCACGCTATTTGATTTGTAACGCGGATGAGAGTGAGCCGGGTACCTTCAAGGATCGCTATTTAATGGAGAAAATTCCGCATCTCTTGATTGAAGGTATGATATGTTCTTGTTACGCCCTGGGAGCAAATACCGGCTATATCTATGTGCGCGGAGAGTACAAATATATCATCGGCATATTGAATGAAGCCATTAATGAGGCATATCAGCATGGTTTTCTGGGTAAAAAAATTCTTGGGAGCTCATTTGATCTTGATATTCATGTGCATTCAGGTGCAGGAGCGTACATTTGCGGCGAAGAAACAGCATTGATCGAATCTCTCGAAGGAAAGCGCGGTAATCCCCGTATAAAACCTCCATTTCCTGCTGTTGTCGGGTTATACGGATGCCCTACCGTAGTAAACAATGTTGAGACAATTGCCAATATAGGCTTTATCGTCAACCATGGTGGCAATGAATATGCCAGGTATGGAACGGGGAAAAGTACAGGAACAAAACTGATTTCCGCCTGTGGAAACATCAACAATCCCGGGGTGTATGAAATTGAAATGGGATTGAGTGTCCGTGAATTTATTTACAGTGAAAAATACTGCGGAGGAATTAGAGACGGGAAAGAGCTGAAGGCTGTGATAGCCGGTGGTTCATCCGTGCCCATACTTCCGGGGGAGTTGATTTTACAGACTGCAGCAGGGGAGGAGCGTTTGATTACTTATGAATCACTTGCTGAAGGCGGATTTGTGAGCGGGACAGCGCTTGGCTCAGGCGGATTTATCGTCTATGACGAAGATGCCTGCATTGTGAGGAATACATGGAATCTATCAAGATTCTACCATCACGAATCCTGCGGACAATGCTCTCCCTGCAGGGAGGGAACAGGATGGATGGAAAATATCCTTCACCGTATCGAAAACGGTTTGGGTAGGACAAAAGATATCGATCTGCTGGTCAGTATTGCCAATAAAATTGAGGGCAACACCATCTGTCCGCTGGGAGATGCTTCTGCATGGCCTGTCGCAAGTGCCATCAGGCATTTCAGGCATGAATTTGAGTTTCATGTGGAATACCCGGAGATTGTGAAAAATATTAACCATGCCCCGGTCAGGAGAGCGGTGAGCCTGGAGTCGTAATACGAATGCAGGAAGGAACCATGGTAATTAACATTTTCCGGACTGCCTGATGGAGAACACCACATTTGAAAGAGATATTGAAAGATAAAAATACAAATAATGCTAACGGTAACAATTGATAATCAAACAATTGAAGTAGAAGAAGGCACTACCATCCTTCAGGCAGCGCGATTGATTGGCGGGGCAGTTGTGCCTCCGGCCATGTGCTACTACAGCAGCCTGAAGAATTCCGGAGGTAAATGCCGGACTTGCCTGGTGAAAGTTGCACAGGGTTCTTCCAGGGACCCGAGGCCTGTACCCAAACTTGTGGCTTCATGCAGGACACCTGTGGCGGATGGAATGGTTGTTCAGAATATTACCTCTCCTGAAGTGCTGCAAGCGAGGAAATCAATTGTGGAATTTCTACTGATTAACCACCCTCTGGATTGCCCGGTATGTGATCAGGCAGGAGAATGTGACCTTCAGAACCTGAGTTATAACAATGGCAAAGAGGAGTCGAGGTTCGAAGAGTCAAAAAGAACATTTGAAGTTATTGATATCGGAGACAAAATACAGCTGCACATGAACCGGTGTATCCTATGTTACCGTTGTGTGTATACTGCTGATCAGCTGACGGATAAAAGATCCCACGGAATATTGTACCGGGGAGATGCCGCAGAGATTTCCACCTACATACAAAGTGAAATAAAAAATGAATTTTCCGGCAACATCATTGATGTTTGTCCGGTTGGAGCATTAACCGACAAGACATTCCGTTTCAAAAACCGTGTATGGTTCCTGAAACCAATGAATGCCAGCCGTTCCTGCCTGAAATGCTCCGGTAAAGTAACGGCCTGGATGAGAGGAGACGAAATTTACAGGATCACTGGTCGCAAGGATCAGTACGGAGAAGTAGAGGAATTCATTTGCAATGAATGCAGGTTTGATAAAAAGGGTCCTGGTGACTGGACCATTGAATCACCGAGAAACATTAAACGGGCTTCTGTAATCAGTCAGAATCATTACCTGGGGGCCCAAAAGCCATCGGTTATCATTCCCCTGGAAAACAGAACAATAAGTCTGGATGATGTAGGAAAAGAATATAACAACGAAATACAATTGTAATTATGGATGGCAATTACATCCTTTCTAAATTGGTGCTGGCATCTGTCATTCTGTTGATAAGCCTGATTGTTGCCATGTATTCCACATTGCTGG
Organism: uncultured Tangfeifania sp.; assembly: GCA_964506325.1. GTDB lineage: Bacteria > Bacteroidota > Bacteroidia > Bacteroidales > Prolixibacteraceae > CAINVV01. Next base: position 7,432 of record CAZDLO010000037.1, read on the forward strand.
AAAGAAAAGTGGCCGGCTTTTTCCAGGATCGTCTGGGCCCCAACAGGGCAGGGCCTTATGGACTACTTCAGCCATTGGCCGACGGGCTCAAACTCTTTTACAAAGAGGAATTTATGCCGGGTACTGCCGACAAATTCCTGTACCTTCTTGGACCGATGCTGACAATGATGATCGCCCTCCTTACAAGTGCAGTGATTCCCTGGGGAAACAGTTTTATCATCGGCGGCACCGAGTACAGCCTGCAGGTAGCGGATGTTAATGTGGGTGTCCTGTATGTTTTCGCTATTCTTTCAATGGGAGTCTATGGCATAATGATCGGCGGCTGGGCATCAAACAACAAATACGCCCTTATTGGTGCTGTACGTGCTGCGTCGCAGATGATCAGTTACGAATTGGCAATGAGCATGTCCATCATAGCTATTGTGATGATGAGCGGAACACTGAGCCTCAGAACAATTGTGGAGCAACAACATGGAATGGACTGGAATGTCTGGTACCAGCCATTTGGTTTCCTGATCTTTTTAATTTGTGCATTCGCCGAGTGTAACCGTTCGCCGTTCGATCTGCCGGAGTGTGAGACTGAACTGATAGGGGGTTATCACACCGAATACAGCAGTATGAAGCTGGGTTTTTACCTGTTCGCTGAATATATCAACATGTTCATTTCATCTGCGATGATTGCAACCTTGTTTTTCGGAGGATATAATTTTCCCTTTATGGACGATCTTAACCTTTCTCACAATGCCTTGACAATCATTGGTTCAATGGTTTTATTCCTGAAGATTGCATTTTTCATATTCTTTTTCATGTGGGTTCGTTGGACTTTGCCGCGATTCCGCTATGATCAGCTGATGCGTCTGGGATGGAAAACGCTGTTACCGTTGGCAATTGTCAACATTCTGATAACGGGATTTGTTATCATGGTAAAAAATCACATGTAAACTATGTCAAACAATCAAGAAATAGGTTCATTGTCCGGTCGCAGTAAGGTCGCTTCAAACAAGAAAATGACTTTCGCCGAAAGGATCTACCTGCCTGCAATTTTTGGGGGCTTTGGAATCACACTGAGTCATTTTTTCAAAAAAAGTGCAACCATTCAGTACCCCGAAGTTAAAAGGCCTGTTGCTGATATTTACCGGGGCAAACACGTGTTGAAAAGAGACGACCAGGGCAGGGAGCGTTGTACTGCCTGTGGGTTGTGCGCCCTGGCATGTCCGGCAGAAGCTATTACCATGATTGCCGCCGAAAGGAAACCTGAAGAAGCAGGCCTTTACCGTGAAGAGAAGTATGCCTCTGTATATGAAATAAACATGCTTCGCTGCATTTTCTGCGGTCTTTGTGAAGAAGCTTGTCCGAAGGAGGCCATCTTCCTTACCAATCAGATCGTACCATCCGATGTGCTTCGCGGAAACTTTATTTACGGGAAGGATGTTTTGGTGGAACCGGTCGATAAAAGGGTGGACATAAGTTGCCGTCAGACTCCGGAAGTTCTTGAATTTAAGAAGGATAAAAACCAATTACACAATATCTGATTGAATTTATTTAAGCCAATACCCGCTAATTCTTTACATAACTGATATGACATTTTCGAGGTATCTGTTCTTTATTCTCTCTTTTATCGCAATTTACGCTGCTTTAAAAGTTTTGATATCAAAAAAGCCCATGCACAGCGTACTTTACCTGACACTGGCATTCTTTGCCATAGGAGGTCATTATATACTGCTGAATGCTCAATTTCTGGCCGTGGTTCACATCATTGTGTATGCGGGTGCCATCATGGTATTGTTTATTTATACGGTGATGTTGCTGAACCTGAATATTCAGGGGGAATTCCCCAAATCAAGAATGGCAACTATTGCATCGGCAATAGCAGGAGGAATGTTGTTATTGTTGCTCATAGCAGTATTTAAAACGTACGACCTGAAGCTTGCGGCAGATCCCTCCCTAAACCAGATAGGGTTGGTGAAAAACCTGGGTAAGGTCCTGTTTGAAGAGTATTATCTGCCCTTTGAACTTTCATCCATCTTGTTCCTGGCAGCAATGGTTGGAGCAGCGATGCTGGGAAAGAAAGATAACAATTAAGCACATTAAGATATAAATATTAAAAAATGGAAAAAGGCGATGAATTGATCAGGGTTTTTACCGGCAGCGAAGTCTCCGTGATAATTTTGCAAGGAGAACTCGAAGAAATAGGAATTGGCTCAATCATTCAAAATGACTATGTGTCAGGAATCTCTGTAGGATTTATGGGCGGCACACCAACTTCGGTTGATCTGTTTATCCAATCTTGCGACTACTTAAATGCCGAGTCACTGATCAGGGAGTTTATTCAGAAGAACAATTAATTATCAGATATAATGCCCTCTGCAATGCAAAATTTACAAATCATCCCGCTTGATTATTACATTTTCTTCTGCTCTGCTCTTTTTGCCATTGGGGTAACAGGAGTACTGGTCAAACGAAATGCATTGGTCATTTTTATGTCCATTGAGCTGATGCTTAACTCTGCAAACCTCCTGTTGGCAGCATTTTCTGCCTACCGGAACGATCCTGCCGGTCAGATTTTCGTATTTTTTATCATGGTGGTGGCAGCAGCTGAGGTAGCTATTGGCCTGGCTTTGCTCGTAATGATCTACAGGTCGACACACACCATAGATATAAACGTATTGAACAAACTTAAATGGTAAACGATTAGAATCATCATTATGCTTAGATATATCTGGCTTATACCGTTTTTCCCTTTGATTGGTTTTCTTTTAATTTCCTTGAATTTCAGGAAGTTAAAAGGGATTACTGCGGGAATATTGGCCTCAGTTTTTGTATTGATCCCGTTCCTGCAATCCCTGGTGGTAATGGGCTGCTTTCTGACCGGAGCACCTGCTCAAACCATCGATCTTTTTAGCTGGATAAGTTTTAACCAATTCTCAGTCCCATTTTCATTTCTGTTTGACCGGCTTTCGGTTTTAATGCTTTTAATAATTACAGGAGTAGGTTTTTTGATACACGTCTATTCCATCGGTTACATGAAGGAAGATGCTGGTTTCAACCGCTTCTTTTCCTACATGAATTTATTTGTCTTCTTCATGCTTTTGCTCGTGTTGGGAGCCAATTACCTGATCATGTTTATCGGGTGGGAGGGTGTTGGTTTAAGCTCTTATTTGCTGATCGGATTTTGGTTTAAGAACCATGAATATAACAATGCAGCCAAAAAGGCTTTCATCATGAACCGCATAGGCGACCTAGGATTTTTACTGGCGCTTTTCATGCTGATCAGGCAGTTCGGCACCTTAAATTATGCTGAAATATTTGACAGTAGTTCAGCTATTCCGGTAGGTAATACCGCCATAACATTGATTACCCTTCTGCTTTTTGCCGGTGCCGTCGGGAAAAGCGCACAGATACCTCTGTTTACCTGGCTTCCTGACGCCATGGCCGGACCAACACCTGTCTCGGCTCTTATCCATGCTGCAACCATGGTAACTGCCGGTGTTTACATGGTAGCCCGTTCCAACCTGCTTTTCATACTGGCACCTGTAACCCTGGCCACTATTTCTGTAATCGGTATCGCAACCGCATTGCTGGCCGGCAGCGTTGCCATGTTTCAGAATGATATAAAGAAAGTACTGGCATATTCTACGGTTAGCCAGCTTGGTCTTATGTTTGTTGCATTAGGCACAGGAGCCTTTACCGGCGCCATGTTCCACCTGACCACCCACGCCTTTTTCAAAGCATTGCTCTTTCTTGCTGCCGGCAGTGTCATTCATGCACTGGGCGGTGAACAGGATATCCGGAAAATGGGCGGATTGAAAGAAAAGATTCCGGTCACCTTCTGGTTGTTTGTGGTTGGATCACTTGCCATAGCCGGCATACCGCCCTTCTCAGGGTTCTTCTCCAAAGACATGATTCTTCTTGGAGCATTTCATTCGGGGTATGTTTTGTGGGTACTATCCGTTACTGCTGCACTGATGACTTCATTTTATATTTTCAGGCTGCTTTTCCTGGTTTTCTGGGGAAAACAAACTGCACATTCAGATTCCGGGCATCCAATTCACGAATCTCCCCGAACCATGACCATCCCAATGTCTGTACTCGCATTTTTAGCCGTTTCAGGAGGCTTTCTTGGTGTTCCTCATATCCTGGGAGGCAGCGAACGGATAAAGTCATTTCTGGCCCCTTTGTTTGCTGCATCGGAATCCGGAATCATACACGAATCTGGCTCAGTCAGTGGTCAGACTGAATTCCTGCTGATGATTGTGCCTTTGTTGCTGATTCTGGGCATCGTCTATTTGGCATGGAAGCTTTATGGCAGGACCGGGGCTCCAAAAGAATCTTCGGGTGAAAGATCGTTTGTCGAAAATTTAATGTACCGGAAGTATTATGTGGATGAGTTATATGATACCATCTTTCAAAAACCGGTGGCCAAATTATCAATATTCCTGCATGATGTCATCGAGATAAGGGTAATAGACAGGTTGGTTAATCAAACCGGGAATGCAGTTATCTGGATTGGGAAAAACATACGCTATGTACAAACCGGAAATGTCGGTGCCTATCTCTTCTTTATGGTCATCAGCGTTATTCTGATCTTATTTTTTAACCTGTATAAATAAGTGCCGATGTTAATTGGATTTCTCCTCTCTCTGCCGCTGTTCTTCTCATTGCTGCTTTTTGCAATGAAAGACAACGCTGCACTGAACAAAAAAATTGCGTTGTCCGGATCGTTGCTCACCTTTGCTATATCAGTCCTGATACTGATAAAATACCTGGGTGATCCCGAAGGATACCCGGTCTACCACCCCGATATTTTCCATTACCTGGGTATAAATCTGCACCACGGACTGGATGGCCTTGGAATGCTCCTGGTTATGCTCACAACATTCCTTTTCCCGCTGATCATCTATTCAGGCTTCGGTAGCGGTGTAAACCGGCGAAATTCCTTTTATGCCCTGATGCTGTTAATGGAAATGGCTCTCATCGGCGTATTTACCTCATCTGATATCCTTCTGTTTTATATTTTCTGGGAGATTGCCCTGATCCCGATATTTTTTATTGCCATCCTTTGGGGAGGTCAGAATTCAAGGGCAATTACTTTTAAATTCTTCATGTATACCCTTGTTGGTGGACTTTTTATGCTGGCCGCCATTGTATATCTGTATGTTCAGACACCAGGTCCCCACTCATTCGCCTATTCAGACTTCTACAAGGTCGTTATAGATCCTGCTTCGCAAAGATGGCTTTTCCTGGCTTTCTTCCTGGCTTTCGCCATCAAAATCCCTGTATTTCCATTCCATACCTGGCAACCTGACCTGTACTTTGCTTCTCCAGTCCAGGGAACCATGCTGCTGGCCGGTATTATGCTCAAAATGGGCGTCTTCGGATTGCTTCGCTTTGTTATTCCGCTCTTTCCAGATGCGCTCCATGAATTTGGTCTATACGCCATCATATTGTCAGTTACAGGTATAATCTATGCTTCGGTAATTGCCATCCGGCAAAACGAGCTGAAAAAACTGATTGCTTATTCTTCGCTGGCGCACGTCGGACTGATTGCCGCAGGTGTATTCTCCGGTACCTTCAACGGACTGGAAGGGGCCATGGTACAAATGATTTCCCACGGTGTAAATATAGTCGGCCTGTTTTTCTGTTATGAAATTATTTACCGCCGCACGAATACAGGTGAAATAAGTTCACTGGGGGGTATTGCGGCACAGGCGCCTGTGTTTGCAGCATTTTTCATGATAATTCTCCTGGGCAGTATTTCATTGCCACTCACCAATAGCTTTATAGGCGAGTTCCTGCTTTTGCTTGGTCTTTTCGAATACAACGGATATTTGGCGGCCATAGCTGGAATAACAATCATCCTGGGTGCCGTATATATGCTCTGGATGTATCAACGAACCATGTATGGAGAGGTTAAGGAGGCAACGGCAGGCTTTAAAGATCTGACTATTAAGGAGATGATCGTACTTATCCCGATTGTTGCTGTCATTTTGTGGATAGGAATTTATCCTCATTTGTTTCTGGATATCGCAGAACCTGCTGTGAAGAATATTCTGGAATTACAATTGAAGTAGAAAAGATAATTTGAAAAACCAGTTTGAAGGTTTGGATATTTGATCTGGCAGGAGGATTTTAATAATATAAACTGATATTTAAGAGGATGAAGGCAATCGTAGCGCTTTCCATATTAGCGGTTCTGAACATGTTTTTTGGCGTGAGGCGGATGAAAAAAGTATTGCTTCCACTCATTTTTACAGGACTCATCATCGCGATGATATTGAATATTACTGAGTGGGATACATCCGTTCATTACTTCAATGAAATGTTTATTGCAGACAACTTCAGCATCGCTTTCAGTGCTGTCCTGATACTTATCGCCATACTTGTCTTCATGTTTGCAAATATATACTACAAGGGTGTAGAGCGCCCTCTTGAGGATATTTACGCACTGATTTTGTTTGCTTTGATAGGAGGAATAATCATGGTATCTTTCGGCAACCTTATTCTCTTTTTCATTGGACTGGAGACCCTGTCAATTTCCTTCTACGTACTTGCAGGAAGCAAAAAATTTGACATAGCTTCCAACGAAGCAGCCATGAAATATTTTCTTACCGGCTCCTTCGCAACCGGATTTCTTCTTTTTGGCATCGCCTTGGTATACGGCGTTTCCGGTTCGTTCAACCTGGAAGCCATCAATGCCTATGTAATGTCTTGCAAAGGCAGCGTTCCATTGATTTTCATTACCGGTATGCTCCTTATCTTAATCGGGATGTCTTTTAAAATTGCAGCTGTACCTTTTCATTTCTGGTCTCCGGATGTCTATACAGGTTCTCCGACACTGATTACCGCCTTTATGACTACTGCCGGTAAAGTAGCAAGTACTGCGGCATTTTATAAACTGGTATCTGTCGCCTTTGTATCCTTGCATCCCCAAATAGTTAATACCCTCACGGTAATCGCTGTAGCAACCATCATAATAGGTAACCTGTCAGCTGTTTACCAGGATAATCTCAAGCGGATGTTTGCCTATTCAGGTGTAGCTCAGTCCGGTTACCTGCTGATGGCAATGATTGTCCTGGGCCCAAAATCAGCCGGAATTTTGCTGTTCTTCGTGCTTTCCTACGTGATAGCAACTATTACAGGTTTCGCAGTACTGATGCTGATCAGGGAGGAGAGGGGCACCTTCTTCATTCCTGCTTTCCGGGGACTGGCCAGAAATAATCCGGTGGAAGCATTTGCCATGGCCATCGCCATGATGTCGCTGGCAGGCATACCCCCGCTGGCAGGCTTTATGGCCAAATACAATCTTTTTGTCTTAACTGCTGAAGGTGGATATACCTGGTTGGTAATTGTGGCTGTCATCGGTTCCATGATTAGTATATATTTCTATTTCAAACCTATACTGGCAAGCTACTTTTCGGAAGGAGAACCACAGCATAAAATCGAATCAAGCCTTAATTTCAAAATCAACATCATTCTATGTTCAGTGTTGATGATTGTCCTTGGATTTTTACCGCAGCTGATCATCAATCTGCTTTGAAAATAAAGTAGACTGCCGGAATGAGGAACAGGAAACCTATGGCATGATTCATCCTGAATGACTCTGTTTTGAAGACCAGAATGGTGAAAACCACAAATACTGCAAGAGAAACAACTTCCTGAATAACTTTGAGTTGCATCAATGAGAAAGGTCCGCCGTTCCACTGGAACCCAATTCATTTGGCCGGCAACTGGAAACAGTACTCAAAAAAGGCTATTCCCCGGCTTATAAGGACAATGGCAAAAAGGACGAGGGTCAAACCATTTGATATCCTTGAATTTTAGGTGTCAATACCAGGCAAAAGTCGTAAAAGTGTTCGACAGGATCAATAAACCAATTGAATTGATAATTTTCATTGTAAACAGGCTGCTATTAAGCCACCAAAAGTAATGTATCGTTTTAATTTGCCGGATTTTGACCCCGCCAAAACTCGCTCAACGACCCGACCTGATCCATTTCGTGGTGGCTTCACCAAGTATAAGAAGCACGCAAACCAAAATAATGGCCGTTAGGCTGGAGTTGACTATTCCCTGCATCCTTGAGGCCGATAAGGTAATCTGGGGCAGGTATATATTGAATAGATTCATCGTCCCGCCTATTATCGTGGTGACTCCCACAAAAATCATTGGCAGCAGGGTTATCCATATATATTTCCTCTTGCCATGGTTGATCAGGTAGGAGGTTCCAACCGCAAGGGCAAGGGTTGCGAGCAACTGGTTGGCTACACCAAACATGGGCCAGATGGTAGAAACAGTTCCGGTATAGATGAAATATCCCCATGCTAAAACAACAAGTAAACTCGCGATAAGATTTCCCGGGATCCAGGTCGGGCGTGCAAACGGCGAATATATTTTACCCAGTGATTCATGAAGGATAAAGCGTGCAATCCGGGTCCCGGCATCTACAGTGGTAAGGATAAATAGTGCCTCAAACATAATGGCAAAATGGTACCAATAGGACATCAGACCATTTAATCCGGGAATGCTGGAAAAAATCTGCGCCATGCCAACCGCCAAGGAAACTGCCCCTCCTGGACGCCCTGCAATTTTTTCCCCAACCTCTGCAGACAACTGGGTAAGATTGGATTCATGAAATCCCAGGTCGTGAAGTTGTGGCAGAATCTGGGCAAATTTTTCAGGAGAAACATTGATCTGAAAATAATCAAGCGGGAATAGACTGGTGGCAGCAATTAACGCGAGGATACTGACCATGGCTTCCGCCAGCATTGATCCAACCGCGACTGGCTTGATATGCGATTCTTTCATGATCATTTTTGGAGTAGTTCCTGAACTTACCAGGGCATGAAACCCGGAGATGGCCCCACAGGCAATGGTGATGAAGAGATAAGGGAAAAGGGTACCGGGAATGATGGGGCCTCCGCCATAAATGAAAGGGGTGAAACTGGGCATTCTAATCTCCGGAGCAACCCAAATGATGCCCAGGGCAAGCATTGCAATCACACTAAGTTTCATGATGGAGCTAAGGTAGTCTCTTGGAGATAACAGCAGCCAAACGGGCAATACCGATGCAAAGAATCCGTAACCGGCCAACAAGATGGTCAGTGTTTTACGGTCGTAGGTAAACCAGCTCTCAAATGGAGAGCCGGGTACGTATTTTCCGTAAATGACCGCCAGGGATAGCAAAATAACTCCCATAACAGTAGCTTCCACAGTTTTGCCTTTCCTGAATTTAAACATCCATAATCCCATAAAAATGGCTATAGGAATGGTCGCTGCAATGGTGAAAGTTCCCCAGGGGCTCTCTGCCAGTGCATTTACAACAACAACACCTAAACCGGCCAATGCAATTATCAGGATAATCAAGACCGCAACAGAGGTAATTCCACCGCTGAAACTGCTGATTTCAATTTTGGCTATTTCTGCCAGCGACTTGCCGTCGTGCCTGACGGAGGCGGTAAGAATTACAACATCATGAACAGCACCGGCAAGAACAGCCCCAACAAGCATCCATATAAAGCCGGGCATGAAACCGAATTGTGCGGCAAGAACAGGGCCAACCAGCGGACCGGCACCGGCAATTGCTGCAAAATGATGGCCGAAGACCACCCATTTGGGCATAGGATAGTAATTGTGTTTGTCAAACAGTCTGAACGATGGTGTTTCAATTTCATCATTCAGCATCAGTACTTTGGTGGCTATATAGCTGTAGTAGAACCTATAGGCAAGTGCCAGGATGGCCATGGCTCCAATTACATAAGGCATTGCATTCATAAGGTAGTTTCAGTTAATTTGCTTTGATCGGGATCAAATTTATAAATATTCGGGCAATACGAAAATTCGGACGCAAATTCGAAATCGAAAGAGTTTATTTTGTTTAGAACTTGTATCTGATTACATTTGGTATCACTAAAACTACTATCCATGAAATCACTGCGACCTGTATTTACAATTGCCATTTTTTGCCTTCTTATTGTCCAGGTTTCCTTCGGTCAGACCAGGGTTGAGAATAAAGTATTGTTCAAAAATGCTCCCGTACTGTTCAAAGAGGGCAATCGTATGTGCCAGCAGGTCGTAGTTAGCTGCAAAACAGACAAAGCGGGCGAACTCGTTGTTAAGGAGTCTGGTAAGGAGGTTCTGAAAAGCAATATCAAAAAGGGTGACAACACTTTCCTGATTACCATCCCGGCGGTTAACAGGGAAAAAAAGACAACCTTCACTGCAAAGATCGGTGAGGGTGTGCCTGTCTCTTCCAAATTTACAATAACTCCTCCCAAAAAGTGGGAAATTTACCTGGTGCAGCATTCTCATACAGACATCGGCTATACAAGGCCTCAGTCTGAAATCCTGGCCGAACACCAGCGATACATCGATTATGCACTTGATTATTGCGATAAAACGGACAATTTCCCCGAAAATGCCAGGTTTCGCTGGACCTGCGAATCGGCATGGGTCGTTAAAGAGTATCTGAAAACAAGGCCTTCCTCACAAATAGAAAGATTGAAGAAAAGAATTTCCGAAGGTAGAATTGAAGTGACAGGGATGTTCTGCAATATGGCAGAAACCTCGGATGAGAACCTGATGACAGATTTTCTTCGCCCGCTCCAAGCCATCAGTGATGCAGGAATTCCGGTAAAAACAGTGATGCAGAACGATGTGAATGGCATCGCCTGGTGTATGCCTGATTATTTCAAAAATACAGGAGTGAAATACCTGAATATGGGAATCAACGAAACAAGATCTATTTTGCCGTTTGATCTTCCAACTTGTTTCTGGTGGAAATCACCTTCAGGAGAGAAATTGTTGTCTTTCAGGGCAGACCATTACATGACAGGAAACTTTATGGGCATTGAAAGCCAGGCAATTAAACCGGAAAGGCTGCTGGGCCATCTGGCTGACCTCGATGCTAAAAAATACCCGTTTGATAAAATTGCAGTTCAGTATTCCGGCTATTTTACCGACAATGCACCTCCTTCAACAGCAGGGTGTCAATTGGTGAAAGATTGGAATGACAAGTATGAATACCCTAAATTGAAACTTACAGTTGTCAGCGAATTTTTCGAATACGTCGAAAAAAATTATGCTGACCGGTTGCCGGTAATGCAAAAAGCCTGGCTGGATTGGTGGACCGACGGTGCGGGATCGGCGTCGCGCGAAACGGCTGAAGTTCGCAAGATGCAGAATATGAAACAGGTAGATGAAGGTCTTTTTGCCATGGTTTCCATTATGGGAGGCGAGCAGAATCCTGAATTGGCCGCAGAAATTGACCACATCGCTGAAAATGCTATTTTTTACGACGAACATACCTTTGGAGCCGATGAAAGCATAGACCATCCATATTCAGAAAATACGGTACATCAATGGCTGCAAAAGGGAGCATATGCCTGGGAAGCTGTCAAAATGCAGACATTGCTCCACGAAGAGGCACTTGCAAGGTACCAGCCATTTTTAAAGAAAGCAGACTTTCCTGTTATTCATGTTATAAATTCATTGGGCTGGAAACGTTCAGGAAATGTTAAGCTTTTTGTTGATTTTGAAGTGCTGCCTGTCAATAAAAGGACCAGGATAACCGACCTTTCCAACGGTACAGAAGTGATGGCACAGCTGATTCACAAACGGGCGGAAGGAGCCTATTGGGAAATGGAGGTAAAGGATATACCGGCATTGGGAGTAAAAACCCTGAAAATTGAAGTGCTGGATCAGCCTGCCCCAGTAGAAAGTCCATCAACAGTGACTGAGACCCTTGAGAATCAGTTTTACAGGCTGCAGGTTGATAAATCCAGCGGTGCGCTTAACAGCCTTTACGACAAGGAATTAAAACTTGAATTGATTGATCCTCAGAATCCCTGGAAAATCGGGCAGGTGATTCATGAAACATTGCCTAAACGAGATCAGTACATGCCCGCTCATACTTCAGTTTCAAACATTAAAGTTGAAAACGGCACAAAGGGCAATGTATGGGAAAGCATAAAAATTAAAGCTGACATTGCCGGGATGGAAAAGGGAACGGACAATGCCCCCAAAGGGTTGGATATGGAAATCAGGCTTTACAAAAACACAAAGAAAATAGAACTCAGATACACCGCTCACAAACTGATAATTACCGATCCTGAAGCTTTATATGTTGCCTTTCCTTTTTCCTTGAGTGGCTCCAGGATCGTCTTTGAAACCATAGGCGGAACCCTTACGCAGGGCGACCAGATCCCGGGATCCTCCTCTGACTGGAATGTCGCACAGAATTTCGTTGCGGTTAGAAGCAAAGATGCGCAGATCGTCATAGTCAGCGATGAGATTCCCCTTTGGCAGTTCAGTGGCTTCAACATGGGGAAATTCGAGCGTTACCCCAAACAGGGAAAACCCTGGCTGTACTCCTGGATAATGAACAATTACTGGTTTACCAATTTCAGGGCATACCAGGAGGGAGGCTTTACCTGGACCTACCAGCTCACTTCATCTGCTGATACTTCCAACACATTTGCAACCAAATTTGGCTGGGGGGAGCGTAATATTTTCCCGACCCGCACCTTCACTGCCGGTAAACCGGAGCTGAAAAACACGGTAAGTCAAAGCCTGAAAATTGAGGGAGATTCCAATGTCCTCCTTGTAAACAGCAGGCCAACAACGGATGGCAAGAATGCAGTTAAATTGCATTTCAGGGAACTGGACGGAAAAAAAGGAGAAATTTCAGTTGCTTCTCTTGTCCAGGGAAGGGAAATAAAAACTATAAATATCGTCAACGCGATCGGGAAAAGAATTTCCTCCTGTACTTCATCAATTAATTTCGAACCATTTGAGGTGAAATTCATTGAAATCCAGTTTTAAGGCATTTCGGTTATTCGCTATTATATCGGCTTTGGTCGGGTATGAACAATGCCGATTTGACAAAACCGGCAACTTCAGTAAGGGCGGATTAGGCGCATGCGCTAATTATGGTTCACAGGTGAAAAATACCCGGCAATATCCGGCAATTATCTAAAATTCAAAAACATGAACAGGATATCCATTTTTTATTGGTTGCTAATTGTTCTATTATATTCCTGTACGGGTAAAGATGTGACAATGTATGTGGATCCGAATATCGGGGGCGTTGCACCGCTTCTTACCACCAAAAAACCTACAGTTCACCGGCCGAATTCTATGGTCAGGGTATTTCCTGTGACAAAGCCTGGACTGGAAGACCGGTATCTGTCAGATAAGATTTATGGATTTGGCCTGAATATGCCGGCATACAGGATGGGCCATGTCACAGAATTAATGCCAACACGCGGAGAAATTTCAACAGATTTAAATCTCAATGCGGCAGGTTATGACCACGACCAGGAAGAAGTTCATCCCTGGTATCACCGGGTTATTCTGGAGGATAAGGATATAATTGCCGACTGGACAACAACGGAAAGAGCTGTAATATATAGGTTTAACTTTCAGAAACCCGGACAGTCCAACATCATATTCAGGTCTAATAACAAGGCGTATTTTACGTCGGTAACCTCCAATTCTATCCAGGGCTGGGAAGAATTTCAGCATGCAAGGCAATATTTTTATGCCGAATTTTCTGAAGCACCCGCTCAAACATCCTATTTCAGGGGATCACAAATCGGGCCCGGTGCCAGGGATATATCAGGGAAAGGAGCCGGGGCGGCAGTTTCATTCAAATCATCCGAAAAAGCTATCTCAGTAAGGATTGGAATATCCTACATCGACGAGCAACAGGCCAGGGCAAACCTTCAAAAAGAGACAGAAGGCCGTTCCTTTGAATCTATCAGGGATGAAAGCCGGGTGATCTGGGAAAAGGCACTCAGCAGGATCCTGGTATCAGGAGGTACTGAAAAGCAGATGAGAATTTTCTACACCTCTTTTTACAGGGCCCTTGAGCGAATGGTTGATATTTCTGAATATGGCAGGTATTTCAGCGGATACGACAATAAAGTTCATCCCGATGGGGGAAAGCCCTTCTTTGTGGACGATTGGCTGTGGGATACATTCCGCTGCCTCCATCCGCTGGGTATTCTCCTGGATCCGGATCAACAGGCTCTGATGGCTGATTCCTATGTGAAAATGTATGAGCAGAACGGCTGGATGCCTACTTTTCCACAGTTCTATGGTGATTTCCCTGCCATGATCGGGTTTCATACAGCCCCGTTGATCTGGGACAATTACCAGAAGGGTAACCGCAATTTCGATGTGGAAAAGGCTTACGAGGGGTTGAGAAAGAATGCTCTCGAGGCGACGATGGTCCCCTGGAGGACTGGTCCTGCCTGTTCTTTAGACTCATTCTACCGAACGAACGGATGGTTTCCTGCCCTCCCTAAAGATAGTGCTGAAAAAGTGACATTGGTGGATGGATTTGAAAGCCGTCAGGCTGTTGCCCTATCCCTTGAACACAGTTACGACGACTGGTGCCTGGCACAGCTGGCAAAAGCGCTCCACAAAGATTCTGATTACAAATATTTCATGCAAACTTCACAGAATTACAGGAAAGTTTTCAATGAAAAGACAGGCTATATGTCACCCAAAATGGCCAACGGAAAATGGGTTGAACCTTTTGATCCGCAACTTTCAGGTGGTTATGGCAGCAGGGCCTATTACGCTGAAAATAATGCATGGATATGGAATTTTAATGTCATGCATGATATACCAGGACTGATAGGGTTAATGGGTGGTAATGACCTCTTTGCCGATAGGCTGGATCAGCTGTTCAATGAACCTACCAGGAATTCCAAATGGCAGTTCATGGGGCAGTTTCCAGATGCCTCAGGCCTGAACGGTATGTTTCCAGCAGGGAATGAGCCTTCGTTCCATGTTCCCTATTTGTACAATTATGCCGGCAAGCCCTGGAAAACACAACGCCGTATCCGGGAAATTATGGATATGTGGTTCGATGACAGCCCATTGGGACTTTCCGGGGATGAGGACGGAGGTGCCCTTTGTTCCTGGTATATGTTCTCAGCGATGGGGTTTTATCCCGTCACAACCGGAACGGGATTGTACGCAATTGGTTCGCCCTTTTTTGAAAAGACAGAAATCTTCCTGAAGGATGGCAAAAAATTCAGGGTTATTGCCAACGGTTGCTCTAAAAAGAACAAATACATTCAGTCGGCAAAGTTGAATGGGCTGGATTTTAACAGGTGCTGGATCAAACATTCAGAAATAGTAAACGGAGGGGTGCTTGAATTGAGGATGGGTGACAAACCGAATAAATCATGGGCGAATGCGCCGGCAGTCTATGACCTGCTCTTAAAGGAAACATTAAATTGAAGATGTGGAAAATGAGTTCTGAAAATTATCATGTGATAAAACGGCATCCTATATTGATAATCAATAATATGGAATTGAATTATTTTAACCCGTAACCCGTAACTCCTAAATTTTGAACGATTGTTTAACTGCAAATTAATCCGAATACAATGAAGCGAAGTGAAATTAACCGGATTCTTGTCCACGCCAGGGATTTCATGGCAGAAAAAAAATTCATTCTGCCGCCATGGGCATACTGGACCATGTCTGAGTGGAAAGAGAATCTGGGTGAAACAAATGAAATAAGGAATAATTTTCTGGGTTGGGATATTACCGACTTTGGTTCCGGTGACTTTAAAACCAGGGGGCTGTTTTTATTTACGATACGGAACGGGAAATTTGGGGTTGACAACAAGCCTTATGCGGAGAAAATAATGATAGTAGAGGAAAACCAGGAGACTCCTATGCATTTCCATTGGTCGAAGATGGAGGATATCATCAACCGGGGAGGAGGAAACCTTGTGATAGAATTGTACAATTCAAATTCAGACAATACCCTGGCTGCTTCCGACGTAAAATTTAAGACGGACGGAATAAGCCGGAATGTGCCGGCTGGCGGGAAAGTAATTCTTGAACCCGGGGAAAGTATCACACTTGAACAGGGAATGTACCACCGTTTCTATGGAGAGGAAGGCAAAGGAACAGTTTTGGTGGGAGAAGTAAGTGCTGTTAATGACGATACGTCAGACAATTGCTTTATGGAAGAGATCGGAAGATTTCCGGTGATTGAGGAAGATGAACAGCCAATACATTTATTGGTTGGTGATTACAAAAAATTTCTAAGCTAAAAACAGGATCAGGATGCCGGATAAAACAAATAAAAAAACTATAACCGTCTCAGGTATTGGCTGTTGCCTTGTAGACGTTCTCTACAACAACATAGATTTTAATTCAGATTCCATACGTCAGCTTCTTTCCAGGGTGAGGGGTGACGGAGGACTTCTTCCGGGGCAACTTGTTTTCCTGGAGGACTTTGTGAGGTTCGCTGGCATGCCTTTTGAGAGCCTGCTCAGTATCATCACAAATGATAAAACCCCTGATAAAATAAATATTGGCGGACCTTCCATCGTTCCATTGATCCATCTTGCCCAGCTGACCAATCAGAATGATTGTGTAGTGAGATTTCTCGGCAGGGGAGGATCTGACGAAAATGGGAGCTATCTTTTGGCTGAATTGGAAAAAACCCCTGTAATCCTGCAGGATTATCAGCTGGTGCAGGGATACACACCTTCCACTTTTGTATTTTCGGATCCCGGATACGACAACGGTCATGGCGAAAGGATGTTTGTCAACACAATTGGTGCAGCAAACTCTTTTCTGCCGGTTTATCTCACGGATGATTTCTTCACATCAGACATTGTGGTTTTCGGTGGAACAGCCCTGGTGCCCTCCATTCATGATCAGTTGGGAATGTTGTTGAAAAAATCAAAGGAACACAAGGCTGTAACCATCGTCAATACCGTGTTCGACTTCAGAAATGAGAAAATGAATCCAAACGGGAACTGGCCGATGGGCGAAGGACAGGATTCATATCAATACATAGATTTGCTGATTGCCGATTATGAAGAAGCGATTCGGCTTAGCGGAGCATCCGGCATCGAAGATGCGTGCAGATATTTTATTGACAGCGGACTCTCAGCTTTTATCATAACGAATGGCTCCAAAGATTTATATGGCTGGTCGGACGGAAGGGTTTTTGAGCCTGTGGAACTGGGGAAAATACCGGTTTGTCAGCAAATCTCGGACGAAGTAAAGGAAAACAAATTTGGGGATACGACAGGTTGTGGAGACAATTTTGTCGGTGGAATGCTTTATTCCCTGGTGGAACAGCTGAAACACCGGCAATCGAAGCCTGACCTGTTGGAAGCCGTATCCTGGGCAGTAGTCTCAGGAGGGTTTACCTGCTTTTACGTAGGTGGAATGTATCATGAGTCGGAGCGCGGTGAAAAACTGGCAAGGATAAAGCCCTATTACGAAAAATACAAATTGCAAATTGGAAATCGATCGTAGTAAAATAGTCATTTTCGGAGCCGGAAAAATTGGCAGGTCCTTTTTGGGTCAGCTTTTTGGATGTTCAGGGTACCGCGTCGTCTTCATTGATGTTGATCCTGTTTTGGTGGAAAGACTCAATGCAAGGGGCTGCTATCCGGTGGTCATAAAGGGGGACAGGGAAGAGAGTATTATTGTTTCCAATGTTTCTGCCATTCAGGCATTTGAGGAGGAAAAAGTATCACGGGAAGCAGCTACTGCAGGAATCATCTCGGTAAATGTAGGAAAGAATGCTCTTTCAAAAGTCATCCCGGTAATTGCCAAAGCATTAATAATAAGGCACAAACAATTTCCGGACGCTCCTCTGGACTTCATTCTTGCAGAAAACATGCTGGATGCTGCACTGTTTGTCAGGACTGGACTTCAGGCCTTTCTTCCGGAGGGGTACCCTCTTGATGCTTTGGTCGGATTAATTGAAACCAGTATCGGAAAAATGGTTCCTATCATGCCGCTGGCGGAGATGGAAAAAGATCCGCTGATGGTCTTTGCTGAACCCTACAACACCTTGATTCTGGATCAGAAGGGCTTCAGGGCTCCGATCCCCGACGTGAAAGGATTATCTCCCAAATCAAATATCAAGGCATGGGTTGATCGCAAAGCCTTCATTCACAACCTGGGACACGCAACAGCAGCTTATTACGGCCATTTTCTTCATCCTGACAGTGTTTATATGTATGAAATCCTGGAGGACACCAGGGTTTTAAATTTCACAAGATCTGTAATGCTGCAGTCTGCCGGCATTTTGTTGAAATGCTACCCTGACGATTTTACACAGGAAAGCCTTGTCCTCCATACAGATGATCTGATACTGCGTTTTCGCAACAAAGCACTGAAAGATACAATATACAGGGTGGGCCAGGATCTTGCAAGGAAGTTGGGTGATGGCGACCGCTTTATGGGTGCTATTCGTATGGCAATTGAAAACAACAGGTCGTACGATCTGATTTTGAAAGCAATGTCTTATGGCTTCTGCTTTCTGGCCAAAGATGAAAATGGATTGCAAAACCCTGATGATGCTGAATTTCTGGATCTGTTGGCTGCTGATTTTGAAAGCACTATGGTAAATGTCCTCCATTTCCTTGCAGAGAAGGATCGTTCCGAAATAGAGTGTCTGAAAACAATGTATATTTACGATAATCAATAACCGGGTATTAATAACCAAGCCAGAATTATGAACTCACGTGAACGCATTCTTGCCGCCATCCAGCACAAACAGCCTGATCGTATTCCTGTAGACCTCGGTGCTACTCCCAGCTCAGGTATTTCGGTGGTCGCCTATAAAAATCTGATCAACCACATGGGGATGGGGCACCTGAAAAATAAAGTGTATGATGTGATTCAGGAAGTTACACAACCTGAAATGGAACTTTTAGATCATTTCGGAGTGGATGTTCTCGATATCGGGCGTGAGTTTAATACTGCGGAAAATTACTGGCAGGAGCTGGAATTAATAGCTGGAACACCGGCTTTTTATCCTAAATGGTTCAACCCTGAAAAACAGGCAGACGGATCCTGGTTGGCTCCGGGAAAAACCGGCGAATTCATTGGGAAAATGCCCCAGGGAGCCACTTTCTTCGACCAGCTGATATTTCCTTACAAGGAAGGTTATCCTGACAGCTACGAAAAGTTAGGGGATGAAATGGGCCGCGTTATCTGGGGAGGTTTCGGTTTTACACCATACGACTGGATCGATGAACCTGGATTTTGGGAGATGCTTCGTGCAAAAACCCTGGTGCTACGTCAGAAAACTGACAAAGCACTGCTTTTGGGCGTAGGTTGTAACCTCTTCGAATGGGGCACATTTCTACGACGGATTGATAACTTCCTTATGGATCTCTTCCTAGAAACTGATCAGGTTCACAAGCTTATGGATGCCCTCATGGTACGGCACATGGAATTTTTAGGGAAAGTTTGTGCTGCTGTCGGGGATATCGTTGATATCCTCAAATTTGGCGACGACCTGGGTACCAATACCGGCCCATTCATACCAAATGAAACATACCGTGAGTTTTTCCTGCCCCGGCACAAACAAATGTGCGAATTCGTGAAAGCCAATTCAAAGGCACATACCATGTTGCATTGTTGCGGTGGCATATATGAACTGATTCCCGATCTGATTGAGGCAGGGTTTGAAATTCTGAACCCCATTCAAATAAATGCCATCAACATGGAGCCGAAAAAGCTGAAACTGGAATTTGGAAAAGACCTCACTTTCTGGGGTGGGGGAGTCAATACCCAAAGTGTTCTTAACCGTGCAACTCCAGGAGAAGTAAAAAAGCATGTAACCCAAAACCTTGAGGCATTTTATACAGATGGTGGGTTTGTCTTTAATACAGTTCACAACATTCTGTCCGATGTTCCGCCTCAAAATATCGTGGCCATGTTCGAGGCTGTTAAAGAATTCAGGGGGTAGGTTAATAGTAATTATTTTCAGAAAATCATGCCATCTAAAATACTAAAGGCGATTTCTTTGCATAAATCAGGATTCAACTGTGCACAGTCCGTGGTGGCTGCTTTCGATGAAGAGTTGAATATGGACAGGAGCCTGGCCTTGACCATGTCAGTTGGATTTGGAGGTGGAATGGGAAGGATGCAGGAGAAATGCGGAGCAGTAACCGGTGCATTTATGGTGCTGGGTGTCTGCAACGGAAGGAAATTCGCGGACAATGCCGGACTGAAAAATGAAACATACTCAATGATTCAGCGCTTCGAGCAGAAATTTAAGGCTATTCATCAGACAACCAATTGCATGGAACTGCTGAAATGTGACATTAAAACTCAGGAAGGATTCCAGTCAGCCCGTGACAACGGGTTGTTTGAATCTGTTTGTGATAAATGCATAGCTGATGCCATTTGCCTGGTTGAAGAATTGATCCGTGAATAAGATGCAATCTTACTTTTTTTATACAATATCAAATGTCTCCTAAAGAAGTTATCCTGAAATGGATCGATGTTTTTAACAAGGGGAATGCGCACAATATTGCTGACTTTTATTCCGAAAATGCAGTCAATCATCAAGTTGCCAATGAGCCTGTAGTGGGAAAACCTGCTATTTTCAAAATGTTTCAGGAGGAATTTGCAGGTGCCGAAATGATCTGCATTCCTGAGAATATTTTTGAGGATGGCGAGTGGGCTATCCTCGAATGGAAAGATCCCCTTGGATTAAGAGGATGTGGATTCTTTCATGTTGTCAACGATAAAATTGAATTTCAGCGCGGGTACTGGGATAAACTTTCATTTTTAAAAATTCATTCACTTCCGATGCCGGAAAATTTTTGACGCTTTCCCATTGATTTCTTCCTTTTTACAATCCACAATCAGTAATAATTTTTCCGGGTATTTCTCCATGGCTGCATTTTCAGGGAGGAAGAATAATTTTTACTTTATCTTTGGCGCAACATGAATTTTCTAAAGTCCAATATGACATTCATTATTAATTGTTTGTACAGGTCTGTTATTGCCTTAATGATATTTGTTGGTGTGATTTCCTGCGGAGACCCTTCTACAGGAGCAAAGGGAAAGGACGGTCAGGATAGGCCCATCGCTGCGCAGGATGAAAATTTGGATCGTGACAGTACACAGAACGTGACAGCTGTAATGGTTTCTCCCAGGAATCCTCGCCCTGGTGAAGTTTTCCGGGTGATGACAACAGGGGGTAAAAGCATACAGAAAGCCAGGTTATTCGTCAGTACTCCTGGTGGGATGCTGGAATCTTTAAGTACCAGGAGCGGATACGGATTGCCTTACTGGCGGATTGATGAGTTTAAGGCTGCCGGACAAGGGAAATACATGGTAGCTCTCAGAACGGGAGCTACAACCACCGGTTATCTTGATATCGTTGTCGCTGATAAGCCCGCCCTGCCTTCCACACAGGAAGTCTGGCACACAGAGAAGGGGTGGGATGCAGCCTGCGAAGAACTCTATTCGGCCTGGGTCAATGCGCTTTTTTGCGATGCAGACGAGCGTGCATCCTGGAAAGCATTGCATGAAGTTACTCAAAACAGCAATCACAATTTTCTCTACAATCATCTGTCACTGAACGAAGACAATCCCTCAGAAAAACTAAGGGTGCAGATGCAGCCGGATTGTGCAGACAATCCCTTTTTCCTGCGTGCCTATTTTGCATGGAAACTTGGATTGCCTTTTGGATTCCACGAGTGCGACCGCGGTTACCTTGGGAAAGCACCGGGAACAGGGAAATGGGTAACCAACGAAATTCAAATTTCAGGTGCTCCGGTAAGAAAATTCAATATTTTTATGCGAATGGTGGCAAATGGTGTACATTCAGGTACTGCCCGCACCGCCTTAAAGGATGAAAATTCCGATTATTACCCTGTCCCGCTTACAGCTGAGGCCTTACGCCCGGGAATAGTCTTTGCGGATCCTTATGGACATACCTTAATCCTGGTTAATAAAATACCACAGGATAATCATAAGCCTGGAGTTCTCCTTTCTGTAGATGCCCAGCCTGATGGCACAGTCGGTATCAAGAGATTCTGGAAAGGGAACTTTCTTTTCAATACCAATGAGGTTGTGGGAGAACCAGGGTTCAAAGCCTTCAGGCCGATTGTGAAAATGGACGGCAAATACCGGCTTATTAAATCTCATGAGATAGGATCTGCCAAAGGAATAATACCTTTCTCATTGCAGCAGAAAGGAATGAAAAGCACCGACTTCTATCATCTGATGGATAGAATCATTAATCCAAAGCCACTTGACCCGGAAACTGCGTTACTGGACCTTATACAGGCTCTCTATGAGCAGCTTACGGTGAGAATTACCTCAGTGGCCAATGGAGAAGCCTATGTGAAATCACACCCCGGCACTGTGATACCAATGCCGGGAAATGCCAACGGTGTATTTCAGACAGGCGGAATATGGGAGGACTTTTCTACCCCGAACCGCGATCTAAGGCTACTGATCGCGATGGATGCCGTAATGGACTTTCCTGCCAGGATCATTGGCTCTCCTCAGGATTACAAACTACCGGTACTGCAGTCTCCCGAACATGTTAAACAGAACCTGGAGGAACTTTTAGCCAAAAAATTAGCTGAACTTTCAATAACCTATATACGCACCAACGGTACGGAACAAAAACTTACAATGGGCGAAATTTTAATGCGAAGGGAGGCTTTTGAAATGGCATACAATCCAAACGACGGGGTTGAAATCCGCTGGGGGGCTCCTCAAAACAGCGAAGAACGCTCTTCCTGCAAACGCCAGGTGCCTGCCAGTCAGCTTGAAAGAATGAGATCCGTTCGTGTTTGGTTCACCAAGAGGCTTCATCCTCCTACCTGATCAGAATCCCTTTCCTAAAATGAGTGCGTTTTACTTGTCATTACCCGTCAGGCTTAGTAAGCCGTTGATGACAGTCAGCGGATGTACAGGGTTTCCGGGTATGAAAAGGTCGACTTTGTAACGTTCGGTAAAACTGCGGTCTATGGCATTGCTGCCTTCAAAAATTCCTCCGCTTATGGCATCTGTGCCTGCCAGGATAACCATCTTGGGTTCGGGAACTGCATCATAACAGATTTGTAAAGGTTCAGCCATATTAACGGTGATGGGTCCCGTTATGACAATTCCATCGGCATGGCGGGGCGATGCGACGAACTCAATTCCAAATCTGCTCAGGTCGAATTGCACATTGTTGGCTGCATTGAGTTCCCATTCGCAACTATTGTCACCACCTGCAGATACCTGTCTAAGTTTCAGTGATTTGCCGAAAATTGATTTGAAGTCTTTAGATATCAGATTTTTGTCTAATTCTATAGGTTGATCTGAACCTTCTTTTATTACGAGTCTTTCCCTGACGTTGGTTGAAAGTTTATAATCAGTTGTGAAAACTATTTTCTGCGGAAATTTCAGGGCGCATTCACCGCAGAAGGTGCATTTTCCAAGGTCAATTGCCACAGGGGCCATGGATATTGCACCGGTCGGACAGCAGTCTGAAAGGGCTGACTCATCCACCGGGACGGTAGATATGACCGGCCTGCCACGAAATATACCGGGGACTTTTACATTTCTAACATCAGGGATATACTGCTTCCCCTGGTGGTACCATATTCTTAAATTGTCCAGCATATATTCAGTATTAATTTAGCATTTCATTGAAATCTCTTGAATTCATTGTCCGGATTCAGCAAAATCGGACAATTCACGCTATATTTTATTAAAGCTTTAGTTTAATTGAATTAATATAAAACATTAATTAATATATTCATACGAATATTAAAAACCTCTGTTTCCTGGTTTTCCTGTCAAATCATTTCTTTTCCAGGTTTCTACAAATCATGACCGGCATACGAGAGGTTAAAACTCTTGTTGCAGATCGGAAAATCCGAGATTTCATTGTTTCTGACCGACAGGGCCAGAGCCAGCCAGTTATGGAACGACGGATCTTTGATTTTATAATGAACAATTTCTCCGTTCTGACCCGTTATACAGCTATGGCAAATTTCACCACGCCATCCTTCCACCAGAGAAAGGGTGAAAAGATCAGCTCCGGGATGGGAGAGTGGACTGTTTTCTGATATATCAGGAACATTGGAAAGTAAGGCACGCAGATAGGAAATAGACTGTAAAACCTCATTTTTCCTGACCTGGACCCGCGAATAGACGTCACCGTGTTGCTTAACTTTGGCTTCGTGGTCAATTTCGTGGTACAAACTATGTGGATGGGAGGACCTGATATCACGGTTCAATCCACTTGTGCGGGCAGCCATGCCAACTGCTCCGATAGACAATGTATCTTCATTTGAAACGACGCCGGTCCGTTCAAATCGCGACAATGCGCTTTGCAGGCTGAATAACTGCTTGTTCATCTCCCGGAAATCAGGTTCATAGGCATCCAAAACTTCATGTAACCTTTTAGCCAGTGCCGGGGTAAATGGGAACCTGTTTTCTCCAGGCCTGATCAGCCCTTTTGACAGCCTGTTTCCGCACCATTCCTGCATGAAATTGACAATGGGAGTCCTAAGTCTTCCGTAAACGGAACTGCCCAGTTGGTAGGCAATATCTGTGCATAGTGCACTAAGGTCACCGGTATGAATGGCAATTCTTTCCAGCTCAAGCGCTAAGGTGCGGGAAAAGTCTGTGTCACGGTTGGTTTTGAAACCGGCAAGGCTCTCCCATACATGAGCAAATGCAGTTGAGTGGCCAGCCACCGTATCTCCTGCTATGTTTTCTGCCAGTGTAGCAAGTTGGGACAATTGCGTTTTTTGTCTGAACAACGATTCTATGCCCCTGTGCTGATAACCGAGTTGGATTTCAAGATGAAGAATCTGCTCCCCATTGCAAATAAACCTGAAATATCCAGGTTCAATAACACCGGCATGTATAGGTCCCACGCCAACCTCGTGAAGTTCTTCACTGTCAATCGAATAGAATGGATAATTGGCGATATTCTGTCCTGAATCTGAACGGTCGAAGGAATACCTCACAGGCTTTAACCAGGGGTGATCGCTAAAGAGAATGCCGAAATTTTCGTGGATTTCACGCTCAAATTTCTCATAACATATCTGCCTGGCAGAAAGGGAGGGCAACCGGTCATTACTACCTACCCTGCAAGAGGAGAGAAGTATTGTATGCTCTTTGTCATCTGCAATACAGCATATCAATTTAACCTGCTTACCGGTGCGGTAACCGAAATAATTGACGCAATGCCTTTCCTGTATTCCATCTGTCAATCCTGAATTCAGAACCAGGAAGTCTTTGTAATCCAATTCCGGAATCATTGAAACCGGCACAGATTGGTTGTTTTTTATCTTTAGCGTTTGCATATTCAATGAGGTAACAGGATAACACTCTCTTTTAGCAGTTCAACAAATACAGGCGGAGGGTTTAAACCCAGGTAAACAGCCAGGGCCAGTAAAACAAATTGGGAAAGTGATTCCCACGAACTTGTTGGCCGCACATGGCTGTCATCAAATTCTTCTGCCGGCAAAAAGAGTACTTTAAATATGTTTTTTCCGAAAGCCCAGATAATCATTGTCAGAAGCAACAAAACAGCGATTAGGAGCAGAATCTGATGTGCATCGAAGATCGATTTGAATATCAGGAATTCGCTTACAAACAGTCCCGACGGAGGCATCGCAGCTGAACTGAAAAATCCCAGGAGCAGCACCATCGCTCCGGTTGGATTGTATTTGAAATAATTGCCCGTGTGGTTGATGCTCTTACTCTGAAATACACGGTAGAGCTGATTGTATTGAAAAAACAGGCTTGATTTGACGAAAGCATGAAGGATAATATGCAGGATGGCAGCATAATATCCAATACCGCCTGCAGCTACACCAAGCATCACGATTCCCATATGTTCTATGCCTGAATAGGCAAACATTCGTTTGATGTTTTTCACTTTGAGCATGTAAACTGTTGCTACAAAGAGCGAAAGGAAGGCAGCAGTTCCAACCACCAGCTGAGCCCAGTGCAAAAGAGGTGTTTTCGCTATGACAATGTAAAACCGGAAAATACCCACAAAACCAAGATTCATCAGCACGCTCGCCATCAGTGCACCGGCAGGGGCAGGGGCAGTAGTCATTGGGCGGGGCTGGAGGGGAGCTGGGCGGCGGAGAGGAAATAAACCTGGCGGCGCAGGGAGGGGTAGCTCATCAACAGCCGCAACAGGGCGCGGGTAC
>CAZDLO010000038.1:0-33049 GCA_964506325.1 uncultured Tangfeifania sp.
CCTGCGGCCTCGTCGTCCCGAACGACGCGCGCTACCAAGCTGCGCTACACCCCGAAGTGTTTTAAAAAATCTAGAATGAATTGAAAATTAATATTTTAAATAATTATTTTAGTCTGTAGCGACATTTTTTTTAAGAAAGATTAAAGAATTTGATAATTCTATGATCCATAAATACCTTAAAAAGAAAGGCCCCTGTCGGTAAGTCTGCAAATGTAATTTTTTTGGTCTATAAATGGAAAAAAATACACACTGCTTTCCAATGAATTTTGATATAACCAAAATATTTTCATTTTAATGCGTAGTTCGTTCCAGGCCCTGCACCAAATTTCTCTATTAGACTTTTATTCATCAAAACTGGCAATATCCTTTTTACAGTCGGATTGGGGATTCCTAATTTCTTTGCAATATCTCCTGATTTACAGCCAGGATTGTTGCCGATATAAACCAAAATCGACTTTTCCCTTGGTGAAAGAAACGTTTCTGAACCTTGATTAGATAGCTTTATCATTAACTGTTTCTGAATATTAAGCAATGCATCAAAGAAAAAAATCACCCAACTGGTTACTTCCTCGTTAGGTCGATTTGCCTGACAGCTTCTTAAAACCCGATAGTACTCAGTTTTTCGGTTTTCAATTTCATGTTCAAAACTGACATATTGAA
The DNA here is from genome assembly GCA_964506325.1 of uncultured Tangfeifania sp. Classification (GTDB taxonomy): domain Bacteria; phylum Bacteroidota; class Bacteroidia; order Bacteroidales; family Prolixibacteraceae; genus CAINVV01. Next base: position 661 of record CAZDLO010000038.1, read on the forward strand.
TCCATTTATATCCGTTTTTAAGCATTAATAGTGTTGAAATTAACCTGCTCATCCTTCCATTTCCATCTTGAAATGGATGAATACTTACAAAATCATAAGCAAATAATGCGCATTTCACTAACGGATGAATTTGAGTGTCGTCGTTATACCAACCAACAAGTTGGCGCATTGCATCTTCCGTTGGATACCCCGGTTCTGCTGTTTGAAAAATAATCTGACGTGTACCATCAGACAAAGTTGCTTCCACCGCATTGGCATGTTGTTTGTAATCTCCTTTGTGCCATTCATCCTTTTTGCTGTGCTTCAAAAGAATATTATGCAGGTTTTTCAAATCATTTTCGCTTATCCTAAAGTCTTCGTATGATTCGGATATTATATCCAAAGACTCAAAATAGCCAAAAACCTCCTGAGAATCTCTGTCTTCAATTTTGGTGATGTCAATATCTTTAAGCAATTCCTCAACTTCCTCATCCGACATTTTGGAACCCTCAATACGGGTCGAAGCCCCAACACTGCGAACTGTTGCGATGGATTTCAACTGTTTTAGACTTTGTCCTTCCCTCTTTTCTATTGAAGCCCATGAAGCATCAAACCTGTCTATTTGGCTGATCATATTGATTAAACGCCAATCAAGCTTTAGCTTAAATGTATATACATTGTTTTCCATATCACAAATATATCAAAATAATCGAAATATGATACGATATGATTCGTTTTGATTCGATAGAGATACGATAGAAATGATACAGTACGAGCCTATTTGATTCGATTGTTAGCTGATAATAATGATTTGGCTAAAAAAACAAGTGTAATTAGTAGTGAAGGATATAAGCTAATAAAAAGATTGACAAATGTTTTAAGAATCAACTTTTTGTTTTAAGATATCTTTTATATTATTCTGTTTATCAACTAATTAAATTATCGCATACCAAGCTGCGCTACACCCCGGATTTCCGGAAAGTCAAATGTACAATCTTTTGAATAAAGTAGGATTGACGAGTGAAATTTTTGCAGGTTAAATATCCGCCAAATATTTTCTACAGGAGGAGTACCCTGAACCTTTCAAAACCCGCCATTTGCCCCCGACCAGGAACTGAACAACTCATGAAAGTTCAGGTCAATAATTGCCAGGGAAATCTGATCCTTCTTACTTTTCAGGAAAAGGGTTCCATTTTTCTGCGTTGCCTCTTCTTCCAGGCTCATATGTTCAGGTCGGCTGTCACCCGAAAGATTCCTGAACCAAATACTGTGAACCCTTACAATCTGCTGACCATTAACTAAACTGACCTTAAAAGTGGCATTCAGCGGCAGGACTAAAAACGAAGGCAGTTTTTTCCTTTTTTCGCCATATTTCTCAATGCTAAGCTGCCAGTTTGTAATTGTCCCCTTGATTTCAAACTGGTTCACCGAATTAATACTGAGCACAGAGAATATCTGTTCCCGGGATTTAAGCTGATCCGCCATAGTTTTTAAACTGGTACTGCTCCTGAAGGCTTGTTCCCAAAATACGTTACCATTCTGAAGCTCCATATTCCCTACCCTGACGGGTGAAATAACTTCAGGAACTACCTGGCCGTGCGCCTGAATCCCCACGACCAGCAACAAAAACAACCATAATTTTTTCATACGCAAATAATATCACTAATTTATTCAGAAGTTATCAATTGCTTTTTTAAAGTTTGCATTCATCTCATCTTTCGATTTGCTTCGCAAAGCTGAATCAGGGTTTTCATCTGTTACCCAGCAAACAGCTCTGTAACGGGAACCTACCGTAAGATTGGCAACCCCAATCTGTATCGTTTTCGTATCGAACTGCCAGCGGCCTGTCCAGTATACAGGCTTCTCAACCAACGCGAAATCATCCGGAAACGCCAATGATTTTAAAGGATTTCCATATTTTGAAGTAATGATTTTGGTGAGATTATCTACCCTGGAACGGATTGCAGATTCGAGTTGCAGCGCTGAGGCAGATGATGATTGAATGACAAGCTTGTACAAAGTTCCGCCCTCATCAAACTGCGGAATAAATTCATACTCATAATCACCCAGAACCATGCTTCTCCCATTTACCAGCATCCGCTTCATTAAAGATGTAACTGTATCCCGGCACATTCCAAATTTCAATTGACCGAATGCAGTTGCAGCCAGCTCCCTTCTTTCGGCTATAACCGTACTGTCAGCCAGTCTTTTTTCCCTCTCCATCGTTGCAAGCTGCTGTAACGAGTCTGCTTTTTGTTTCCCTTCCTGTGGCTTAGGACCTGAAAAATTGCATCCGCCCAGGAAAGAAAGGATTAGGGCTAAGAAATAAGTCGTACTCGATTTCATAGGATATAAATTAGCTCTGTTACCGACACGGTGGCGCGGGAAGTTGTTTGCCACCGGGAATCCCTGTCAAGTTTTGAAATAATTGAATACCTTGAATTATCTGAATACCCAAAGCAGATTGGTGATTTCAGGTTGCTGATTCTCTCCGAAAGCTACTCCAATATCACGGTATGCTCTAATTTTCAGCTTTTCAATGGCTACATTGTCTCCCCATACCCTTTCCTTAAAATTCCAGTCCCGTATTTCATCTTTCCGGACCTTTGCCTCCATCGTGGAAATCAACCCTTTGGTGTCAGCATAGCATTTGGAATCCGGATCAATCAGGCAAAGGATGGCTCCCGCATTAGCGGCGCCGGCGGAGGTAGGATTTGATGCCCAGACTGATGCCGCCTGGTTGATAAAAATCTGGCAATCATGATCAATATAATCTTTGAAAATAGGTTCAATCTCTTTCATGGCCTTCATGTAGCAATCCTTGCAAACCTCCGGAATTCCGGATAATGTTGCAATAGCTGCCTTGAACTGATTCTGAGACTGCAGTGATTTTGCTTTGGCAATAACAAAATCACACCGTGAATTATAATACTCAATTATTTTTTGTTTACCCGTTTGCATGAATCGGTTGAGCTCGGCATTATTCATGTCGACAGGCCTCAACCCGGACAAATAGGCTTTGTTTTTGTTGCTCCCTGCTCCCTTTGAAGACATTGAGGTGGTGGATACAACAATTTGATCTACCACATCCACAATATACAGGTAGATTTCAAAAGTGTAGGATTCCATGGGTGGCACGGTTGGCGCGATATCCTTGGATACAGCTGCCATTTTTGCGGTCAGTACAAAGCGCGGACTCGATCCGGAACCACCCAGGCCATTTCGAACCGCAACCTGCATAAGCTTATTTTCAAGCAGTTCCCTTGCCTGATCCGGAATACCTTCAATTTGAGGGGGTACCAAAACACTTATTGCAATCCGGTCCAAATCATCCGATGATTTGAGATTGTTTTGTGCCATTCCAAAAAACGGCATCAATAAGATCAGAAAGTAAATGTATTTCATGTGTAAATCAAAGTATTAATTTGCTGAAAATCAGAACACAAAAGAGAATTCTTACTTCGGAAAATTTAAATCAAAAATGATTGCATTGGCCAATTATTTTTCGCCGACAATCAGCCATACTTCACCCAATCCTCTTGTATAGATCTTCACAGGAGTATTAAAAGGGGCACCATTCAGCATTGTACGCAGATCGCGAACCCACCGTCGTGTATCCATAGCCCTGTCACGGTCATCAAACAAGGGTATTCTAACCTGTTCGAAAAACATCCTGTTTTCGGTATAATCGGAAAGATTGAACCTGCCTTTTACCGTATTGGCAGCTACCCAGTCTTCGATAATTTCGCCGCATTCCAGCTTTTCACTTTTAAAGTCAAACTCTGCTTCAAGATCAAAAGCAACGCCGTTAAATACGCGAACCTGCATGGTAATCTCACGGCCACTGGCGAACAGATCATCGAAATGGCCCTGTAACCGGGAATTGAAATCATCCATGTAGGAGATAACAGCTTCCTCCAGCAAGACTGAAAGTTCTGTGGCAAATGAAGGCTGACCTGTTCCCTGGGCCCCTGCAATCTGCTTGTTGGTATAGGCATCCAGTCCCTGGAGCATAAAGGTGATTGACCTTTTTGGACCACTTTGATTGACCACATAGGTAATTTGGATGATGATATCTGCATTGGCAGTCCTCTTGAGTACATCCACGGGTGATTCTGCGAGATCATTTCCTGATTTTGAAGACATCATGCTTGCCTCAGCACCTTGTGTTTCCAGAGATTTAAGCACACTTTCCAGATTTTTCAAAGGAAAACCACGGTCGGCCATCAGGGTATTAATTTTGCCAAGAACCATCAGCAACTCAGTGTCGTTTTGAACTGCCGCCTTATAATCCGGAAATGTTTTCAGCGTGCCCATTACGTCCTGCGTAACAGTATATCCATTTTTTATACACCAGTTATCACTCGGAATCACCATGATGGTGGGTTTTTTTGCCTGAGAAAATCCTGATAGTGTGCAAAACAGCAAAAACAAATAAATAATACACTTTTTCATATTTCAGTACTTTATGATTAGAATCCCCTTGACAGCTCTTTTAGAATACCTGCGGCTTCCAGCTCCTGCCGCAACTGGGTATGCATTACAGCAACAATAACCCCCACTTTGTATTCTTTGTTGGAAATCTTTACCCTGTCGACATTTCCATCTCCGGTTTGGGAAACAAATTTCAGGTAACGCCCTCCATCGGCAAAAAAGGAATTGAAATATTCACGGTGTTTCTCCTCTACTCCCGGAGTATTTATAAGAGGCCTGGTCATGCAACCTGGTTTGCCCCCCAAAATACCTTTGAAAATTACGGCATGTACGCTATTCTTCTTTGCATTGTAGATAGCGTCGTCCGGTTTTTTGCCAAATCCCCAAACTTTGATCAGCTGGGTTCCGTCCATTCCGGTCCCCATGCATTCCACTTCGTAGTTGGATATCACATAACCTGCTGCTGCACGTTGTTTTTTGGACTGGGCACTGAGGCTAAAAAAGCCAACACCCAGAATTAAACCTGTCACCAGAATTCGCGTGATCAGCCATGGCAACACCCTTAGGTTTCTATGACTATCCGAATCTCTTAAAGCACTTTTCCCCCGTTCGAAAAAATCGCTTTGGCATCTTACTTCTTTCATCATTGTTAGGTATTTAAAATTGTAAACATCAAATTTTATCCGGCCAATTTAAAGGGAATCATATCGTATCCTCCCGGTAATCTATTTCAGAACATGAATCTTATACCGCCTGTAATACCGAATTCACCCCTGTCCGGAAAAATATCAGAATAGGAATCGGTAACAATTTCCTTCCCATCCTTGTCTTTAACTTTGGGCGAAAGCATATAATAATAATTGGCGGATCCAACCAGTTGAATGTTGTATTTCAGGTTGATACCCAGTCTTATTCCCGTTTCAACAAATGCTGTCTCGGATTCGGATTCGGAAGTTTTACCTTTCCCCGATTCAATGCCATAACCAATAAACGGTCCCCAGTGAATACTGTTCATGATATAAAAATCCTTATTTAAGCCTGCGCTGATGTGATAAATGTTCAATGACTCCTTCCCGGTAGAAGTCTGGAGTGTATAATCCCCCATGTTATAACCACCCTCAACATACAATTTGAAAGAAGTTAATCCCCTGGAAATCTTGTTAGACTTCGAACTGTAGAGCACCCTTCCCAGGTAGTATTCAAGCCTTCCTGTTGCCCCGCTAAGTCCGGCGGACTGGTAGCCGATGAAAAGATTCAATCCTGCATCATTCCTTTGCTCTGCAAACATCCCCAGGTTATCGATTTTCCCTCCTGCAACCTGGTAGAAATAGGATGGATCTGTTTCCCCTTTTGATACAACGCGGTTATCGGCGACAGACATTGATTTTATTACACCAACCCGTTCAGAATACTTTTGCCCTTTGCTGTTTTCCCTGTTTTCAAAAACAAAATACCGCTGATCGAAACCAAGGCCTTCCTTCTTGCCAATTTTGATGGCAATAGGTTTGGTTTTATAAATCTGACCCTTAACCTTGAACTCAGAAATCAGTGTTGTGATTGAATTGAGCAAACCATCCACTGAAGTATTGACAACCTCCTGCAAAAGCTGATCCTGGGTCTTCTGTACTTTCGGCGACGATGACTGACCTGGATTTGATTGCGTTGCCTGTAGAGGCATAACAAGATATTTTACCGGTTTGAAAGGAAAATTGAAGCTGTTGAAGGCCGCGGCTTTCTTTTCAGGATCAGGAGTGCCTTTGGCTGTCCACATATCGTTAAAAAAGAGGGTTGAAATGGAGTCAGAGAAGTCAATCTTATACAACATTCCGATCATGTCTCCTTTTACGCCATTCAATTTTCTGTTTTCCGGGGTCGCCTTGATCTGGTCATAATGCTGATTCATGGTTATGAGATTGGAATAGCCAATCACCATAACATACGATTTGTCAACCAGCGACAGACCGGCGTCCATTAAAGAGGACTGTCCCCGTTTGGTGGCATTGACCAATGAAAAATCACTGTCATCAGAGTTGTATATTCCGCGCTCTTTTAATACGTCAGTATTGAATGTTCCGTCGCCTTGCCGATTGAACCACCTGGCTAAAATACCCTGGCCTACCTTTTGTGAACCAAGTAGCTGAAGTACATCGGTTTTGTAGATCACGTCATGCCTGGCTCTGTCAAACAGCGTAAAATCAACCTTGTAAGGGATATTTCGAAATCCTATGTCATTGCTGTAAAACTTATCCTGAACCTTCAATGTATCCAGAATCAGTGCGATGCGATCATTGAGTTCTCCGGGCGATTTCAGTCCCAGAATAGTCAGCGAATTTCGGTCATACTCAGAAGAAACAAGTTGATTCTTGCTTTTCTTTGCCGAATTCGAAATTTCCTGCCCCAATGAATAAAACCCGAAAAAAACACAAATTGCCCCAAATAAAATTTTCCTCATAACATAAATTTTAATCGATTCTTAATAAGTTGTATGGTTCTGTATATCATATTCTCCATGCCAGCCCTGTTTTAACGAATTCCGCCAAGGTTATTCAATAACCTTCTTACTTCTTGCGCACTCTGAGCGATGCTTGTTGAACCGGTTAGCTGCTGCAGTTTTCTCATGGTTGTCAGCGGGTCGCATTTGTCAGTTGCAAAATCATCCAGTGCTTGCTGAACTTTCTCCCAGTGCTGCAACGCACCCTGCCTGGATGAGGCGGAAACATTGTTTTTCAAAGGAGGATTCTTCAGCCGTTCAAAAACCTTTGACTTCAGATCCTTGCTAAGACTTGCTGCCGCCTTTTTCATATTGGCGAAAGCCGGGTCCGGTCCGGTAAGGGCATTGTTCACTTTGTTGTAAATTGCATTACCTGCCTTTTCAAAATCGCGGGGCGAGACAGGTGGATCCAGAGTGCTGAAGGGACCCTGCACTTTTTTCTGCAGCCATGATACAGGAAAAGATTCGCTGTGCTGACTGGTTGTAATGGATTGATCAGCCAATTTTGCACTTCTTCCGGTAACTGCCTTGTAACTTTCATTGTAGATTTTTTGGGCTTCATCCATGAACTGGCCAGTAGATACCGGCTGACCGTTTTTTCTCAGCATCTTTTCATATTGGGCCATTAATCCAAGGTCACGATCAGCATTTACGCCTGAACTGCATGCATTTCTATACTCCTGGAACCAGCTGCTCTCAACATTGTAGCCCTGGCTTTTTAGTTTGCTCACCATGGCAGCATCAGTTCTGGGATAAATACTTTTTTGAAGACGATTATCAAAGATCTTCTGAGAGTTTAAGACTTCTTTGAGTTTACTGTAATCTCTGGTTGCACCTGATTTTATTTCATTTTGCAGGACACTCAACTCGTTTTTCATTATTCTCTTGGCAAGACTGCTGCTGTTGACTGCAGAAACTGATTCGTCCAGTACTTTTTTGATTTCAACATAGTTTTTACCCCCTGTTGCCTTGCATTTTTCAAAGGCAGTAGCCTTTTCCTTAAATTGATTGACAAGGGCCTTGTTCCATTCCATCTCTTGCTTGTACTTGTTGGCTTCCAGAAGATTTTTAAAAGTGTTAACCTCTCCCTGGGCTACCTTGGGATTTAGGAATTTGCCCAGGCTCCAGCTCCCTGCCTTCATCAATCCTGCCATAGTCACCATGGCAGTACCCTGAATGGCCATATTTTTCAAGGCTTCCTTCGGACCTTTTTCAATCCCTGTGGTGGCTCCTTCATAGACCATGGAAAGAATAAGTCCGGGTGCCATGCCTGTGAACAGGGTTCCCACAAAAATTGCTTTGTCACAGCCTGATTTAAGCGTCTCAGCATAACCAAGATGCCTTTCCACCATCTCAAGGTAAGCCTTTGACTTATCCTGCTGTGCTATCAATTTGTTTTGCTCCGCATTTGTTACCCCTTTGGTTGCGGAGTACAAGGCATCGATGGACTGCTGTGCCCTGGCAAAACCTCCGGGATCAAAAATTCCCTTCACAAGGCTGTTTCCCATGGTTTTCCTTAAGCGTTCAGCCTCCTGGGGATTGTACTTGTTTAATACATTGAGCATCCTGATATACGACGCCTGCATTTGGTTTGCCCTTTGAAAATCTTCCCTGAGCTTACGGCCTGTTTCTGCGAGGACAACAGCAGCATGTTCATCCCATGGACCCCTGGTTTTTACAATCTGACCTGTTCTCACCGATTCAATAAGATCCTTGCTGTCATGAATATTTTGTTCCATGTGCAGCGCCTGAAGCCTAAGCTCTTCTCTGCGGACAACATTTTGTTCTCCTGCCATTTCCTTCCTTATCGAGTTCAGTGTCCTTTGAGTACTCTGTATATTGGCTTCATGTTCCCCGATCGCCTCATTCTGTATCTGTGTCAGCGATGGATCCGGTTTGGAAGGTTTAATCAGTGGTTCTTCTGTATAATTTGAAGTAGCAGCAGTTGTCTGACCTTGCGGATTTTTATTTTCGGGTTTCTTGTAATTCAGAACATCAATCCCTTTTGCTTCCAGCTTTTTCCTTAAATCCATGGCTTCACGGTACACCGATGTTGCTTCTTTACAAGCTTGATCACTGCCCCCCTTGCAGCTTTCAGTCAGCATCCTGTGCTCCTCCCTCAATTCGAAATACCTGCCAACCATTGCATCAGTGCCATCGCCCTGGTCTTTTGCGGCCTTATCGGGGACAGGCTTTTTCTCAGGACTGGCATCATCCGGTGTTCCGCAGATTGCCTGGACAACCATTTCGGCATTCTCCCTTTCATTTGTCAGTTCCCTGGTTACTTCTTCCTGTGTAGGAACCGGTTCGCTTGATTCACTGGCCTTTACTTCTGCCTCAATGGAGGATTGACTCTGTTCGATCATCATTTTCTGGACTTCCGCCAGCATGGAAGTAATCTGCTTTTCATCCTCATCTTCCATCATTCCAGCCACTTCACTTTGCACAAGAGCATTATCGTATTCGCGGGCTGCCTGCATCATCAGCTCTCTTTCAATCATGGCCTTGAGCAGATGTTCACTTTGCGACCGTATACCATTGTGCGCTTTAGGTGACCCTGTGGCGGAATGAGCGGCATATTGACTCATCATTGACTTTTCCTCCGCCTCATCAAAAGGACCCTGGGATTGTCTCAGCAATGCCATCAACGCGCTAACATCCCCTCCAGGCCTCCCTCCTTCCAGCGCATCAAGGAAGGCTTTTGGATTCCTGGCCAATCCGGCAGCCCAACCAGCATCCGAACCAATTTCAGCTGGTGTTCCGGCTTGCCTGATGTAAGCAGGAAGCTCATCCCCATCAGGCATGGAAGAAGCTTTGTCTGACAGGACCGGATCAAAATTACCCGACACACCTTGCGCCGTGGCTCCGGCAGAAATATTTTGGGGATCAGATTTAGTACCCAGGGCGGATGCACCGGCATTCTGGGCATTGTATTCCGGACTTTTGACCTTTGAAATACCTGAAACATCGTTGTTAACGGCAGAACCGGGATTGGGCTTATTCTCAGCAACACTGATGAAAACATCGTTTGCTTTACCCTGGGTACCTTGCAAATCTTCCTGTTTTACAGCAGTAGCCTGACTGTCAGAGGTAGAAATCCTGGAAACAAAATCAATTGCAGCAGCAGGCATTTCGATTGATGTAGTAGCGGAACTAATTTCTAACTGGTACATTTTCCCTTTTACGACAGGATTCAGAATAAATTTTTGCTGCCCGGAGGCCCTGGACTTCAATTTCATCACATGAATTCCAGCCTGACCGGCAAAAGAATAGGGAGCGGATGGTTTCCGTTGTTCAATGATCCACTGGGCTTTCTGAAAATCCTGAATAACAGGTAAAATTTGTTTGTTAAACTCCTGGGGATTGGCACATGGAACTGAATTTTTTTTCAAAACCAATTCCAGTCCGGCTTCACCATTGATGAAAACGAAATAATCGGTGGTGCTTTTTGCACCATCATAGATCCATGATTGGGAAAATTGTATGGAAAATTCGCCAAAAATCTGACCCTGAGCAAAACCGGACAATGAAACTGTACAAAAAATACTTACAAAAATGAATTGCGGTAATTTTTTCAGTATCTTTTTTACAACTTTTATGTTCATATCGCAGTGTAAATGAATATTAATACCATAATTGAATTATTGTTAATTACCATACAGTAAGTCATTTAGGCTTATCGGTAATTTTCGGAATAATATCACTGCTCTTGGTTGGTCTTATAAGCTGGGGTACATCCTTACGAGGTTTGATAATAAGAAAAATGTATGAATTATGAAAGCTTTCTCCTTCATTTTCAGTGCAAATTGAATGATTTATATTTAATCCAAATTGTGACGCAAAAATTCAACAACCGATTTGCCAATTAAACATTTTCAGCAACAACATGCGATCTGAAATAGCTTTGATTCAAAAATTTGTTGATATTGTTTACAATTGAAAATTTTCGGAGCAGAAATCATTACTTACCAAAGACAAAAACATGTAATATATTGTTAACAGTAATATATTTTTTATCCCCCGAAGTAGTTTGGAATTTTCAACGACTGATAACTGATGTTTATAGATCCAACTTTCAACTAACACCAAAATTTCAAAACACGCCCGAAATTATAAAGGAGAATAGGTCGGCCTGAAAGTTGATCATGCTCACTTCCCCTCTTTTAAGAATGAGTTTCAATGTTTCTTAAGCGTCGCATGTATGAAAAACCAATGACCCATTGTACTGTAAACACATGAAATTGGGATTTTCTGACGATATTTAGCCGGGTGCCTGTTTTTATCAGAATTACCTGATGATAACCTGAATACTGCCACCCTCGTAACAAATCAGACAAATCCTTGCTAAAGGACATCTTTACCATCGATAAATGCTTTTTTACAAAAAAATGACGAATATCATTAAAAAAATATCCTGGGTAAACATTTTTTTATTTATGTTTAAAGCCTCTCAGGGCAAATTTGCTTGGGCCCTACTAAACCGCCATTTGTAATTTGTTATTATGGTTAAAGTTTACAATAATTTATGTTCATCTGTCAAGTTTTATACGATCAGAATACTTACAATTTTTGCAGGCAGAGCTTGTTATACCAGTGACTGCATGGGAAGAATTACAGGTAAAATATCTGACAATCATAAAATTTCCCGCTTATTGCTGATTTTGCTTTTATGCTTTCCCGGGACTCATTTGATGGCCCAGCCTTTACCTGACCAGCCAGGCAGAACGATTGCCATTCTGGATGTTACCGTGAGGAACTCGGAAATCTCAAAGAATGTGTACTCCCTGGAACATATTTGCAAAACGATCGGTGTACCTTATCATACAACAACGGAAGTGCCTGACGCTGTCCGCTACCCGCTACTGATCATTTCCTCGGATGTATATTTAACATTCACTTATTCGGAACAATTGGCTTTGCGGAACTATGTGAACAACGGCGGCATCCTGATAGCCCCCTTCGTGAAAGACCCGGCATTCTTTATCCTGTTCGGGATCACGGAGTATAAAATGGCCACCACAAACTTTACCCTGACCTGGACCGACACCGCCTCCCCTGAATTACGCTGGATTGATGATCCTCTTGAAATTACTATGTCGCTGAGTGAACCATGGCATCCAAGGGTTAATAATACCTGTTCCTATACAACATCCTCAGCTGTGCCAATGGCAACCTACATGCAGTATGGAACCACAGGAATAGCGAGGAATGCTTATGGAAAAGGTTTCGCTTACTGCCTTGGATTTTCCTTCCAGGATCTGATTTTTATGCCTCAGATCGATAAGGACATCGATGCAGAAAGGCAATACGGAAGTGGATTTGAGCCGACTTCGGATGTACTCATGTTATTTATCAAAGGTGTTTATGCCAGGTTTGTTGAATATGCAACCTGGAAACACACACTGCCTTACAACAGTTTACCGGTGTTTGTCCTTTCACATGACATTGACCTGGCGACCTCCATGGTCGTTCTGAATGATTATTCCACCTGGGAAAAATGCAACAACATCAGGTCTACATTTTTTATCAATACAAAATACAACAGCGATTACCAGAACCCGGCCTTTTATGACCAGTATATTCCGCAAATGAAGTTCCTGGTAAAACAAGGCTTTGATATTGGAAGCCATTCGGTGGGTCATCTCAGGGATTTTCAAAACCTCCCATTTGGCCAGTTGGGCAATACAAAAGAGAGCTACAGGCCTTACGATGGTGTAAGCTCTTCCGTAGGGGCTACTGTTTTGGGTGAATTGGAGGTATCGAAGAACCTCCTTGAACAGGATCTCGGTATAACAGTCCGTTCATTCCGGCCCGGCCTGCTCTACGACCCGTTTGAAATAGGCAAGGCACTTGACACAACGGGATACACCCAAAGTTCACTTCATTCTGCCAATGATGTGATGACGAATTTTCCTTATCGCATGGCCAGGAAAAGGGCGGTTGATACCGAGTTCACAAAGGTTCTTGAAATGCCGATATCCTTCTTTACTGACCCTAAGGTCTCGCAGAAAACAGATAGTATCATCAACAAGCTAACACTCGTTGTAGGGCAGGTAAATGCAAATTATGCCCCGTTTATTGTCCTGCTGCACTCGACCAACCTCTACAAATTATCTGTTCAAAAAGAACTGATCAAAAGTTTATCTCCCAGGACCCTGTTTATGAATATCAATGAACTGGCAACCTTCTGGCTGAGCAGGGAGGCTTTTGAGTTCAACCAGGTTGTTAAAAACGACTCAGCAACAATTACTGTTCCCGACACATTTTTACCGGTAAACGAGCAATTGAGCCTGGTGATCCGCGATGGCCGAAATTTGAAATCACTGGTGATTCAAAATCAGAATGGACAGCCTGTCCCTTATCTGAAAGATAATTTTGAGCAAAATGACCTGATCATTTATTTCAAGGAAAAAAGAAATGACATCAACCAGTTCCCCGTGCCGACCATCGGCGGACCGGCTTCTGTTTGCCTGGGAAGCGGTGCGGTTCAGTATACCACTGAGCCAGACATGCTGAACTATGTATGGACAATACCTCAGGGAGGGACCATTCTCTCGGGCGCAGGCAACGACACCATCTCTGTCCTTTGGAATACCAGCGGAGCCCAGACTGTCAGTGTCACCTACACCAGTGAATTCGGGTGCACTGCCACCAGTGCCACTGTAAAAAATATTCTTGTCAATCCCCAGCCACTTGCCCCGAAACTTGATGGGCCGTCGTCGGTTTGTGAAAGAGAAGCATTGGTCACCTATTCAACAGAGGCAAATATGACCGGGTACCTGTGGAATGTATCAGCGGAGGGAAGTATAACCTCCGGCAATGGAACCCACAGCATCCAGGTAACCTGGAACACTCCCGGAACCGGGAAGATTGACATTAACTACACCAACGCTGACGGTTGCAGCTCAAACGCTCCAACCGGCCAGGATGTTACTGTGAAACCATTGCCCGGTAACGCAGGAACCATTACCGGCAATACCACAGTATGCGAAGATTCTCGTTCCCAGGTCTACAGCATAACACCAATTGCCAACGTAACGGAATATACCTGGACACTGCCTCCGGGGGCAACCATCGTTTCAGGAGCCGGCAGTTCAAGTATCACAGTTAATTTTAACCCTGGTTCTTCCTCCGGAATGGCATCAGTCTTTGGTACCAACTCTTGTGGTGTCAGCAATACTTCCCAACTGGCAATTACGGTAAAGCCATTGGCCAAAGCTGCAGGAACCATTGCCGGCCCATTGTCTGTCTGCCATGGTTCAACCGGAATAACCTTCTCTGTATCACCGGTTGCCAATGCGACCAGGTATACCTGGAATATCCCCGGAGGAGCTACAATTGTCTCCGGAGCCGAAACCAACACCATTGTTGTGGATTTTAACATGAGCGCCCTCTCTGGCCCAATAACAGTTTTCGGATCCAACAGTTGCGGAAATGGACCGGTATCTCCGGATTTCAGCCTGATGGTCTACCCTATTCCTCCCACTCCGCAGGTAACTGTTTCCGGAATTACAATGATCAGTTCCGGCTTGCAGGGAAACCAATGGTACTTCTCAACCTCAGAAAATGGTATCGGATCTATGGTCGATGGTGGAACAAACCAAATTTGTACACCAGCACAAACAGGTTGGTACTGGACCCAGGTAACACTGAACGGATGTTCATCAAACCTTTCCAACAGGGTGTTCCGACTGAAACCCGGAGAAGCAAACCGTTACAACCTCTATCCGGTACCAAACAAAGGGGAGTTTACAATGGCTATTACGACAGCGGATGAAAAGGAATTTTCCATTTTTGTATACAACCAGGCCGGACAGAAAAAATATGAGAAGAACGGGCTTCACATCAATGGTGAATTCCGGGAGTACATCAACCTCTCATCCCCTGCTTCCGGGATTTATACCGTTGTTATTAAGAGCAAGGATGGCAATGTTGTGAAAAAAATCATTGTCAACAGGTAAAATCCAGGACTAAAATATTGAAATTCTACTATTTAGCAGGTTCAATACCCAGGCGGTCACACCATCCCAGGAACACCTGGTAAGTATCATCCAGGGCCAACTGCTGTTTGGAGGTCAACGGTTTGTTCGATTTCCTTGTGATTAATTCGATAGGCAATCCCCTTTTACGGAGAAAATATTTCGAACTCAGGGGGTAATTTTTCCCGATTACAAGTTCTGTTTTTGTTAATTGATCCTGCATATACCTGACATCTGCCTGCTTTTCCGGATTAGTGGCATTGTTGCACATCCAGACTAAAATTTCCGGGTAAAAATTGCCCGAGATAGCAGACATCCCTTTTGCTCCGGCCTGAAGGGAATTCATGGTGTTGGCGGTGCAGGCATCGTAAAATTCGAGATTGGAATTCTTTGCGAGGTCAATTTTGGCCTTCACCTTCCCGAAATTTATGGTTGTGTCCTTATGGTAAACCAACCTGTCGGTTTTAAGCAAATAGTCGAAAACGTACGGTGTAAGGATTCTTTTGTAGGGGGCAGGACATTCATAGGTTCCCAGGGGAATCTTACCCGTGAGGGCAAAGAATTTTTCACAGTTGCGGATCAGAACGTCATCACTCTGCCTTTTCCCGGCAAAATGGCTGGTGATCATGATCACCGCATTGATGCCCGTCTGGTAAATCTTTTTTGTGAATTCAGCTTTCTCTTCAATGGTTCTGCCAAAAGAACCGGTAGCAACGACTGGCATCCTTCCGTTAACGTGTTTCATAACATGACTGGTTATTGCCAATCTCTCTTCCGGAGTAAGAAAATACATTTCACTACTCTGACAATTGGCAAAAAAACCTTTTACACCTGCAGCCATGTAGAAATCTGTAAGTCTTGAAAGACAGTCATAATCTATCTGCCCACTCTTCAGATAGGGAGTAATCATTACAGGAACAAATTTTTTGTCGCTGTGAAAAGGTTTTCCTGTAGTTGTGTCTGTCACTGAGCCAATTCGGCCTCCCATTCCTGCAACGACAGTTTCACCCATGACTCCAGTCATGGCAAAACCCAAAGTTCCAACTGCAATTTTTTCCAAAAACATACGTCTCGATGAATTGAACTCTTCCGTCATAAGCTTTGTAAATTTAAGCTATAGGCATATTAACCCTGCAAGGAAGGTAATCTGGCCAATAGTTATTTATTAGTTGATTTGCTGTTAATTGTTTGGCTGGACTAAAACTAAGGATTATTTATCAGAAAACACTATTCAGGAACTATAATCATGACTGTTTTCAGAGATAGGAACATTTTTGACGGAAATAATACATTGCCTCTGTGAGACATTAAATATTATTGCCTTATGACCTAATGTGCTAAAAAATATAAAGTTAAAATATTCAGCCCCTGTCTGGGGAAAAGTTGAATAAGTTGAACTTCTTTTTTGCAGCATCACAACGTCTCCTTCATAAGTCATATTTTATCAACATTTTAAGCAACTATTTTCTGCCTTTTCCTGACAAAAGCCGGTCTTAAAAAAATATTCCTTAATTTTGAAATGGTATGGTGGAATTTCTGCCATATTTCGGCAGGAATGCACTGTATCTTAATTAACTTAACAACCTTTCTAAATTCTGACCATCGCACTGAGTTTCGTCAGTTTTCCTGAATTGAGTTTTAATCCTTACTTTCAACATGGAGCGACATATAATGAGAAAATGTACGTCAGTTACAATGTCTTTGATACTCATCTTCATGTTTTGTCCGTTTCGCTCCTTTACTTCTGTCAACCCATTTTTCTATAACATCCTGGATTACGGCGCCAGGGGTGACAGTTCATTTCTAAATACCGGGGCTATTCAGTCTGCGATTGATGCATGTGCAAGGGCCGGTGGAGGAACTGTATATTTCCCTGCCGGAAAATACATCTCAGGAACACTCTGCCTGAAAAGTCACATTACTTTGAATCTGGATGCAGGTGCTGTGTTGATGGGAAGTGTGAACATTGAAGACTACCCGGTTAAAGTTTCCGGGATTAGATCATATACAGACAATTACACAGACAAAAGCCTTATTTATGGCGACGGACTGGAGTACATTGGCATTACAGGCCAGGGTATAATCAATGGTAACGGGAAATATTTTGATGGGCCATACAAAGTCAGGCCCTTCCTGATTCGCCTGATCAATTGCAAAAATGTACTTGTCAGGGACATAACCATGATGGACTCCCCAATGTGGCTTCAACATTACCTGGCTTGTGAAAATGTAAATATTGATGGCATTACGGTAAACAATCGTCATGACCATGTCAACAATGACGGCATCGACATTGATGCCTGCAATGAAGTTCGCATATCAAACTGCAGAATAATCAGCGGTGACGATGCCATAGTTCTTAAAAGCACGCTCAATCAACCATGCAAAAACATCACCATTACCAATTGCATAATCAGCACCAATTCAAACGCGATCAAGGTCGGTTCGGAGACTACCGGTAACTTTGAAAATATTGTCATAGGCAATTGCACCTTTTATGACACACATCTTGGTGGCATAGCCTTGCAAATAATGGACGGAGGAAACCTCAACGGTGTTTCAGTCTCAGATATTGTCATGAAGGATGTTGGAACTGCAATCCTGATCCGTCTGGGAAACCGGGCCCGCCCCTTCAATGAAAATGCTCCCAGGCCGGGGGTTGGCTCAATCTCAAACATCAGTTTCAATAACATAATGGCAAACAATACCGGAAGCATAGGATGTTCTGTGACAGGGCTGCCCGGTTATACCATTAAGAATATCTCACTGAAGAATGTCAAGCTTTCATTTCCTGGCGGAGGTGAGCGGGAACTGGCAAATCGTGAAATACCTGACAATCCTTCAAAATATCCCGATGTCAGAATGTTTGGTATGCTTCCGGCATATGGTTTTTTTTGCAGGAATGCTGAAAACCTTACTTTCAATGATGTAGAACTGGAACTCCGGAGTCCGGATGCCCGGCCTGCCATTGTCTGTGAAAAGGTGACAGGATTGGAATTGTGCAAAATCAAAGTCCCTGCAACAGGCAACGAATCACTGATCCGGTGTACGGATGTGAAAAACCTGATTGTGCAGTCGTGTATCGCACCTGCGGGAACAAATACCTTCCTCGAAATCCGGCCGGCAACCGACAGGAAGATCACCCTGGTCGGCAACGATTTCAGCGGTGCCAAAAATGAGGTTACCTGGTCCGACAACCTGAATGAAGAGGCAACATCCCGGGGTTCCAAAATAAGTCAGACCACCCCGGAATCCAAACCAAACGTTGCTGCGGGTAAGGGCAAAAATGCCAGGAAGCTGCCGGCAAAGCAGATTTCAAGCCACAAGGCTGTTGTTAGCAACAATCTAATATTCGGCGATATAGATAACAATAAATACGAAATCACCAGGTTTGGAGACCAGGTTTGGATGGCTGAAAATCTCAAAACAACCAGGCTCAACGACGGAACTCCAATTCCAAAAACGGTTGACCCTGTGGATTGGACCAATCTCTCATCTCCTGGATTTTCATGGTACAACAATGATTCTTTAAACAATAAGAACAAATTTGGAGCCCTGTACAACTGGCATACTATAAACACCGGCAAACTTTGTCCAGGCGGATGGCATGTACCTACTGGAAGTGAATGGGAAGCCCTGGTTGCCTTTCTGGGAGGGAAGGAAACGGCAGGAGGCAAAATGTGGGAACCTGGAAGTCTTCTCCGGAAGGGCCCGGGTATCGCAACAACTGGTGATTCCGGTTTCTCAGCGCTGCCGGGAGGTTACCGCGACTATGCCGGAAGGTTCTTTTACCAGGGATCCTATGGA
Organism: uncultured Tangfeifania sp.; assembly: GCA_964506325.1. Lineage (GTDB taxonomy): Bacteria > Bacteroidota > Bacteroidia > Bacteroidales > Prolixibacteraceae > CAINVV01. Next base: position 19,351 of record CAZDLO010000038.1, read on the forward strand.
GGATGGTGGAGTTCGGATGAATATTTTTCAGGGAGTGCCTGGAGTTGGTATATCTACAATTCAGTTAATGAGGCCATTAGAAATATCAGCGGTAAAACGGATGGATATTCGGTGCGTTGCATCAAAGATCCTGATTGATGGGATCAATGCTTTTCAAAAAAGAAACTTTAATGAACTTAGAAGAATCCTTGATTATGAGAACAATAACAAAACGGCGCCTGACAACCATGTTGCTTGTCCTTGGAATCCCATTTTTGTCCTGGTCTATGTCCTTCAACGTCACCGATTTTGGTGCCAAAGGTGACGGTACCTCCCTCAGCACAAAGCCTATACAGTCGGCAATCGATGCCTGCGCTGCTGCAGGAGGGGGTACTGTCATTTTCCCTGCAGGGAAATACCTCACCGGCACCCTTTTCCTGAGAAACAACCTGGCCCTGCACCTTGAAGCCGGAGCAGTTCTGTTGGGCAGCGGAGACCTCAACGACTATCCTGTAACTATATCCAGCATACGTTCCTATACGGACAATTATACGGATAAGAGCCTCATTTTCGGGGATGGCCTTGAGCATATCAGCATTACCGGGGACGGCATTCTGGATGGGAACGGCACTTCCTTTACGGGGCCATACAAAGTGCGACCTTATATGATCAGGATTATCAATTGCAAAGATGTCCTGGTCAGGGATGTCACCATCATAAATTCCCCGATGTGGGTACAACATTATCTTGCCTGTGAGGATGTCAACATTGATGGAATTACCGTAGACAGCCGACGGGATTTCGTCAACAATGACGGGATTGACATCGATGGCTGCAGAAATGTGCGGATATCAAATAGTATTATAATCAGTGGTGACGATGCTATCGTACTGAAAAGCACCCTCGGGCTGTCCTGCAGGAACATTGTCGTGACAAATTGTGTCATCAGTTCCAACTGCAACGGGTTTAAGCTTGGAACAGAAAGCAATGGCGGATTCGAGAACATCACATTCAGCAACAGTGTCATCTACGACACCAAATTAGGAGGAATAGCATTGGAAATGGTTGACGGCGGGATCCTGGACAAGGTTTCTGTATCCAATATTACCATGAACAATGTGGGTGCTGCCATCTTTATTCGTTTGGGCAATCGTGCCCGCCCCTACGATGTGAAAATGGAAAAGCCCGGTATTGGCAGTTTATCCAACGTAATAATCAGCAACATACTGGCTACAAATGTTGGAAATACCGGATGCTCCATCACCGGACTGCCCGGCAACACGGTCAAAAATATTACGTTGAATAACATCAGGCTGATCTTCGAGGGTGGGGGTACCAAGGAATTTGTAAATCGTGAAATTCCTGAAATTCCGGAGAAATATCCTGAATACAAAATGTTTGGCATGCTGCCGGCCTACGGATTTTACTGCCGGCATGCTGAAAACCTGACTTTCAGGGACGTGGAGGTAGGATATACAAAGGAAGATGCACGTCCGGCAATGGTTTGTGAGGATATTGCAGGTTTGGATTTGTTTCATTTCAAAGCGATGATCGGGAACGAACCTGTCCTCCGGTTCCGGGATGTACGAAATTCAATGATTCAATCCTGCCAGGCACCCAGGGGCACTGAAATATTCCTGTCTGCAGAAGGAATGAAGAGCGGGAAGATTTCCCTGATCGGGAATGATCTGAGTGAAGCAAAGCAGGTGATCAGGAAAACTGAAAATATTGAAGTATTCCTTGATTCCAATCGCCTCAAATAGGGATCATAAATTATATACATGGGATCAATTGAGTAAAAACAGGGATCGCCACACGATCAGCCTGCATTCATTTTCCCTCAGTCTTACTATTTCCAATGAAAAGCAGCATGACAGAAAAATTTGACATCTCCATCACTGATTCCCAGGCAACAGAAGTAATGCCTGTCAAAGCCCGAAACTTCGATTTTTCGGAATACAGGGAATACACTGAAATACGCAACGAACAATGCAAAGAATTTCTGGATGCCGATTCAGGAGTAATGGTTTACAGGCGTATGCGCGTTGCTGAATGTTTCTCGTATGGCTGCAGGGACATGGAGAACTCATTGAATTTACAGTTGGGTGCCCTGAAGGAAAGCATGAAATACAAGGCGGATGTACCCAACTTCCTGGAACCATGGTATGGAATCGGCACCATTCCAAGCGCCTTTGGGGGTGATTATATCTGGAATCCTAACAATGCCCCGGCGTTAAAACCACAATTTGCATCGGTTCAGGAAATACTTGATTATGAGCCTTCCGCGGTTTCCGGGACCACCATTGGAAAACACACCCTTGGGATGATTGAATATTTTATGGACAAAACAAAAGGTTTGCTGCCTGTTTCCCTGACTGATAGTCAATCCCCGCTCAATATGGCAGGACATTTATGCCCGATGGACAGTTTTTTCATGGATATGATCATGGAGCCCGAAAAAGTAGCGCAATTGTTTGATCTCCTCGCAGATCTATCGGTCGAATTCAATAAGGAGCAACTTAAACTTATCGGAAATTCCCTGGTAAGTCCGGGGCATGGTTTTACCTCCTCCATGGCGTGGAATGGGCTTGGCATGAGTGATGACAATATCCTGATGATATCACCCGGGCAATACACAAATATTGCCGTTCCTTCCCTAACAAAAATTGGAGAAAACTTTGGTGGCAATGCTTTCCATTCGTGCGGAAACTGGGCCCAATGGATTGACGAAGTATTAAGCATCAAGAATTTATCAATGGCCGACGGCGCATTCTCACATGAAACAGATCCAAATCCCAATACTGATTTCGAAAAATTTCATAAATTCAGTAATACCGGAATCATCTTAAATGCCAGGATCGTGGGAAACGCCGATATCATTGAGGATAAGGTCAGGAAGTTATGGGTTCCCGGGATGAAACTGATCGTTGTAACCTATTGTAAAACTCCGGAGGAACAGGAGGAAGCCTACAGCCGAATCCACCGGATATGCGGATAGTATGCAGATACCAGGCGATTTATTTAGTGCTGAACATTGAAGGAAGGGGCCCTGATTTTTTGAAAGCCTCCGATCAACCAAACAGCAATTGGGCAGGATGCTTGTCGGTATCAGAACCCTTGCAGCAGTAACGGTGCAACCGGGGGCCTGGAGATCTCAACATAAAATTCCGTTTCTGCAAACGAAACCATCTCGGCAAAGAAACTGCGAAACAATGCTTCGAACTGGTTGTATTCCTCATTCAGCAGCTGAACAGCCCAGTGACTGTTTGCCGGCAACGAAGTACGGCGGGACATGATCTCAAGTACGTCAAACATTGTTTCGCGGCGGGCATAGGACTCCAGGCGCTTGTGATGTATAAGAAAGGGAAGAAATTGCTTCACACGAAAGGGAAGCAGGCCAAAATTGGCAAGAAATACCTTATGGGATTGGCGGGAGAATTGCTGGAGCGAATAAACAGAGTATTCATGCCAGTTAGCAGCAAGAAAATGATCGAAGAAAATATCTGAAACAATTCCTGAATACCTGCCATAGCCCGGTCTGAGCAGCTTTAGACACTCCTTCACATCGGGATGCTGATCCGTAAAAGCATCGATGCTGCGGTGCATTCTGATGCCAAAAGCAACCATATCCGGATAATCCCGGTATTTGCCCCCCTTGACATAATCCCCAATAAAGTTGCCTATTTTAATTTCGTCAGACTCTCCCGACAGGTAAATATGGGCCAGATAATTCATTCAATTATTATTACCGAACAATTTCCTTCCGCAAAATGGGAAAAATTACCGGGTAAATTCGATAGGTTTTACGGAAATTTTAAACCCGGGTTCCTAATTTCTGCCCGGTAAATCAACCTCTTTCGTCCCCCATTGCGCAGATGGCTCGCTTCCCATGAACAGGACCATTTTCCCTCCTTTTGTGATCTCTGCATGGCTGATATAGGATTTAGTGTAATTTTTACCGTTGAATACAATGCTCTGAACAAATATATTCTTACTGCTCAGTCCCTTGGCCTCCAGGATAAACTTCTTCCCGCCCGGAAACTCAATCACGGCCCTTGATACTGCCGGTGTGGTTATCAAATATTCACAGGATGCAGGATTAAACGGGTACAAACCCAGGGCATTGAAGACATACCATGAACTCATGCCTCCGGTATCTTCATTTCCAATGATTCCATCCGGCGAATTTTTGTAACAACTTGTCCGTATTTTGTTGATCAGCCAGGCCGTTTTCCAGGGCATACCGGCATAAGTATAAAGATAGGGGATGTTATGGCTGGGTTGATTACCATGTGCATACTGACCGGTCAATCCACCCATCCCTCCCAGGTAATTACCAGGAGGATATGGAGTTTCGAACATAGAGTCCAGTTTCTGGACAAATCTCTCCCTGGATCCGAATGCGTGCATAAGTCCGAAGACATCCTGCGGCACCATAAATGTATAATGCCATGAATTGCCTTCTGTGTAGGACTCCTTTCCATCGGTGTGATCACTAAGCGGGTCAAAACCAGGCACCCAGCTGCCGTCCGCATATTTTGGCCTTGCAAAGCAGCTTACAGGATCAAAAAGATTCTTCCAATAGCTGCTCCGCTCTGAAAACAGGGCGTAATCATCTGTATGTCCCAATTTCCCGGCGACCTGTGCCAGGTTCCAGTCATCGAAAGCATATTCTGTTGTTTTGGTCACGCTGGCGGTAGATTCCTCGTGCGGGATAAAATGATACTGCCGGTAGGCACCTGTGTTCCGGATATTCTGGTTGGCACTTGTTTTCATGGCCTCATAGGCCTTCTGGTAATCAAACCCTGCAAATCCTTTCAGGATCGCCTCCGAAATTACAGGAAGGGCATGATACCCTGTCATGCAATGGGTTTCACAAAATGCCATCTCCCAGACAGGCAGCAATCCATACTGATCATAAAATTTCAGGAAAGAGCTGATGATGTCCGGCACCCGTTCTGGCTGGGTGATGGTAAACAACGGATGAAGCGCCCTGAATGTATCCCATAAGGCAAAAACGGAATAGACCGGACCACCCCGGTGAGTTTTACTGTCAGCCCCCCTGTATTGAGACAAAGCATCGTCAAAACGTGTCGAGGCTACATAGCAATGGTAAACAGCAGTGTAGAATATTTTTTTAATGTTTTCATCTTCAGTGGATATCTGTATCTTTTGAAGTTCCCTCTCCCAGGCCTCTTCCGCCAATTCCCTGACAGATTCAAAATTCCAGCCGGATATCTCCTTAAGTCCTTCAACCGCACCTTCTGTCCCGGCAAAACTGACAGCGACCTTCATCAAAATCTTCTCGCCCTTTCGTGCAGAGAACCGGAGCGCCGCCTTGACACCTACTGCTTTCACCTCCGATTTGCTTCTGACCTTCACCGTATCCGCAAACAGGACAAGGTCCTTCACCGGTTTACTGGTACGCACCGCAAAAAATACCCTTTTGTCATCAGCATACCCTGTTGAAAATCTGCTCCCTGTAAAAGTGCTGTCATTCAACCGCCTGAATGTACACTCGACCGGACGTCCGCCATTGTGATAGCCCAGGTCGAACCGGATAACTGCCCCATCGCTTTCAGGAAAAGTATACCGGTGCATTCCGCATCTTAAGGTAGCGGTCAGTTCGACTTTAATTCCTGAACTCTTAAGCAGGACAGAATAGTACCCTGGTGAAGCCTGTTCATCATCGTGAGAAAATTCACTTTTGATAAAATCTGCCGACGGCACTTTCTGAAGGAGAGGCAGCACTGATATGTCACCGGCAGGATCATTGGCCGTGCCGCTGAGGTGCAGATGACCAAAGCCCTGGATTGCTTTCATACCGTAGTCATATTGCCGGCCGCTTCGGTAAGCAACAAAATCACCGGCTGATTCATTTCCCCCGTCAGGACTGAGCTGAACCATTCCAAAGGGCACTGTTGCACCAGGATAGGTATGTGCACCTCCTGCCGTTCCGATAAAAGGATTGACAAATTTTACAAGTTCAGCCCTTTTTATACTGAATCCCTGGAAAGTGAAAATTATCAGAAGAAGAAAAATATAGATCCTCATGGGAAATCGTTGTTGAATTTAAATTGTGGTGCCGGTTGTTTACCGGTACCGGACTGAGCCATTCTTTGCATCGTAAATCATCACCATCCATTGTCTGTTTAGAAAAACGTTGGCACGGTCCCCATGAAAATTATCTGCCCTGTCATAAATCGCCGGTACCACCAAGGCTCCGGACTTATCAATAAATCCAAATTTTCCACCGGTTTTTACCACCGACAATCCATCTGAAAACATCCAGGCGAGTTGGAAAGACGGTGAAATAGCCTCAACACCCTGGACATTGACAAATCCATACAAACTGTCAACTTTAACCGCAGACATTCCTTCCCTGAACTCCCAGGCCAAATCATATTTGGGCGTTACAACCACCCTGCCCGATAAGTCCATATATCCGTACTTATCATGGATGGCGGAATAAAACGGTTTCAACTGGGCATGAACAATCATGCTGCTAAAAATAAAGACTGCCATTATCAGTTCCCGCATCCTGCAAAAATATTAACAATGATTGTGTACCGCTTGCTCCGTGGTGAAGCATGCAAAATGATTTCACAAAATCTCAGTGTAAAATAAAGTTAATTCCGGAAATTCAAGTCACAAAATTTATGGCAATGTCAAAAAAAGGTATGAAAAGATTGGCCTGGAGTTATTTTTTTTAAATGTATGCAGTCGGGCTTCAAAAAAGTATGCAATAAAAAGATGATTACACCTTTTTTCGCGGCAGGGTAAATATAAACCTGCTGCCCTTGTCAACCACACTTTCAACCCATATTTTACCGTTATGTTGCTCGACAAACTCCTTGCATAAGATCAAGCCCAAACCGGTTCCCTTTTCACCGTTCGTTCCGTGCGTGGAGTGATTGCTGTCAATTCTGAAAATTTTATGAATATTTTCCTCTGAAATACCAACTCCGTTATCCTTTACTGAAATCTCGCAGAAGTCTTCTTTCCCCTGGAGTTGAATAACAATGGCTCCTTGCTCGTGTGTAAATTTGATTGCATTGGATACCAGGTTTCTGATGACTGCTGAAAACATATTGACATCCGCATAAACGAACATCTGTTGCTTATTGGCAACTTTTATCCTTATGCTCTTTTTTGCAGAAGCACCTTCCAGGAATTCTATTGTATCCGCAATTTTAGCCTGCAGATCAAATACTTCCGGATTGTATTTTATGGCCTTTGTCTGAATTTTAGCCCATGTCAGCAGATTATCAAGTAATTCATGTGCCAGCCTGGAAGAATTGTAAATATTGGTGAGATGATTTTCGATTTTTCTGGAATCCATGTTCTTAAAATCAGAAACCAGGACTTCAGAAAAACCGATAATGATATTGAACTGGTTTCCAAGGTCATGCCCGATAATTGAGAAGAATTTGTCTTTGGTGACGTTCAGTTCTTTAAGCTCCTGGTTCTTTGAAATAATCAACCTGGATTGTTCTTCAATTTGAAGTGTCCTTTCCAGGACTTTTTGTTCCAGCAATTTTTTTGCTTGCCGGAGATTCCGCTCTCGTATTTTTATGAAAACGACTATGACAAGGATGATAATAACGAAGTAAAGCAGATAAGCATAATTGCTCTTCCACCACGGAGGAAGAATTGTGATTCTGAGACTAATCTCCTGGTTGTTCCAAACACCATCATTATTTGATCCTTTTACCTTAAATGTATATTCTCCCGCCTGCAGTGCCGAAAAAGGAACGAATTTTCTGTTTCCGATATCTACCCACTCATCCGAGACACCTTCCATCTTGTAGGAATATTTATTTCTTTGCGGGTTTGTATATTCCAGGGCTGCAAACTCAATTGTGAATGAATTTACATTGTGATTCAATGATATATCCCTCGATTCAGCCAGGTTGATATACTCTTTGGTATTGCCTTTCGTTTTGTAAAAGGAAGTAAAAACGACATTGGGTATGTACGGATTCCTGGAAATGGAGTCCGGATAGAAAGAGTTAAACCCGTTCATGCCTCCCAGTAACATTTCACCGTCCTTGCATGCATAGGCAGCCCTCAGGTTGAATTCCAGGCTCTGAAGTCCATCTTCCAGGGTAAAGGTTTGAAAACTGTTATTCCTCTCGCTGAATTTGCTCAATCCTTTCCCGGTGGCGATCCAAATGTCATCGTTTCTGTCTTTTACAATTTCAAAAATCCTGTTGTTCGGCAAACCCTCCTTCTGGGAATAATAAGTGAAAGAAGAATCTTTTTTATCGTATACATTTACATAAGTGTCTGTCCCGATCCATATCCTTCCTTTTTTGTCCTCGCAGAGGGAAATCACAAAATCGTCACTCAAACCGTTTTTGTCCTTCACGTAATGCCTTATATTCTGTGTGGAAGGATTGTATACATCAAGGCCCCCGACTGTGGCGATCCATATCAGGCCATCCGTGTCTTCAAGCAGGTAATAGACCAGGTTGGCGCTTAAACGGTGATGCGACTCCAGTTCTTTCCGAAAAACTTCAACTGTGGATTTTTCAAGATTGATTTTGTAAAGGCCATTCTGAGTCCCTATCCAGTAATTTGAATTCCTGTCCTGTATCATTAAATAAATCCTGACATGATTAAACGTGGGAAGGTCAGGCTTATTGAAATATTCATTCCAGGGGACAAACCGATTGCGTGGTTTGTCAAAGACCAGGAGGCCATCACGCGTTCCCAGCCAGATTCTATGATCTGAATCCTGGAAGATTGCGTGAATAAAATCATTCTGAATTTTGTGATTACCGGTCATTTGAGTTGAAAAATGCTCGACTTTGCCCGTTGACCGGTTCACAAGATTTAAACCCTGGCCCCAGTTTCCTACCCATAAAGTACCTTCATCGTCCTTGTACAATGATGCAATGACATTTCCCAGAAGGTCCACAGAGTTGGGCGAATTGCTCCGCCTGTAAAGATTAAACTTCATTTTCTTCAGATCTGTTTTGCTGATACCCTGCAAAGTACCTATCCAAAGATTCTGAGAATGATCTATCAGAAGTGACTGAACTATGTTGTGGCCAATTTCACTGTTTTCAGAAGTGTAATTCTGCATTGTCAATGGGATTTTCATGGATGTGCTAAAAACAAACATTCCCCGGCCTTCAGTCCCTATTATTATATTCCCGTTACTGTCTTCGAGAATACTGCGGATACAGATATTTTTAAAAGTGAAATTTCCCTTTGCGCCAATGAAAAACCTGGATGCCTCAAAAATATTCGATATCGGGTTGTAGCAAAATAAACCTGAGGTTGTTCCGGCCCAGATATTTCCTTTTTTATCCCTGTAAAGTGCAGAAATATTTACATCCCCGACAATTCCGCCTTCATCCGAAAATTGATAATAGCTGAATTCATTTGATTTTGTTGAGAATGAGGCCAGACCCTTACCTGAGCCAATCCATATCTTTCCATCATTATCCTCTAAACTCGGACTTCTGACATCCTTCACAGCTCCATCATATTCCAGTTTACTGTAATAATGGTGAAAGCTTTTTTCCCGGGGATCGAAAACTGTAATAACAGGTGGTGTATTAATCAAAAGATTCCCGTTGCCAAGCCGGATAATGTCATAGCAATATCTTGTGATATCGGGAAAATCTGTCTGGTAAGTTATTCTTTCAAATTTATTGGTTGCAACCAGGTATTTATTCAATCCGCCTTTCGTTCCAACCCAGAGATTGCCGTCACTATCTTCTGCAACAGAATAAATCCAATTGTTTGATATCGAAACTGAGTCCTCCGGATTATAGCTGAAAATGTCAAAGGTTTCTCCATTGAACCGGTTAAGTCCGTTCTGCGTGCCGATCCAGATATAATCCCGTGAATCCTGGAAAACACAATTGACCACACTTTGCGAAAGCCCGTTGTTGATCGAATAATTAGTGAAAATATAATGCTGGGAATAGCTATTGAGCAATAGCATAAAACTGAAAACAAATATACTTATGACTCTCTTCATCTGTATATGAATTGTTTTATACATGACCCTAAACCCTTGTGTCACATTCTCTTTCGAACGGATGCTATACCTTCACACACAATGCATGGAAGCATACTGATTCCGGTTAATGTAAAATTAATAAACAATTGGTTTATACCCGTTTGTTTGAATACAATTTTCCCGATTAATAAACCGGGATGCTTCGCCAATTTCCGGTTTCCTAACGTTCAGGGACAAGTTCGGAAGTAATATTCATTTTGGCAACCTGAATACATCTTCTTATATTTATTTTCGGCCTTACGCATTTAATTCTTTTAATCTGCACAATTAGCTGACTTTCCAGGTCTAAATTCTTTCAAATGCAGGTAACTCCGGCTCAACGACATGTTTCAAAGGTTCAACGGTGTTACTTTACTGCAAAGGCAATTTGACCATGCCTGGCAGGTAGAAGGCAGGTTATTGAATCACCAGAATGTATAAATATTTAAGTTTGAATGGATTTTAAAAACTGGCATTAGTTTTTAAAATCCAGGGTTGCTCTGCACAAATTGAAAAACTCCAGGTATGTCACTCCGTGCAATATATCGCGCATTTCAGGTTCGTCCCTTTAATCATTTGATTTATTGGGTCTCGTTTGTATTGGGTGGGTCCTATATCTTCAGTTACCAGCAAAATTTCCCTTATGTTTTTTACCTGCTCAACCTGCTGGTACACCTTCCCGTCCTGGTTCTTTATACTTATCTTGTGATATACCTGTTGGTACCTCGCTTCCTTCTGAAAAGCAGGTATTTACGTTTCTTTGGCTTTCTTGCTGCATTCTCCGCCGGTGCAGTCCTTTTAAAATTATTTATCAGCAAGAATGTATACTATAGTCTATTTATCCCCCGGGCTTTGCACCCACACGAATGGTATTCAATTGATTCCTTCCTTGTAAATATGCTCTGGATCATTGGCCCGACAGTTCTTTTCGCCATGTTCAAATATTACAAGGATTGGATCAGGAGCCAGGATATCACGCGTGAAGCCGAACGCAAGCGACTAGCCACAGAATTGCAGGTTTTGAAAGGACAGTTAAATCCTCATTTTCTCTTCAATACTTTCAATAACCTCTATTCGCTGGCACTTGCCAAAAGTGACAAAACTGCTGTGGTTATCGCAAAAATGTCTGATATGTTTCATTATATACTCTATGAATGCAATGCCATTGAAGTACCTGTTTCCAAAGAGCTGAAACTTATTGAAGATTACATCGAGCTGGAACAAATCCGCTATTCTGACCGTCTGTCCATAACTTTTGACAAAAAAATCGGGAACAAGAATTACCTGATCCCTCCGATGTTGCTGTATTCTTTTGTGGAAAACTGCTTCAAGCATGGAAGCAGCCAGGATCCTGACCTTCCCTGGATAAGAATTTCCCTTCAAGTAAGAAACAATCATCTGACTTTTGAAGCAGCAAACAATATACCAAACAATTACAAGGGAGGATATGCTGAGGGGGTTGGACTGTTGAACGGCAAAAGACGACTTGAACTGATGTATCCGTTGAATCATCAACTGGTAATCAATGCAGAAAACAATGAATTCTATGTTAAACTTGATATCACAAAACCGGGAATGGAATAGGTGACAGCCTGGAAATTCCCCTATTATTTAAATACCGGAGGTTCATAAAACCGGACTAAAATCTCACCTCAAATAAGAATATTGTTCAAAGATGAAGTACCTGTTCGTTATAATTTTCATTTTATCAGCGGGTTGCCTGGATGAAAAGCAGCAATCGGAGATGATCCTGCGTCATTATATTGATAAAAACGTCGAAATGATCAGGAACTTTACAAAGGAAAGTACAGTTGCCTTGTGGAATCTCAATGTATCAGGGAATGAAAACGATTACAAAAAACTGATAGACCTGGAGATGGATTTTAACAATTCAAACAGAAATTCTTCCGCCTGCTTTTCTCCGGACAAGTTTACAACATTTACGGAAAATGTTTTTACAAATGAAAAAGACTTTCAGCTTTTGCGGAAATTAAAAAATTCAGAAATTATAACCGATACGGTCCTGAAAAGACAGCTGACTGTTTTGTACCAATCCTTCATGGGTCCCCAGGTGGAAGCAGACAGGTACAAAAAATTAAGAATTGTTGAGACCAAACTGTGGCAATCATTCTCGAGTGTCGCAATTGTTGCAGGCAATAATAAATATACAGGAACACAACTGGATTCGTTGCGCAAGAGCACCATGGACATTGCCCTTCTAAGGAAAATCAATCAGGCATACCTGGACAAAGGGAAACAAATTGCGGGTGATATCATACAAATGGTTAAAATGCGAAACGAATTTGCCAGGGACTTCGGATACAGCAATTATTACCAGCTTGCTCTTGAGACCAAAGACCAAACACCCGAGAAGATTAAATCGTTGCTGGATGACATAGAGTTGAAAACCCGCGATCAATTCTTTGAAGCCAAATCCATGATTGACAGAATATTGGCAAAGCGGTACAATATTCATGTATCTGAATTGCAGTCCTATCATTACAACGACGAAAGGTCAAGCTTTCTACCCCGCCGGTTTTCAGACAAAATGGATTCACTTTACCGCGAAAAGGACCCGATCAAACTTGCTGCTGAATTCTTTTCCGGCATTGGCCTGCCGGTTCAGGATGTGATCGACAGGAGTGACCTGGTTTACAGGAAAGGTAAATCTGCCTCCACGAATATCTACAATGTGGATTTTAAAAACGACCTGAGACTGATGGCTACAATTTCCAACAGTAATGAGGGTATGAAAAAGATGATGCATTTGTGCGGACATGCCTCCCATTTCAAAAACATTTCAGATAAAACCCCTTATTTGCTGAAAGATCCGAATTCCGTGATTGCTGAAGGTGTTGCAGGTTGCTTTGAAAATATGGTATCGAACAACCTCTGGCTGAAGACAGAATTTGACCTTGATTCAGCGAGTAACCGGCAGTTCAGTCTGCTCTGTATGCATTATATACAGGTAGACCGCCTTTACAGGTTAAGAAGACTGTTGGTTAAATCAATGTTCGAGCGGGAAGTATACCTGGATCCTGATCAAAATCTTGGAGCATTGTGGTATCGTCTGAATGAGAAATATTTAGGGATCCTGTCCCCGGATGATCAAAACGTCAGTGACTGGGCAACCAGCAGTTACTTTGCAAGTTTTTCCTGTAATATTCATAATTTTATTCTTGCTGATTTATTGGCCGGCCAGCTACAGTATCATATTGACAATAAAATACTTGATCAAAATAACTCATCTTATCAAAACAACAAGGCGGTAGGTGACTTCCTGGTTTCCAGGGTTTTTACTTATGGTGATCTCATCCCCTGGGAGCAACTTATTGAAAGAGCAACCGGAGAACCATTAAATCCCAGGTATTTTTCCAATTATCTTACAGGAGAAAATGATGAGACGCAGAAAAATTTTAAATAAAAGGGGACAGTCATTATTCAATTACCGCGACCTGCATTAAAATAAATTCATGGCAATTGGATTCCATAGATCAATAAAACGACACATTATGTAGATATGAAATGCCCTTCCCGACATGTCGGGACCAACCAAAATTGAATATGCGGGCATTGGCTTCGCTGATCTTCGATTAGCTGCACTGAACTTCGTTTCTATCAGGCAATTAAAATTAAATATATTCTGATGAAACCCTCATGAACTATCGTTCACAAAATAGCATGTAAATTGCCCTGGGGGTT
>CAZDLO010000039.1:0-32751 GCA_964506325.1 uncultured Tangfeifania sp.
GTGATGAGTTATGAATTATGAATGCAGCAGCACTAACTCATAATTCATAACTCATAATTCTTATTCCTAGTCCAGTTTCAGCACGGCTAAAAATGCCTTCTGCGGTACTTCAACGTTGCCGATCTGTTTCATCCGCTTCTTGCCCTTCTTCTGCTTATCGAGGAGTTTGCGCTTCCTTGTGATATCACCACCGTAACATTTGGCAGTTACATCTTTCCTGACAGCTTTAACCGTTTCCCTGGAGATAATCTTGGCACCGATGGCGCCCTGGATGGCCACATCGTATTGCTGCCTTGGGATCAGCTCTTTCAGCTTTTCACAGATCCTGCGGCCGAAGGTATAGGCGTTGTCGACATGCAGCAGGGTGGACAAGGCATCCACCGGCTCGCTGTTCAGCAGAATATCAAGCTTAACCAGCTTGGCAGGGCGATAGCCTGTAATATGGTAATCAAAAGAGGCATAGCCCTTTGAAATGCTTTTCAGCTTGTCGTAGAAGTCAATCACAATTTCACCCAGCGGCATGTCAAAAGAGAGCTCTGCCCTGTCGGCCGTCAGGTAATCCTGCTTCGTCATCATCCCGCGCTTGTCCAGGCACAAGGTCATAATCGAACCGATGTATTCTGACCGGGTGATGATCTGTGCATGGATAAATGGCTCCTCGATCTGTTCGATAAGAGTCGCTTCCGGCAATCCTGCAGGGTTAAAAACTTCAAATGTCTCACCGCCCCTTGTGGTCACCATATAGGATACGTTGGGAACGGTAGTAATGACGTTCATGTCAAATTCGCGGTCGAGCCGCTCCTGGACGATCTCCATGTGAAGCAGCCCCAGGAAACCACACCGGAATCCAAAGCCAAGGGCCATAGAGGATTCAGGTACATAGGTAAGGGAAGCATCATTCAGCTGCAGTTTTTCCATGGCATTGCGAAGATCTTCATAATCCTCACTGTCAATAGGATAAACCCCGGCGAAAACCATTGGTTTCACATCTTCAAACCCTGATATGGCTGCAGAGGGACTTTTGACCTGCGTTATGGTATCCCCCACTTTAATCTCTCGGGCGGTTTTGATTCCGCAGATAATGTACCCGACATCGCCGGCACTTAATTCCTCGCGGATTTCCAGTCCCATCCTCAATACACCAACCTCATCCACATAATATTGCTTGTCGGCAGCCACAAACTTTACCAGGTCACCTTTGCTGACTGTGCCGTTGGCCACCTTAAAATAGGCAATTACGCCGCGGAACTGGTTGAAGACAGAGTCAAAAATCAGGGCCTGAAGCGGTGCTTCAGGATCACCTCCCGGTGCCGGGATGTCTGTCAGAATGCGTTCCAGGATCTCCGCTACGCCTTCACCGGTTTTCCCCGATGCACGGATTATCGTCGACCTTTTGCAGCCAATGAGTTCAATAATCTGGTCCTCAACAACTTCCGGCATGGCATTGGGAAGGTCCATTTTGTTTAAAATCGGAATAATCTCAAGGTCATGTTCAATGGCAAGGTAGAGGTTTGAAATGGTCTGTGCCTGGATTCCCTGGGTTGCGTCAATGATAAGCAAAGCTCCTTCGCACGCAGCGATGGAACGGGAAACTTCGTAGGAGAAGTCGACATGTCCGGGAGTATCAATGAGGTTCAGGAGAAATTTCTCCCCTTCATGAAAATATTCCATCTGGATAGCATGGCTTTTGATGGTGATACCGCGTTCCTTCTCCAGGTCCATGTTATCAAGCACCTGAGCCTCCATGTCACGGGCACTGATCGTCGAGGTCATCTCAAGGAGACGATCGGCCAAAGTACTTTTTCCATGGTCAATATGGGCAATGATGCAGAAATTCCGGATGTTATTCATTGTTGACATGCCTTATATGCTTGATAGTCTGTAATCTATTTAAAATAATCAGGCACAAAGATACTGAAAATTTGACTACTGGATTTCAGTCTGCCAGCTAAAAATGGCACCTGCATTTCCAACCGGTACAGAATTCCGGAAATTTGAAGCTCCCCAACTGGCCTTGCCTGGGTTTCCCGCTAAATCAACACCGAATGAAATCAGGAGAATAACAATTGATAAATTAATAATTCACAAGAGATTATCCGTACGAATACAGGCCTGATTTCAATCCTGTCCATCAAACCTGATATTAAAAACAACTACTTCCGGTGTATTTCCTGTTCTGACAGGAGGGCCCCAGGAGCCGAAACCGGAAGAAACATAAAAGGTGGTATTGCCCTTTTGCATCAATCCCCAGCTCAATTCAAAAATTGCTCCAGTGATGAAGTTCAAAGGCCACAATTGTCCGTTGTGTGTATGACCCGACAAATGAAGATCGGCACCGGCCTTAACGGCTTCCTCCAGGTGAAAAGGCTGATGGTTCATTACTATGATGGGTTTGGAGGGGTCAAGGCCCTTGACCAGTTCACTGAGTTCATGCGGAGTGCCGGGCTCACCCATTCTCCGGCTGTCACGGTCATCACGCCCCACAAGCTGAATCCAGTCGGACAGTGTAACTACCTCATCACGAAGAACTTTTATATTGATACTCTGCAGGTATGGCAAGGTATTTTTAATTCCGCCAATGTACTCATGGTTCCCGGTGATGGCGTACACCCCCAGCCTGGTCCGGATTTCCTGAATGTGCTTCCCGAGGTTTTTACGGAGAACCGGACCAATATCTCCATCAACAAGGTCTCCGCACAACAGTACCAGGTCCGGTTTCTGCTCATTGATAATCCTGACCAGTTTTATCTCCTGCCGTTCACCGATCAAGGCCCCCAAATGGATGTCGGAGGCCATGAGAACCTTCAGTTCTGACGGACCGGTTACCTTTTTGTGAATCGTCAGCGGAATAACCTTCAGCCGGGTATTCCGGGCATTGAGATACCCTCCGATAACAATGAGGGAAACAAGTCCGGTTACCAAATAACCCATCCTGAGTTTGGCCGTCGCAGAGAAAACGGGAAGAAAGTGGAAAAAATAATCGGCCAACCGTACAAGGTCAATCAACACCAACACCATCAGAAAATAAAACATAAAGGCAAGCCAGAATGCGCCCACCCGGTAAATCCATTCACTGACCACGGAGGATGCCGTACGTTCCCAGAACATCCCTACCAGGAAAGATGAAACCAGGGCCCAGAAGATCAGGGTGTACCATCTCTTTAATCCGGGGAGACCCGATATAGCCATCAACCCCCTGGTATATACCAGGTAATTCAGGGAAGTGTAAACGATAAGAACTATGCTGAAAAATATCATAAAACTGAGTGCTCTCATATCCATTAATTTGAGGGTCAAAACTATCAATTATTTTCGGGCCCTAAACCCCATCCGCCCAAATTGATTATATTTGCCGGAAGTTACTCTACAAACCAATTCTGCGGATGCGCGTACAGTTTATCGTGATCTTTTTTGCTGTTGTATTGTTGCACTCCTGTAGCAACAATTCACACTGTTACGAGTCGACTGACACCCTTATGGTGGCCACTTTCGCCGGTAGCAAATCCGAAAAAATAGGTCCTATTGTAGTAAGAGGATACGGAAAAAATTCAGTTGGGGATACACTTCTCAACAACAAAGATTCGGCACTGACAAAAAGAATAAGTTTGCCATTGTCCCTTTCGGAAGATTCATCCGGATTTGTGGTCTACCTTAACAACAGCCAGAGCATTTTCTGGATCCGCCACACCATGGATCTGAAACTGATTTCCGAAGTCTGCGGCTTTGCCCCTTATTACCTCGTGAATGCTACCCGCTGTTCCTCCCTGATTGATTCAGTAACAGTGCAAAATCCTTCTATAGATCCCAAATCCCTGGAAACTTACAATACCAATGGTCAAAATATTACGATATATCTTCATCTTTCTCTTAAGTAGTCCGCTACTTGTTTCCGGACAGACCCGGAAGGAAGAATGGAGGATTGAAGGTCCCCGTATAGGGATTGATATATCGCGGTTTTTAATGCCCTATATCCAGAAATCCACAGAATCAGGATTTGAACTTCAGGCTGATTTACCTTACAAGGGGAATTTTTTCCCAACCTTTGAGGCCGGATATCTGAGCGTCAATGATATGAAGGAGTCATTTCACTATACCAACAAAGGACCGTATGCCCGGCTTGGCGTAGATGTAAATATCAGCAAGTTTGAATCCCTGTCTGATGATGATCTTGTTTTTGTTGGTTTCAGGTATGGTTTCAGCCATTTTGCACAAGAAACCCAAAATGTGTCTTATACCAATTATTGGGAAACCCTTCAGACCAACTTCCCCAGGGAAAACCTGAATGCCCATTGGGGGGAGCTTCTTTTTGGCCTTAAAGGGGAACTTCTTCCCAACTTCTTTTTCGGCTGGTCGGTCCGGGCAAAATTTCTTTTCGCCTCCACCAAAAGTACAAGTGTGAAACCTTATGTCATCCCCGGACTGGGATACACAGCTAACAGGGAGGTTCCCTTTGATTTCTCACTTACAGTAGCCTACAGGATTCCATTGTTCAGAACAAAAATACTGCCTAAGCCACTAAAAGGCAAAGGCCCAAAACAGGATCCTGACGAGGAAGAAGACCCCAATAACCCTGATTATACCAATCCCGGAGGCAGATCAAACACTTATGGTACTGGAGACCGAATGAACCGGCAATATTGAGCCTAAACTTCTGTGTTCCTGTCCCCTTTCTACAGTCTTTTTGCCCTTTGCCCTACTCTCCATGCCTCCTTGTCCTGCTGTAAGAATACAGCGTTTCACCTTTTTCATTGGTGAAATAGAAGGTGAAATCCTGGCTGGAGACACTGCAAACAGTAAATCCCAGTGAATAACCAGTATATCTTGCATAGAACCATGGATTGGTGCGGCGTGGCTTCATCCCGGTTGTCGTCACCATGAAATCGGTGCCATCTCTTTGCAAATGTTCAAACTTGTGAACATGTCCGTTCAGGTAGAAGTCGACCTTGTATTTTCGCAGCAGCGGGGCGATCTTATAGATCAGGTCATAGGTATTTCCCTGGACGAAGTCTGATGTGTAAATGGGATGGTGGCCAACAACAACTTTCCATGTTTCATTCGAATGTGACAGCACACTGTCCGCAAATGCAACAGTTTTGTCCGGATCCTGTTCTTTGATCTTATTGTATTTGGCATCAAATCGATACATGTATACAAAGGGAGAGGTGTCGAGCATCACAAAGCGGATGGAAGTGGCACTGTCGACCTGTTGTACAAAGGTATAGTTACGGGCAGGCATGGTCCACCTGGAATTGTGTTTCCCATAATCAACAAGGGCCTGGGGATTGCCAATGTATTCATGGTTGCCAATAACGGAGTACCACTTAAGCTGCAGTTCCGGTGCTGCAAACATCTTTTCGAACTGGGCCGTCCAAAGAGGGTCCAGCGTATCTTTTACACCACTGTCATGGAAAAAATCTCCCTGGTTGATGACAAATCTTGGATGAAGGCTTTTTGACAGCCTGTTTACTGTCGCTGCAACAGAATCCTCCCGATAGGGACCGGAGGATCCCATATCCGAGACAACAAAAAAATTATACCCGTTCGCCGGCGGATTTTGTACTACGGGATTCGTCCGGCATCCAGCCAGGATCAAAACCATAAGGACGAGCATTATAACTGGCAATTGCACCCTGATTTTCCGAGATTTCAATTCCATGAGACAATTGTTTAAGTAGACAATAAATATTTTATACTCAGATTTTTAAAGGAAGTTTCAACTGCAATCTTCTGCTTCCGGGCTTTCTTTGGTTTGCCCGGCCAATCAGCTCCGGCCGGAAATCATTTGGTGGTGAGCCGGTTCTCCACCATCCTGTTGTTGTATTGCTGCAAAAATGCCCTGAACCTTTGGAAGTGTCCATCTATAACGGTATCCCCCTTTTCAGCCAGGTTTACCCGGTATTGCGCATCCTTTTTGAAATTATAGGCGGCAACAAGATTTTTACCATCCGACAGAATCAAGTCATCTCCCTCCATAAACTGGTAATAGCCGTTGACATAGTTGACGACAAAAGGATTGCCGCCTGCCTGAAACCGATCGCTGCCAAAGGCAAAATAGGGTTCATCATAGTTAAGATATCCCATCACCGTCGGGAAAATATCAATCTGCTGCATCAATGTGGAATCCATGCCGACCAGGCTGCTGTTGGGATGGTGAAAAATTATCGGGACTGAGAATAATCCGGTAGAGGTCTTGTACTCGTTGTGATCGCTGGAAGGCAGGGAATGATCTGCAGTGAGAACGAAAAGGGTATTACTGTACCAGGGTTGCCCGGAGGCCACCCTGAAAAATTCACGCAGGGAATAGTCGCTGTATTCAATGCATTTATAAAGCGGATTTGGCCCCCCCCTGAAACTGTCCTTGTATTTCTCGGGCAAAATGTAGGGATGGTGCGACGATAATGTGAAAACAGAAGCAAAAAAAGGCTCTTTCAGCTGACTGAAATTATGGGCGCAATAATTAAGAAACAACTCATCAGGAATCCCCCAGTACCCGTCTGAATCCTTTTTTCGGCCATATTCGTTCTGGCCAAAATATCTGCTGATGGACAGCATGTTAGTGATCGCATCAAACCCCATCGATCCGTTGGGTGCTCCATGAAAAAACCCGGTATCGTATCCCTTTTTTCTCAGGGTGGCAGCCAGTCCCTCCATGTCGTTTAAAGAGTAACGGGAGAGTACAAAAGGCTGCACCAGGGAAGGAACGCCGGCTATCACAGAAGGTATGGCATCGATGGATTTTACCCCGTTGGCAAATGAATATTTCCAGGTATAGCTATGTTGAATCAGTGAATCAAGGAATGGAGTATAACCCTTGTAATGCCCACCTTCAAGTTCTGTGTTCAAGGCACCCACAACTTCTTTGGTAAAGCTTTCAAGGATTAGCACAACAACATTCATCCGCTTAAAATTCCCGGAAGTATTTCCCTCATGGACAGGGCTGTAGATCCGTTCGGCTGCGGCATCGTCAAAGAAATTAATTTTCTCAAAGGTTTTGGCGCTAATGGTCCGGATGATGGAAAAAGGTGTGTTCAGCACTATGGCAGATTCAATGGGCCTTTTGACCTTTTCAATGGCATTACTTATCGTGATCGGCCTGGTAGTCCCCGTAAATCCTCCCCGCATCCCCGCAACTGTAAGCCCTCCACCAACGACCAGGACAATGCTGGAAAAGCTATAGAAAAAAAGGTCCGACCTGATAAGGTTACTTTTTCTGTGATCCGAATAGGTTATCCACAGGATCAGGAACAAAACCCCAAAAAACAAGGCAAGATACCAGTACTGGATGATTCCTGCGCTTAGAATCTTAAACAGGTTGGACTCATTCCTGAATTCGGAAAAAATGCTGAAATCTGTCCTGCGCAATATGTACCTGAAATAGACCACGTCAACCAAATTGGCTGTCATGGCGATAGAATTCGTAACTAGAAAAAGGATCCGGACAGATTTTTTGTAAAGATCAGTGTACTTGAATTTGAGCGGTATAAGCATCAACAGGATATACAAACTGTTGACATACAATACCGCGGTAAGATCGAACCTGAGGCCTGAAATCATGAGCTCGGCCAGATGGGAAACTGGCATTTCCGGGAAATAGCGAATGTTGATCAGGTAAAAGAACAGGCGTTGCAATGAAAAAAGCAGGAAGACAATAGTTAGTCTCCAGACCAGCATAAGAGGAGCACTCCGGACTTCCTTTACCCTAAATTTAAGATCCATCGGTTTACACTGTTTGAATTCGAACGGCTGCTAAGCTAATTAAATTTCTTTTCCAATTTATCGCTCCACTCCTGCAGAACAGATTGAATTAATGCCTAGCTTTACATTCCTAACCAGTATTTCGTGGTAAATATGAAAAAAATCAACCTGATTTTTTATGCCCTTTTCCCATTCCTGGTGTTTTTTAACCTTTTAGAAATACCCGAATATGGAGCTTCTGCAAGATATGTGGTCAAACCAATGATCATGGTCTGGATGGCCGGATATTTTTATCTGAATCTTGCAGATAAACGAGCCAGACTGGCAAAACCCGTGTTCCTGGCTTTCTTCTTTTCATGGTTGGGAGATGTTCTCCTCCTGTTCGGCGGAAATTTCTTTTTTCTGTCGGGCCTGGTAAATTTTCTTATCTCCCATCTATTTTACATCTCCGCATTCAGCACCTCCGTTGATGGCACGAAGTTGCCACTCCTGAGGAGAAACCCTGCCTGGATAGTCCCATTTGTAATTTTCGGGATCAGCATGTTATGGGTGATTTTGCCAACAGTTGCAACGATGATAAAACCTGCCTTAATCCTCTACACGATCGTCATCCTGACCATGACAGCCATGGCGCTAAACAGGCAGGGAAGGGTGCCGGCAGTAAGCTTCGGCCTGGTACTGGCAGGAGCCGTTCTCTTTGTTGTTTCGGACAGCATGATTGCCCTGAACAAGTTTTCGGTAAAATTTGCCCATGCCGGCTTTTGGGTAATGCTGACCTACATGTCGGCCCAGCTTCTGATCATGACCGGGCTTCTAAATCAGGCGAATCACAATAAGGAATAGGTTCAGTAATCCACTCTCTTCCCCAACGCAATCCTGGTGTGCTGTTTCTCCATTGGCCGGAAGACATAGACTACACCATAATCAGCAGCACGCTCCCTTTTGAGATCTTCCGGCAATGAGGTATAACACTCTTCTACTTCATTCCATATATCCAGGATGATTTCATCCGCTTCTGCACGCATGGAGGAGACTTTCTGGGTCCATCTGACCGTGTTGCTCTGAAGTGTCTTCTGGAAATGGTAGGCATCGACAAACTGATCAAACTTCACCTTGACGACAGCAATGGAAGGATTATAAAGAGGATTTCCTCCGTGAAGAACCCGCTGATGCTCACCTTCAATGATCTTCTTGCCCCATTCGAGGAGTTCTGATTCAAGGATCAGTGAGGGAGATTTCTTATCGCCCACCATGCCGTAAAAATTACGGACCTCAGGCTTCATATCTCCCCGTTGGATCGAGAAATTAAGTATCTGAATGAAATGAGACAGGTAAATCCTTGCTTTTTTTGCAGTCTCAAGGTACGTCCGGCTGTTTTTATCCTGCTGTGCTCTTGCCAGCTTATGGTGGATAAGGTTTGTTTCAAACCCCGGGAAAAAGGCACGCAGCCTGGTCAGTGTATTGACAGAGAAAGCAAGTTCTTCGACAGCTTTTTTCTGGCCCATTAAAATGGCCGTGTTAATGGCTCTAAGTCTTGCCTGGTCCGTGTTAGGTAGTCTTCTGTAAGGCATCTTTTCCGTATTAAGGAACAGTTTTCATGTATCGATGCGAAGGTAAATATTCTGAAAAAAAAATACCCTTCGCACAAAAACAAGAAACAAGAGTTATGAACTAATTGATGTTGATAACGGTAGTTACTGTTCGCTGCGGAGCCTTATTTATATGAGAAATTGGATGGGAAGTAAAGTTAAAGGTATTTTACTCCCTGCTTCCCTTAGAAATTTAGTCGGAAAATTTCGCACTTAGATATTCGCGGTTGAGCCTGGCAATATGGGAGATTGAGATACTCTTCGGACAAGCAAGTTCGCAACCTCCGGTATTGGTGCATCCACCGAAGCCAAGTTCGTCCATCTTGGCTACCATGGCTTTGGCACGTTTTTTTGCTTCAATCCTTCCTTGGGGCAACTTGGCAAACTGAGAAACCTTGGCAGCTACAAACAACATTGCTGAAGAGTTTTTACACGTTGCCACACAAGCTCCACAGCCTATGCAGGCTGCCGCATCCATGGCTTCCTCTGCATCGTCCTGTCCAATCAGAATGGCATTGCCATCCGGCACCCCGCCTGTGTTAACTGATACATAGCCACCAGCCTGCTGAATCTTTTCAAAAGCGGTACGGTCAACCATGACATCCTTAATTACGGGAAAGGCTGCGGAGCGCCATGGCTCCACCACAATGGTCTGGCCTTCATGAAACTTCCGCATGTGCAGCTGGCATGTCGTCACTTCCGAATCCGGACCGTGCGCATGACCATTGATATACATGGAACACATACCGCAAATACCTTCACGGCAATCGTGGTCAAAGGCAATCGGGTCCTTGCCCTCGATGATAAGCTTGTCATTCAGGATATCAATCATCTCGAGAAAAGAGGTGCCCTGTGAAACATTTTCAACCATGTAGGTTTCAAAACGTCCTTTTGATTTCGGATTATTCTGTCTCCAGACTTTTACATGTATCTTATTGAGAATTATATCTGCCATTTTGTTCGGTTTTTTCTGTCTTCAACAATTATTTATAACTTCTCTGGGTCAGCGCGATGGTCTCAAATACCAGTTCTTCCTTGTGCAGAACCGGCTCTTCGTCAACCCCCTTGTACTCCCAGGCGGCCACATAGGCAAAATTTTCGTCATCACGCTTTGCCTCACCCTCTTCAGTGGCCGACTCTTCGCGGAAGTGACCTCCGCACGATTCATTTCTGTTGAGAGCATCCCTGGCCAATAGTTCTCCCAGTTCAAGAAAATCAGCAACCCGTCCGGCTTTTTCAAGCTCAGGGTTTACATTGTTCATTTCCCCCGGAACCAGCAGGTCAGAATAAAACTCCTTGCGCAATTTCCTGATTTCGTCGATTGCCTTTTTCAAGCCGGCTTCGTTCCTCGACATTCCGACATGGTCCCACATAATGGCTCCCAGTTTTTTGTGAAAATGGTCAACAGGAGTCTTTCCCTTAATATTGAAAAGATTTTCCAGCTTATCTTTTACGGCCTTTTCGGCTGTTTCAAATTCGGGAAGAGTTGTGCTGATTTTGGGCACCATGATTTCATTTCCAAGGTAATCACCTATGGTATAGGGAAGTACGAAATATCCGTCTGCCAATCCCTGCATCAATGCTGATGCCCCCAGGCGATTGGCGCCATGGTCTGAAAAATTGGCCTCTCCAACAGAATAAAGGCCCGGAATACTTGTCATCAGGTTGTAATCGACCCAGGTACCGCCCATTGTATAGTGAATGGCAGGATAGATCTGCATGGGTTCCTTGTAGGGATCCACATCGGTAATCTTCTCATACATCTGGAAAAGGTTGCCGTAACGTTTGGCAATGGTATCCCTTCCAAGCCTTTCAATGGCATATTTGAAATCCAGGAAAACAGCCATTCCTTCCTTGTTTACGCCAAAGCCTGCATCACAACGTTCCTTGGCGGCCCTGGAAGCGACATCCCTCGGAACCAGGTTGCCGTAAGAAGGGTACCTGCGCTCAAGGTAGAAATCACGGTCTTCATCCTTGATATCATTGGGTTTTATCTCCCCCTTTTTAAGTTTCTCGGCATCTTCCCTTTTCCTTGGGACCCAGACACGGCCGTCGTTACGGAGCGATTCCGACATCAGGGTAAGTTTGGATTGCTGCGACCCGTGCACCGGGATACAGGTGGGATGAATCTGCACATAGCAGGGATTGGCAAAATATGCTCCTTTTTTGTAGGCTACCCATGATGCGGAGGCATTGCAACCCATGGCATTGGTGGAAAGGAAAAACACGTTCCCGTATCCGCCTGTCGCAAGTACAACAGCATGTGCTCCAAAACGTTTCACTTCGCCAGTCACCATATCACGGGCAATAATACCGCGGGCTTTACCTTCAATTACAACCAGGTCGAGCATTTCATGCCTGGTGTGCATTGTCACACCACCCTCGTGGATCTGGCGGTTAAGTGCTGAATAGGCCCCTAAAAGCAACTGCTGACCTGTTTGCCCGCGTGCATAAAAAGTACGGCTTACGAGAACACCCCCGAAAGACCGGTTGGAAAGCAGTCCGCCGTATTCGCGTGCGAACGGAACACCCTGGGCAACACACTGGTCGATAATGCTGGGCGATACCTCGGCAAGCCTGTGGACATTGGATTCACGGGCCCGGTAGTCGCCTCCCTTGATGGTGTCATAAAAGAGCCTGTATACGGAGTCATTGTCATTCTGGTAATTCTTGGCAGCATTGATTCCGCCCTGTGCGGCAATGGAGTGGGCTCTCCTGGGACTATCCTGGTAACAGAATGCTGTCACATTGTAACCCAGTTCTGCCAGTGAAGCAGCAGCCGATGCTCCTGCCAACCCGGTGCCAACGACTATTACATCCAGTTTTCGCTTATTTGCCGGACTGACTACTTTAATCTTTGCCTTGTGGTTAGACCATTTTTCGCCAATTGGTCCGGATGGTATTTTTGAATTCAGTGTGCTCATATCTTGGAAGCTTTGAAGTTCAGGTTAGAATTTGATCATGAAATAAACCGGGATATAGGAAAACCCGGAAGCAAAAATTACACCTATTATAACCGCCAGGGCCTTCAGCCTTTTCAGCCAGACCTGGTTGCTGATGCCGATGGTCTGGAAGGCACTCCAGAAACCATGACTGATGTGAAGACCTACCAGGACACCTCCTGCAATGTAAAAACCGCCGTACAATGGATTGAGGAACAGGTTGCTCACCAAGGCATAGGCATTGTGCATTTCAATTCCGTCAACATTTACCTGGCTCAGCAGGGGATCGCCGGTAAACTTCATCTTGATCCAGAAATTTAATATATGAATCACCAGGAATATCAATACCATGCCACCAAGAATGAACATGTTCTTGGCAGGTTCCCACCAGCTTAACAACTGATCGCCGTATTCATATTTTTGCGGCCGTGCCTTCATATTTTCAAGTGTGATCAGGCAGGACCAGATGATGTGAATTACAAATCCAAGTGCCAGAATGGGTTCCATAATCCTGATAAGAGGATTGGTAGCCATAAAATGAGCGGCAAGATTAAACAGCCTGCCAGAATCATCAAAGGTCAACAACAAATTCAAGGTGAGATGGATAAGGAGGAATGAGATCAGGAAAAGACCAGTGATACTCATTAGGAACTTCCGCCCGATGGAGGCGCTCATGAAACTGCTCATAAGAACTTGTATTAATTTAGTATTGGAAAATTCGAATTTTCAAATGTTTTTCAAATTTAGAGGATGGATCCCTGTTATACAAATAGAAGAAGCACAAAGATATTATTTATAATCTTTCCAGTTATTTTTTTCCGGAAGACCGTATTTCCTCCGTGTTGACTGTAAGGCGTTTCCGTCAATAAGATTTCTTAATTAATTGTTAATCTTTGGTTCTACAACTTACAAATTATAACCTTTTAAAAAAACAATCGTTATTATAACAAATATGATTCGTCATGAAAAGATATTTTCCTATCCTATTTTTCTTTTTCTTTTTATCTGTCAGTGCCCAGCAATCATCATCCTCCATAAAAGGCCGGGTTTACAATGCGAAAAATAATGAGCCCGTAGAGTTCGCGACAGTGGTAATTCAAAATACTGTAAACGGTACAAACAGTGACCTTGAAGGCAATTTTACCCTTAAGCAGATTGAGCCGGGGTTTTTCCAGCTTAAGGTAACAGCAATTGGGTTTAAGCCTTATGTATCAGAGACATTCAGGATAACAAAGGCAAAAGGAGCAATCATCAACATACCGATGGAAGAGGATGAAATCCGACTGGAGGAAATTGTGGTCCGGCCCAATTCATACCCCAAAAGGGACGAGAGCCCAACCTCACTCCGGACTATCGGCATCGATGAGATCGAAAAAAACCCCGGCGGCAACCGTGACATCACCAAAGTAATTCAATCCTTTCCGGGTGTTTCTTCCACTCCTGCCTTTCGTAATGACGTGATAGTCAGGGGAGGAGGCCCAAGCGAGAATAAATTCTATCTCGATGGAGTTGAAATTCCCAACCTCAACCACTTTGCCACCCAAGGCGCCTCCGGAGGACCGGCGGGTATCATTAATGTTGATTTTGTACGTGAAGTCAATTTCTATTCAGGCGCCTTTCCGTCAGCCTATGGCAATGCCATGAGCTCAGTCCTGGAGTTCTCACAGAAAAATGCCAATACGGAAAAACCAAAATTCCGCGCTACCGTCGGGGCATCAGACCTTGCCTTCTCTTCGGAAGGGCCAATCTCAGCAAAAACAACTTATCTGGCTTCGGTGCGGAGATCCTACCTGCAACTTTTGTTTGGTGCCCTCGGATTGCCATTTCTTCCGACCTACAATGATTTTCAATTCAAGGTCAAGACCAAAATCAACGATAAGACTGAGCTTTCCCTGATCGGACTCGGAGCCCTTGATGATTCGAAGCTAAACCTGGAGGCCAACGAAACAGAAGAACAGCGGTTTATTCTCAGTTACCTCCCTGAAAACAAGCAATGGAATTACACCTTTGGAACAGTACTCAAACATTACAATGCATCCGGATATAATACTTACATCCTGAGTCACAACACCCTCAACAATGCACAGATCAAGTACAAGGACAATGTTGTGACGCCAGGAAACCTGATCCTTGATTATGATTCGCGGGAGAGCGAAACAAAATTCAGGTTTGAACATTATTACCTGTCGAAGACAAAATTCAAAATTACCTACGGTGCCGATCTTCAATATGCCCAATATTACAACAACACTTACCAGCAGGTCTATGAGTCGGGAGCCTCTCAACCTTTCAACTATTTAACCAACCTGGACTTTGTTAAATACGGATTCGCAAGCCAGGTTACCAAGGATTTTTTTGCCAGGCAATTAACGCTTTCACTAGGAATAAGGGGGGATGGCAACAACTACTCTTCAGCCATGTCAAATCCTTTTGAAAATCTTTCGCCCCGATTTTCTGCCAGCTACCGGCTCGGAGGAAGGACAACCCTCAATTTCAATACCGGAAGATACATGCAGCTGCCAGCCTATACAACGCTGGGATTCCGCAACAAGGCCGGGGACCTGGTCAATAAGAAGAATGGCGTCGGGATGATTGGCGTCAACCACCTGGTGGCAGGCATTGATTTCAGGCCCAATACCAATACCCAGCTAACGGCTGAGGGCTTCTACAAAGGATACAGCAAATATCCGTTTTCGGTAAGGGATTCAATTTCGCTGGCCAGCAAGGGGGCAGACTATGAGGTCTTTGGAAATGAAGAGGTAAAATCGATCGGCAATGGCCGTGCTATGGGATTTGAGCTACTATCGAGGTACAGGGACCTTTGGGGATTCAAAGGGGTATTGACCTATACCTACGTAAGAAGCGAATTTACTGATATCCATGGGGACTATGTCCCTTCCGCCTGGGACAACCGTCATTTACTGACATTGACTGCCACGCGGTCTTTCAAGAATAACTGGGACTTCGGTTTTAAATGGCGCTACATAGGAGGTGCACCCTATACTCCGTGGGATATCGAAAAATCTTCCATAAAAGCTGCCTGGGATACCCAGGGCCGTGGCTACCTGGATTACAGCCAATTCAACAAATTAAGGCTGGAGGCCTTTCAACAGCTTGACATCCGCGTCGACAAGGCATGGTATTACAAAAACTGGTCACTGATGTTGTACCTCGACATACAGAATGCCTACAATTTCAAGGCAGATGTGCCTCCAAACCTTATACCGCAGGCAGATGCCAACGGAATTCCGCTGACGGATCCGACGGATGCATCCAGGTATTTGCTCAAAACAATAGCCAACGCATCCGGAACGGTCCTGCCAACGATCGGAATAATGATCGAATTTTAAACCTGTTTCTTTCCTGTTGTATTTTTCCTTAACTTGTATGGTATGAGGAAGTCATCCCTGCAAAATCAATTGATATTCAACATCAAATGAAGGTGACCAAAAACTAATTTACACATTAAATGAACTAAAAACTTGGAAGTTAGGATTTGATTTTCGTTAATTTGCAAAGTTTTTTAGAAATCACCGGTCACTTACGTTCACATTATGGAAGAAAATCTGGTTATCGTCGAGTCTCCTGCCAAGGCAAAAACCATAGAGAAATTTTTGGGTAAAGATTACCTTGTCAAATCCAGCTTCGGTCATATTCGTGATCTGGATAAAAAAGATTTCGGGGTCGACATTAACAACCACTACGAACCCAACTATATTATTTCGGAGGACAAGAAAAAGGTTGTGGCAGAACTGAAAAAGATGGCCAAAGCTGCCAAGACAATCTGGATCGCCTCGGACGAGGACCGCGAAGGGGAGGCAATCGCCTGGCATTTAATGGAGGTTCTGAAGTTAAATCCGGAGACAACCAACAGGATCGTTTTCCATGAAATCACGAAGGATGCTATCCAGCACGCCATCCAGCACCCCCGTCACCTGAACAAGGATCTCGTGGATGCGCAGCAGGCCCGGCGGATACTTGACAGGCTGGTGGGATTTGAGATCTCCCCGGTGTTGTGGAAAAAAGTGAGGCCGTCACTTTCTGCAGGGAGAGTTCAGTCTGTTGCAGTAAGACTGATCGTTGAGCGTGAACGCGAAATTACCAGTGCAGTGTCAGTGCCTTTTTTTAAAGTCAGTGCACTATTTGATGTACCCGAGAAATCCGGCAAGATTACATTGCTAAAAGCGGAATGTTCTGAGCGGTTTGAGAACGAGGAAGAAGCTACCCTGTTCCTGCAGAAATGCAGCAGGGCCGAATTTGTGATAGGTGATATCATCACAAAGCCTGCCAGGAAATCTCCGGCTCCGCCATTTACGACGTCAACCCTTCAGCAGGAGGCCAGCAGAAAACTGGGTTTCCCTGTTTCCCTGACCATGTCTGTGGCCCAGAGGCTCTATGAAGCCGGAAAAATCACCTACATGCGTACCGACTCTGTCAATCTGTCACAAACCGCTATCAATAGCGCGAAAAAGAAGATAATAGACTCATATGGTGATAAATACGTGAAAATTCGCCATTATAAAACCAACTCCAAAGGAGCCCAGGAAGCTCATGAGGCCATCCGACCCACCAATTTTTTTGAAGAAGAGGTAGATGGTTCTCAGCAGGAGCAAAAATTATACAGCCTGATCTGGAAAAGAACACTTGCGTCCCAGATGGCAGATGCAGAACTTGAACGAACAAATGTGACCATCAATATATCAAATACCTCAGAGCGGTTCATGGCATCCGGAGAGGTAATGAAATTCGATGGTTTTCTTGGGGTATATCTTGAATCAAGCGATGAAGAGAATCTCTCAGATGAAGAAAAGGGATTACTTCCACCACTGACGGTCGACCAGAAACTGGTGGCCGGCTCTATCCTGGCCCAGCAGCGTTTTACGCTAAAACCCCCCAGGTACACCGAAGCCAGCCTAGTCAAGAAACTGGAGGAACTTGGTATTGGCAGGCCATCCACCTATGCACCGACCATCACAACGATCCAGCAAAGGGATTATGTAGTCAAGGAAGACCGGCCTGGGACCGAACGAAAATACATTCAGCTGCACCTTAAAACCGGCAATATCAAACGTGAGGAGAAAGGAGAAATGGTGGGAACTGAAAAATCAAAACTGTTTCCAACAGATATCGGACTTGTTGTCAATGATTTCCTGATGAAGCATTTTGAATCCATCATCGATTTTAATTTCACCGCCTCCGTGGAAAAACAATTTGACGAAATTGCTGAGGGAAATATTGTCTGGCAGAAGATGATCGATGAATTTTACCAGCCTTTCCACCTACAGATAGAAGATGCGCTTGCCAATTCAGACAGGGCAAGGGGAGAGCGGATCCTGGGTCAGGATCCGGCTACCGGAAAGACCTTAACCGCAAAAATAGGCAGATTCGGCCCCTTTATTCAGCTGGGTGAGGCTTCAGAAGACGGAAGCGAGAAACCTACATTTGCCAGCTTGCATCAAGGCCAGAGCATCGAGACCATTACACTCGATCAGGCATTAAAACTGTTCGATCTGCCAAGGGAACTCGGTGATTATGAGGACAAAAAAGTCATTGTTGGAATCGGTAAATTCGGTCCTTATGTCAAGCATGATGCCAACTTCGTTTCATTAAAAAAGGGAGTTGACGATCCATATACCATCTCTATTGACAGGGCAGTCGAGCTGATACTCGAGAAACGTGAGAAAATTTCCAGCTCCCTGCTGAAAACCTTTGAGGAAGATCCTGAAATAAAAATCATTGATGGTCGCTGGGGTCCATACATCTCCTACAAGAAACAAAACTTTAAACTTAAGAAGGGTATCAGTACAGATCAAATAACTTACATTTCCTGTAAGGAGATCATCGATACTGAACTCAGGAAGCCAAAGCAGAAAAAATCAAAATAGATAATTTTCCCCCGGGCTGATTTATTGGGGAAAGTTTTTTTATTTTGTGGTAAAACAATGACTTATGTTAAAGGACCTGATTACTCCAGCCAAATCATTATCGATTGAAAAACAATTTTCGGGGGATAGTGACCTGTTGGGGACTATGCTTATCACATCTGCCTGGGATGAATCTGAGTTACCCGATTTGGTAATTTTGGGAATATCTGACGACCGGCTCACAATTTCTTCCTCTTTCGTGGAAACCTCTGATCTCATAAGGGAACAGCTATACCAATTGAAGGGATTTTCAGAAACATTCCGGATTGTGGATCTGGGCAATGTAACAACGGGGAAGGAAATTACCGACACCTATGCTGCTGTTCGACTGATTGCAGAGGAGATCTCTTCTTTCGGTGTGCCTATCCTTTTCCTGGGAGGAAACCAGTGCTTTACCATTCCCCTTCTGGAAGGCATGAATAAAACCAACCTCGTATTGACTGTCATTGATGACCGGATCGACAACCTGGCCGAAAGGGAGAGTGTCAGGGATGATATTTTTCTTAACAATGTTTCGACGGAAGTCACAGTCAATGTAATGGGGGCACAATCATTTTTTGTGCCGCCAGACAGCAAGGAGACCTTTTCCGAAGAATTCCACGGATCCCTTTTTACGCTGGGTGAACTAAGAATGGGGATCAAGGAGATGGAGCCCTACCTGAGAGAAACTGACCTGGTTAGCTTTGATTATGGTGCGCTTAAATTAAGCGAAGCACCAGGCCAGATCAGAAATTCCCCCAACGGACTGACAGGCGAGGAAGCTTGCCAACTGGCATGGTATGCTGGAATTTCAACCAATCCGGGATGGTTTTCCCTCTTCGGTTACAACCCCGCAAAAGATCCTGAAAGAAACGGAGCCATGATGGCTGCCCAGATCGTGTGGTATTTCATGTATGGCAAATCCAAAAGAATGGACGAAATTCCGCAGGATGAAGCCATTGATTTTATGCACTTTGTCGTTCCGATAGAAGGAATCCCTGAGCCTGTGACCTTTCTCAGGCATCCGGTTTCAAAACGCTGGTGGATGGAGGTTCCATCACCCGACTGCGATCTGTTTCCGCTCAGGATACCCTGTTCCAAAAAAGATTACCTTAGGGCTAGCAAAAATGAAATTCCCGACAGGTGGTGGGCTCACTTCAACAAAAGTTACTGACCTATTTCGGGCAAAGGTGAAGATTTACAGGAACAACTGAGGGAAAGAAAGCAATTTCATATTGTTTCAAAATCTGCAAACTTTGTCTATTTTGTCACTTCAAAGATTAAAGGACATTTACGTATGCCAACTTCACATTACCGATCAATCAGCATGCCGGGAAATTACCAATTGAGATGATAGTAACCCTTCTTAGTTCCATGTGGCCAATAAAAACTCATTATTAACACATGAAATTTTATAGATTTTTGTGGATATTGTTAAATATATGTACTTTCGTTGCGAGAGGCCAGCAGGATCCCCAGATTAGCCAGCATATGTTCAACCATTTGATGACCAATCCCGGGTATGCCGGAAGTACCGGAATGATAAACCTAACCTTATTAAACAGACAACAATGGGTTGGTTTCCCAGGTGCCCCGGCAACTACTGTTTTCCAGTCTGATGCTTCCCTGAAATTAATCGGAAACACAGACGGAATAGGCTTTACGGTGATGAAAGATGCAATAGGGTATGAAAGTAACGTCTCTTTTGGATTGAGTTATAGTTACCGGTTTCAGCTTGGTCAGGGTCAACTTGGTTGTGGTGCCTCTTTAGGTATGATGAACAAAAATATCACCCCTGGCTGGACCGATTCTCAAGGAGGAGATCTGGTAGACGGTTCGGATCCGGCTTTACCAAAACAAGAGGTAAACGGGATGCTGACGGATTTCGGTGCCGGAGTTTATTACCGGCACAAGAAATATTTTCTGGCTTTTTCCTCCCTGCATTTGACGCAACCGTCATTTGCTTTTGAAGAAAGTGGTCACTTTTCGCTGAAAAGACATTATTACCTAACCGGTGGTTACAACTACGAACTGAATGATGACCGATTTGCAGTTCAACCTTCGTTCATGCTAAAGTCTGATGGGGTTACTTCTCAGGTTGATCTGGACGTAATAGTCAATTACAATCGACGGTTTTGGGGTGGTCTCGGGTACAGAAACAAGGATGCAATTTTAGTTTTTTTAGGTTTCGAGATGCAAAATGGACTGAAATTTGGGTATTCATACGACTTGAGTACTTCAGTTTTATCAAGGTATAGCTCTGGTTCTCACGAACTTTTTGTATCTTACGCCCTTCTTTTAAATAAAAATAGAGGTCAAAAAACCAAAAGTGTAAGGTTTTTATAACTTTGAAATGAAAATATAGAGATTCACAAGATATGAGTCGAACGATAAAACGATTGTTTGCTTATGGCAGTATGTCAGTCATGCTGCTGGTTTCCGGATGTCATAACAAAGGGAATGGTGAATTGGTGGGAGTTATGAATCGGGGCAAGTATATGGAGCCCACTCCACTTGGAATGGTACTGATTCCTGGCAAGAGTTTCAACATGGGACCCTCAGACCAGGAGATTACCGGGGTCAACACTCCCACTCGCACCGTCGATCTGGCAACGTTCTGGATGGACGACACCGAGATTACAAACAATGAATACCGGCAATTCGTCTATTATGTCCGGGATTCCATTGCCAGGGAACTTCTTTCGCAGAAATATCCCGAGTATAAACCTACGACAACACGCCGGGGAGATCCTATCGATCCTTCAGTTCTTGACTGGAATGTTAAGCTGAATTACAACGATAAGGATTATATCGCAGATCTGGAGCCTATGTATTATGACAAGAGCGAAAGAATCTTCGGTAAGAAGGAAATTGATATCCGGAAATTGAACTACAATTTTTACTGGGTCGACCTGAACCAGGCTGCCCGGCGCCAGAATTCCTACGATTACTCGAAACAGGCCTACACTGGCAGTATTGTGGATCTGACAGGCAAAGTGGTGCCCATTCAAAACCGCTCCAGCTTCGTCATGAGTGAGTCGGTGAATATCTACCCGGACACCCTGGTCTGGATCAGGGATTTCACCTATGCCTTCAATGAGCCATGGGCCAAAATGTATTTCTCTCACCCCGGCTTTGATGATTACCCGGTAGTGGGTGTAGACTGGAGGCAGGCCAAGGCATTCTGTATGTGGAGAACCGCCTTCAAAAACAAAAGCCTTTCCGGGAAAGGAGATTATGCAGTACAAGACTACCGGCTTCCCTCTGAAGCAGAATGGGAACTTGCAGCCAGGGGTGGACTTGAAAATTCAATGTATCCATGGGGAGGTTACTATACAAGGTCAAGAACCGGATGTTTTCTGGCAAATTTCAAGCCCATGCGAGGTAACTACAGCGATGACGGCGGCAAGGCATCCCTCAAGGTGGCGACTTACGAACCCAACGGATACGGATTGTATGATATGGCCGGAAACGTAGCTGAATGGACAATTACAGCCTATGATGAATCCACCTACAACTTTATGCATGATCTCAACCCTGATTTTCAGTATAACGCATTACCCGATGACCCACCTACCATGAAACGTAAGGTTACCAGGGGAGGCTCCTGGAAGGACATAGCATATTACATCCAGGTCGGAACGAGAACTTTTGAATACCAGGATACTGCAAAATCATATGTAGGATTCAGGTGCGTGCGTTCCTCATTTGGCGAAGATTTTTAATCAACAAAGAAAACTGAAATATTATGGGACTTTCGGAATTGACTCATTCTCAGAAATGGAGATCCACCATGAACTACTTCTATAGTATCGGCGCATCCGTCGTACTATTAGGAGCCCTTTTTAAACTGGAACACTGGACTGGAGGTCCTACAATGCTTATGATAGGTATGTCCTGTGAAGCATTGATATTCTTCCTTTCTGCCTTCGAACCCATGGTTGAGACCCCCGACTGGACAAAAGTATATCCCCAGCTGAATCCCGATTATGAATTTGAAGAGGAGTTGGAACTCCCGGCCAAATCAACAAAAGGGTTTGACGAAATGTTGGAAAAAGCAGAAATCACACCTGAAATGCTGTCCAAACTTAAGAAGGGCCTGATGGACCTGACCAACACCGCCAAAGGTATTTCAGAAATTTCAAGCGCAACACTTGCTACAGAGATGTATGTCCGAAATATGAGCAGTGCATCACAATCCATGAATTCATTTGCTGAAGT
This sequence comes from uncultured Tangfeifania sp., assembly GCA_964506325.1. Taxonomy (GTDB): domain Bacteria; phylum Bacteroidota; class Bacteroidia; order Bacteroidales; family Prolixibacteraceae; genus CAINVV01. The sequence goes on from CAZDLO010000039.1 coordinate 22,351, forward strand.
TAACAACAAGGCCACCCTATCGGTAGAAAGGTCACTTGGTGATCTTGTTCACAGTTACGAGCACTCCTCCAAACTGATCTCAGGATCATCCAAAGAAATGGCAGAGAGCTTTGCAGAATCCACAAAGAAAATAAACCAGCAGCTCTCCACTACCAGCGAAAAACTCTCATCTTCTTACAGGGACTTTACCGATTCGGTTCAAAAAGATTTTTCTTCCCTCAGTGAAAATTCAAAGTCTTACGCCAGTGAAATCTCCAAGATGAATACCAGCCTTGCTACCTTGAATTCATCCTATGAGCTCCATCTTCAAAATGTCAAAAAATTGACTGAAACTTCAGCTAAGAGCGTTGCCGACCAAACAGGTTTGCAACAAATGGTAGGCGAATCACTTGAAGAAGCCAAAAAATATCATCAATTGACAGAGCGTATGAACAAAAACCTGGAAGCGTTAAACCAGGTTTACGGCAATATGCTGGGCGCAATGAATATCAAAGGTTAATTTAATCAATTTGCTGACCTTATGGGAGTAAAAAACTGTCCGGAGACACCCCGGCAAAGAATGATCAGCTTGATGTACCTGGTTCTCACGGCTATGTTGGCGCTCAATGTCGACAAATCCGTGGTAGACGCCTTCGCGGTTGTGGATCATGGATTTATGAAAACAATAGAGAACTTTAACAACAAAAATCAAACCGTATATACCAACTTTAACAATGCTGCTCAGGAAAATCCGGCAAAAGTAGGTGAACTTAACAGAGCCGTTCTGAAAATCAAGGAAAGAACAGATACGCTCTATAACTACATTACTCACTTTAAAAAGGTTATAGTAAAAAAAGCAGACGGTCCGGAAGGTAATATTGATGATATAGTCAACAAGGAAGACCTGAACTACTCCGAAGAAATAATGATTACCAAGAAAAATGGTACATTAATCAAAAAGGCCATCGAAGAGTACCGTACCTTTATTCTTACACATATTGATACAAGTGAAACTGCTTTGATAACTGCAATTTTGAAAAGCCTCGACACTTCTGACCCCCCCGGGACCGAAGGACAGAAACCGAGCTGGGAAATAAGCAAATTTCAGGGGTATCCGCTTATTGCAGTCATAACACTTATGTCCAAGATGCAGAGTGATATCCGCAACAGTGAATCGGATGTTATCAACTATCTCTACTCAAAAATTGATGCTTCCTCGTTCAAATTCAATGCACTTAAAGCCCAGGTAATCCCTAAAACCAATTATGTACTGCAGGGAGATGCTTACGAAGCAAAGGTTTTTATATCTGCAATAGATACAACTGCGGTTCCGGAAATCATCGTCAACGGCAATAAACTTCCGATCATGCCAGGTGAAAATGCCGGTCTGTACCGGGTTACTGCCAATGCCGAAGGAACCTTTATCTGGAAAGGTGTGATCAACTACAAAACTCCTAGTGGCATCATTGTTCCCTATGCATTCCAGCAGGAATACCAGGTTGCCAAACCATCCATGACGGTATCACCCACCAGGATGAACATTTTGTATGCCAAGCTGGCAAATCCGGTATCCATCTCCGTACCCGGAATGTCCTCGAGGGATATTCAGGCATCCATGACCAACGGCCGCATAGAAAGGACAGCTGACGGATGGCTTGCCTATCCGGAAAGAGTCGGAGAAAAAGCTGTTATTTCTGTCAGTGCAACGGTGGACAAAGTGGTAAAACAAATGGGCACAATTGAATTCAGAGTGAAAAAAGTGCCAAATCCGCTGGCCACTGTAGCCGGGAAAAATGAGGGACTTATCTCCAAAAGCGAGCTGATGGCTGAGCAAGGGGTATTTGCTGAAATTCCGGAATTTGATTTCGAAATGAAATTTCAGGTACTTTCATTTGTAGTATCCACTTCCAAAGGTGGTTTTATGGTGGATCAACCTGCAACAGGAGCCAAATTCACTCAGGCACAGCGGGATTTGTTCAATGCTTTAACACGGGGTAACCGTTTGTATATTGACAACATCGTTGCCAAGGGCGAGGATGGATTTACAAGAAACTTATCTGCTATCAGCTTTAAAATAAATTAGGCGGTGAAATAACCATGCTTAGAAAATCACCAAACGTGATGATAATAATCTCAGGGGTATTCCATCAGGCCAAAAAATAAAATTATATACTGATGAAACGAAAAATGTTATTCCTTTTGATAATTCTTGCCGGCACCTTTGGCAGTAGTTCCCTTATGGGACAAGGGATTGAAGATCTGGTGAAAAACAGAAATGCAGGTGCATACGATAAGAAAATTACTTTTGAACGCAAGCCTGCACCTCTACCCGGAGTCAGGGAGTCTGATGTCATGTGGTCAAAGACCATTTGGCGCCTGATTGACATGCGTGAAAAAATGAACCAGCATTTTTATTTCCCCACTGCCGAAATGCAGGGCAGAAACAACCTGATCAACCTGCTGATGAAAGGCATCAAGGAAAATACAGTCACAGCTTTTGACGCCTCGGATGACAACAATGAATTCGTCAAGCCTGTCAGTTATGATCAGGTTGTTACTCAATTCGGTGCCGGCTCCAAAACTGTTCAGCGAAGAAATTTTGAAACGGGTCAAATGGAGGACGTGATTGTCCAGCAAGAGATGAATACCTCAGAGACCAAGCAGATGATTGTAAAGGAAATATGGTATTTTGACAAGCAAAAATCAACCTTGCAGGTAAGGATTCTGGGAATATGTCCCATCAAACTTTTTTACCGGGAGGAAGACGTTACCCAGGACAATTTACTGAGAAAGAAACTATTCTGGGTGTATTATCCGGAAATCAGAAAGATACTTGCAAAAAATGAGGCGCTAAACGACCGCAATGGTGCAAGAAATTTCAGTTTTGATGATTTATTCCTGATGAGAAACTTCGACAGCTACATCATCAAAGAGGAAAACGTATACAACAACAGGTATATTCAACAATATGCTGCTGACGAATTTGCAACCAAAGAATCTGAAAGGATAAAGAATTATATCTTCAACTACGAGCAGGATCTCTGGGAATACTAACAGGATTTTGTTTTTGGAGGAAAAGCGAAAAATAGGATAAAGCTGTTTTTCGCTTTTTTTATTTGTTGCCGAACAACGACCTTACCAGCTTTTCAACCCGTTCAATCTGATGGATTTTTAGGTTGAATCTTGAAAAATCAACGCCCTTGTTGTACCTGGAAATGTAAATTTCTTTAAATCCAAGTTTTTGTGCCTCAGCAATTCGCTGTTCAATACGGCCGACCGGCCTTATTTCACCTGTCAGGCCAATCTCCCCAGAAAAAGCAATGCCCTTGTCTATGGCAATATCAAAATTAGACGACAGGATGGCACAAATAACTGCCAGGTCCATCGCAGGATCATCCACCCGCAATCCGCCGGCAATATTGAGAAAAACATCCTTGACCATCATCTTGAATCCTGCCCTCTTTTCAAGAACTGCCAACAACATGTTCATCCTTCTGAGGTCAAAACCTGTGGCAGATCGCTGAGGCGTCCCGTAGGCTGCTGATCCCACCAGCGCCTGTACCTCTATCAGGAAAGACCGCATCCCTTCAATAACTGCAGAGGTAGAAGTTCCACTCAAACCTTCATTGTGAGAAGAGAGAAGCATTTCGGAAGGATTGCCAACTTCCCGCAAACCAGATTGCTGCATTTCATAAATACCAAGCTCAGAGGTAGATCCAAAACGGTTCTTAACAGACCTGACAATCCTGTACAGATGGTTCCTGTCACCCTCAAATTGCAGAACTGTATCCACAATATGTTCAAGCACCTTAGGCCCAGCAAGGCTTCCTTCCTTGTTAATATGTCCGATAAGGATGACGGCTATATTCCTTGATTTGGCAAGTTTCATGATGGCAATGGTACACTCCCTGATCTGAGTTACACTGCCTGCCGTGGATTCGATAGACTCACTGCTGACGGTCTGGATTGAATCAATAATAACCAGGTCAGGCGACTCCCTTTCGATATGCAGTAGAATTGATTCAAGAATTGTCTCGCACAGGAAAAAACAAGAAGAATTGTAAGCTTCCAGCCTCTCTGCCCTCATTTTTAACTGCTGCAGACTTTCCTCGCCTGAAATATAAAGAACCTTCCTGTTTTTCAGATGCAGGGCAATCTGAAGAACAAGGGTGGATTTTCCAATCCCAGGTTCTCCGCCAAGTAAAATAAGACCTCCCGGGACCATTCCACCGCCAAGAACCCTGTTGAATTCAGCATCACCGGTATCGATCCTCGGCAATTCGAGAAGGTTGATTTCATCCAGGGTCACAGGACCGGAACCGCTGCCTGCTACCTGCCTGGAAGACAGAGCTTTTGAAGGGGAAGATATTTCTTCCTGGAACGTGTTCCACTCCCCGCAGGAGGTGCAGTGACCGATCCATTTGGGGGAGTTGAATCCGCAATTCTGACAGACGAAGGATATTTTAAGCTTTGCCAAAGTGTTTATACCAATCTGTTGGTTTCAGTATCAGGAAAAATAATGGATGGCTTGAAGGTTTTCGCCTCTTCAAAATCCATCGAAGCGTATGATACAATGATGATTATATCTCCGGCAACAACCTTTCGCGCAGCCGGTCCGTTGAGAATTATATCTCCGGATTTTCTTTTGCCGCGAATCACATAGGTTTCGAACCTTTCTCCATTGTTGATGTTAACAACCTGTACTTTTTCATTTTCGATCAGGTTGGAAGCATCCATCAAATCCTCATCTATCGTGATACTTCCCACGTACTGAAGATCTGCACCTGTAACGGTAACCCTGTGGATCTTTGATTTGCAAATTTCTATAAACATCTGGAAATTTTTATTTTTCAAAAACTATGTTGTCGATAAGCCTGACTGAACCGGCAAATACAGCTATACAACCAACTTTAACCCCATCCTGCTCCCAGCTGGTAACAGGCTGAAGTGTCATCTCATCTACAATTTCAAAATACTCAACTTTGAGAAGACCTGCCGAATTGATTTTTTCTATCACGTGCTGTTTCACAATTTCAGGTGCCGAGACAGCCGACTCAATGCCTGCTTCCTGCAACGCACGGTAAATCCGGGGTGCCTCTGCCCTGTACACAGGAAGGAGCAAGGCATTCCTGGAACTCATCGCAAGACCATCGGCTTCTCTGACAGTATCACAGCCTATGACTGTGACCGGTAAGTTCATCATCCCCACCATATTTTTCACAATGGACAATTGCTGGAAATCTTTCAGCCCGAAATACGCCTTGTCAGGCTCAACCATACTGAAGAGCTTACTTACCACCTGGGCCACCCCATTAAAATGTCCGGGCCTGAACCTCCCTTCCATCACGTTCTCAAGGGACCCAAAATCGAATTTCCGGGTGTCCGGTTCGGGATAGACTTCATCCGCTTCAGGTGCAAAAACATAATTGCACCGAGCTGAAGTAAGGAGTTCAACATCCTTTGCGAGGTTCCTCGGATAATTTTTGAGGTCGTTGGGATCATTGAACTGATTGGGATTAACAAATATTGAGACAACCACAATATCATTCTCAAGTGCCGCACGGTCAACCAGGGAGAGATGCCCCTGGTGCAATGCCCCCATGGTTGGCACAAAGCCTACCGATAGCCCATTGCACCTGGCTGTATCCAATACCTGCCTTAAACCCCCAACTGTCCTGAAAAGTTCCATCCTGATTTTGAAATCTCCCTGCAAAGTAAATAAATAAAAGTTAGTAAAGTGAACACAGATAAGTAAAGATGGGACACCCTAAATTCTACTGGCAAGAATTAATACAGGGAAAATCAGTATCCCCCAGAAGCTTGATGCAGACCATACTTTACTTCACAATCGCCACGCTTTCACTTTGTTTAACTTTTACTCTCTTGAAAATGGTTGAAAGTTGCAGAAATTTTATATATTTTTGCAAAATATTTAAGTTAAAGGAATGGAAAAAAAGAAGGTCTTATTTATCTCACAAGAAATCACGCCTTATCTGCCGGAATCAGAGATCGCCAACATTGGCCGGTATCTGCCACAGGGGATACAGGAACGGGGGAAAGAGATCCGTACCTTCATGCCGCGTTTTGGAAATGTGAATGAAAGAAGAAACCAACTCCATGAAGTGATCCGCTTATCGGGAATGAATCTTATCATCAACGACAACGATCACCCGCTGATCATTAAGGTAGCCTCTATTCAGGCTGCCCGAATGCAGGTATATTTTATCGACAATGAGGACTATTTTCAGCGGAAATACGCCCTGAGAGACGATAATGATGTTGAATTCGACGACAATGATGAGCGTGCCATCTTTTTTGCCAGAGGAGTGCTTGAGACAGTTATCAAACTTCGCTGGTCGCCGGACATCATCCATTGCCACGGTTGGTTCACCGGAATGGTACCCCTGTTTGTCAAAAAGACCTACAAGGACAATCCCCTGTTTGCCAATACACGAATTGTATATTCCGTTTACAATGATCAGTTTGAACAGCCTCTCAACAATGAGATGGCCAGGAAGATTGCTGAAGATGGAATTGATCTGAATGATATTTCCGTCATCAACGACCCGACCTTTGAAAACTATACGAAGTTGGCACTTGCGTATTCAGATGCTGCTATCAAAGGAAGTGAGGTAATCAATTCCAATATAGAAAAGCATATAATAGATTCAGGTATTCAGTATCTCGACTATCAGCCGAAAGATAGTTACATCGATTCCTATTTCGATTTTTACAATAAAATTTTATAATTTGCGCCGGTTTTACTAAAAAGTTGATTCCATTGAAAAATCGAAATTTTGAAAACTTCACCCTCATATGGGCCCTTTTAATATTCTCAATCACAATAACTGCCTGCAATGGCGGTGATGTTGGCCTTGGAGTCAATCTCATTCCGGGAGCCTCGGTAATCTACAGCAGGAATTACGAAGAAGAAGGTAATATAAGGTCCTATACTTTTACAGACGAAAAGATTCGGGTAGACCACCCAACTGCCAATTTTGTCGGAAGTTTCAATGATCCGATTTTTGGCCGTACAGACGGCAGCTTCGCCGCCCAGCTGAGGATTTCCTCCAATCCGGTTTTTGACCCTGCTGCGACCCTTGATTCATTGGTCCTGAGGCTCACCTACAAGGAAATCTACGGGGATACATCGACTGTACAAACCCTGAATGTATACGAGATGCTGGGAGATCTGGATTTTGACGCCAAGTACATGTCAACTTTCAACTTAAAAGCCCTGACCTCCCCTAATCCAATTGGTACAGCAAGTTTCATCCCCAAATTCAAGACTGATTCAGCCAACACTGATACGGTGGCCCAATATGTCAGAATTCGCCTCGATCCCCTGTTTGGCAACCGCCTTTTGAAATTTGATTCCCTTAAGATGGCCTCCAATGAAGAATTCCTAAAGAATTTTAAAGGCATATACATTGAACCTTCACCTGTAAACCGTAAAGGAACGCTGATTGGCCTATCGCCTACCAGTACTGCCATGGGCATCTATTATCACACCGCTGCAAAGGACTCCCTTTTCTTCATTTACAACGTCAGTGCCAACTCTGCCAACATTGCTGCCTTCAGCCACAATTACCTGAAAAGTGAATTTATCTCCCATTTGAACCAGGAAGTCATTCAGGATACTTTGATTTATGTACAGCCTACAGGGGGAACAAAGGCAAAAATCAACATCCCATCCCTGGATAAATGGAAGGATTCCACCAGCTACATCATTGATAAGGCAACCATCGTATTCTATGTCGATACACTGGCTTCCGACATGGACCGGTTCCATATCCCGCCACGTGTATATCTTAAGTATCTGGACAGCACCGGCACTGAGGTTTTTCCAAAGGACAGTGAATTGTCTTCCTATTATTACGGCGGGTATTATGATTCTACCACCGGCAGTTACACTTTTAACATCACAAGGCACCTGCAACAAATAATCAAAAAGGAAATCGAGACAACCAGTTTTTATCTAGTTCATGCGGATAGAAGTGGAACTGCCAGCCGTGTCATCTTAAAGAGCGGTAACAGTTCGCAGCCTATAAAGCTTCAGGTCAAATATACCCGCTACGAATAATTAAAGAATGGCCGTAACAGGCACTGGATGGGTCAGATACGCCAGTTTGTTTTAGCACCAAGGTTCAATTTAACAATGGGAAGAATTGTGATCAAGAGGATTTTACATACTGTTTTTGCTGTAGCGATCCCATTGGTTCTGATCTTTTCCTGCGCCAACCTGGGTATGCCCAAAGGCGGTCCTAAAGACAAAGCTGCCCCAATCATTGTCAAGAGCATACCTGAATTCAACCAGGTAAATTACAAGGACAACAAAATCAGAATTACCTTCGATGAATTTGTGGTTCCCGAAGAACTGAACGATAAATTTATTGTCTCCCCTCCTACCACCAAGAAACCCCTTTTCAGAACCAAAGGAAAAACTTTTATTGTTGACCTGAATGAAAAGCTTCTCCCCAATACGACCTATTCACTGGATTTTAAGGATGGAATCGTCGACAACAATGAAAAAAACATTTACAAGGATCTAAGAATGGCCTTTTCTACCGGTCCTGAGCTGGATAGTTTAAGGATTGTCGGATTCGTCAGGGATGCCTTTACCCTGGAACCTGCAAAGGGCCGTTATATCATGCTTTACAAAGGGACCTCGGATACACTCGTAAACAAGACACGTCCTGATTATGTGGGCAAAACAAATTCCTTAGGGTTCTTTGCCATATCAAATTTACCGGCTGCCAGCTACCAGATGTATGCCCTAAGTGACATAGACAACAACCTGAAGTATACTGCCGGTGTCGATTCCATTGCATTCCTGGAAAAACGTATAACCCCTTCAGCCGTTTACGAACCTCAAAGAGATACGGTAGTCACCGGTGCAGATACACTTGTCGTTTTGGGTAAAACTCGGTTTTACCCGGATCCCGTCAATTTTTCAATTTTCTTCGAGAAGGGTTTCGAACTCAGCCTGGATAAGTACGAACGGTTATCCAGAAGAAAGATTGATCTCACCTTCATCGGCTCTACTGCCGACACATTCAACATCGAATTGTTAAATATCCGTCCGAAAGGCATTTGGAACCTGGTAGAAAAATCAAGAAATGCAGACACTTTAAAAGTTTGGCTCACAGACTCCCTGGTTTATAAGAGGGACACCCTTGCACTGAAATTATCCTATCTTCAGCAAGATAGTCTTGGTGTATTTTACACAAAGAAAGACACGGTAAAGCTGTATTTTACAGATGACGACTCGGCCAATAAAACGGAAAAGAGTAAACGCAAAGAAAGAAGAAAGATTGTTACCGAACCCAGAAGTATTCAGCTCTCTACCAATACCGGAACCAATTTCGATACCTACCGGGATATCCGCCTTGAATCCCCGGAACCAATTCTGACTTTCGATACTTCAAAAGTCAGGCTGTTTGTCAAAAGGGATACTACCTTCCAGAGGATACCCCTTAAGATAAGACCTGATTCAACCAGTCAGCGCCGGTATCTCATTTCATATCCCTGGGAGTTCGGGACAAATTACAGGCTCACCATCGACTCAACAGCATTGCATACAATTTATGGCCTGTATGGACAATCGCTCAAATCGGATTTTAAGACCCAGGAGGAAGAGTTTTATGGAAAGATCATCTTCTCTGTTCAGAACGTTAAAGGCCCGATGATCATTCAGCTTCTCGAAAATGACGATGATGAGAAGGTTCTTAAAAAGATCAGGATCAACAAAGACCAGGAAATCACCATTCCACTACTTGAGCCAAAGAAATACCTGATGAAAGCAATTTTCGACAGAAATGACAATGGAACATGGGATTCGGGCGACCTAAAGCAAAATTTGGAGCCTGAGGAAGTGTGTTACTACCTCAGTGTGATTAAAGTCCGCTCCAATTGGGACAATGTCGCCTCCTGGATACTTCCTGATCCTGAAGGTTTCAGAAAAAATATTATTGACGCAGAGGCCGAAGAGGAGAAACTGAAGATGAGGCTTAAGAAAAAGAATGCACCAAAAAAATCAACGCTTTTTTAATAATTCAAATTTAAGTTATGGCAAGTATCAGACGACTGAAAAAAGAGATTGAATTCCTATCATCTCAGGTAATCGGTGATAGCATCGATTTTATTCAGACATTTAATGGAAAAGAGTTGGAAGCAATGGCTGTGATTGATGAGATCGTTGCTTTGCACAACAACACTGTCGATAAGATCAATAATCCTGATGGCAAGGACAATCAAAAGCTTGTGAAGGAATTTTACCGGCAGCTCAAAAAACAATACATCGAAGGCATCAACGAATCCTATCAAAGGCTCGAAAGCCTTATAAAATAAAAAAGGTTGAGCAGTTGCGAGGGCACTGAAAAAGTATCCCTCCTTAAAGTAACCCATTGAAAAATTAGCTGG
>CAZDLO010000040.1:0-14809 GCA_964506325.1 uncultured Tangfeifania sp.
TACGAAATTAGCACACTGACGTTTCAAATCAATTCATTGTGACTTTCAGCACATCTTCAATTGCACTGATAAAGCTTGCCTTTGGCAGCGCTCCCTGGGCCATTTGTGGTTGTCCTTCAAGCGGAATAAAAAGAAGAGATGGGATACTCTGAATTCCAAACATGCCGGCCAGTTCACGTTGTTCTTCAGTGTTAACTTTATAGATGTTCAGTTTGGTGCCATAATTTTCCTGCAATTCTTCCAGTATTGGGGCAACCATTTTGCAAGGAGAACACCAGTCTGCGTAGAAATCTATGATTGCTGGAGCTGTTCCTTCGAATTTCCAATCTTTGTTTTCTTCAAAATTAAATACCTTTTCCTTGAATGAGTCCAGAGTTAAATGTTCGAGTGCCATACTATTTTTTGTTTAATTATTAAATTTGCTACTAACAATTATTTTCATGCAAAAGTAAATTATATTTTCAATAAAAAAAACTTTTCAATAAAAATATTTGCTATTAGCATAAAATGCTTTTGTAAATAATTGACTTATTAGTAGTTTTGTAAAAAATATATTTGATCATGGCAATTGAAATGGGTATTTTGGGTTTAGTCTATGAGATGAAGAGAAAATGCTCTGACATTGATGCTCAATTGATGGAGCATCTGCACCTGACTCAATCTGAATTGCTTTTCTTTAGTTCGCTTGATCAATGCACGGGAATCAATAGTCCGGAGTTGGCCAGAAACATGGGTTTGTCACCCTCAAGAATTAGCAGGGTTATTGAGAAACTGGTTGTAGATGGTTATCTGGACCGAAATATTGATAAATCCGACCGAAGAGCAATAACCCTTTGTCTGACAGAAAACGGTAAGAAAATCCGTTCTGAAATTGAAAAAAGCAGGCAGGAATGTGAAGCAAAACTACTTCAGGTTATACCTGATACGGATGTAGAAAAATTCAGGGATATTATATCCAGGATGATCAAGGAGTTGTAGGATTTACCCTTGCAGTATTTCCTTACAGCTATTGGCATTGATCACTTTTAGGGAGTAGCTTACCAGCAATTCCTTGTTGTCATTGTAGAAATAAGTTTTCAGTGACCGGCTGTATCTGATGGCCATACCATAATGTTCAATTTCACTGAGATACCTGAAAAGATGGCTTGTGCTGATACCAATCATAAGGGAAAATTCTGCAGGCGTTCCTGTTTGACCAGTTCTGATAAGCTGGTTCATTTTTTTTATTCGCTCAAAATGCTCAGTTAGCTTCATGATAGATCTCCTGATTTCGGTAAGTATTATTTATTGCTTCGATTTTTCCAGGAAAGGGTAATTGTTTCTGCCACATCTCATAATATTTGCCCTTTTTCTGCCACAAATATGGATGTGTGCCCTCCTCTACGATAGTCCCCCTTTCCATTACGGCTATGTGATCTGCCTGGATCACAGTACTTAGCCGGTGTGCAATAACAAGAATTGTTTTCCCTTTTATTTTTAACCGGTCTATAGTTTCCTGAACAAATTGTTCAGCCTCGTTGTCGAGGGAAGATGTTGCCTCATCAAACAGTAATATTTCGGGATCACGGTAAAGTGCCCGTGCGATAGCAATTCTTTGTTTTTCACCACCCGAGAGGGATGCGCCATTTTCACCGATCCTTGTATTATATCCGTCAGGGAGTTTTTCAATAAAAGACTGCATCCCCAGGGAGTGCATTATGGCCCTTATTTTCTCCTGGTTCGGAGTTGCCTCACCGATGGCTATATTTTCAGCCAGCGTGCCTGCAAACATATCCATATGCTGTGGTACGACTCCTATTTGTTTTCTAAGACTTACAGTTGAATAGCTATCGATGTCAGTTCCCCCAATTGAGATATTACCTGAGAGCAGCGGATACAGTTTTAGTACAAGGGACACCATGGTTGATTTACCTGAACCACTTTCACCCACAACTGCCGTAATCTTTCCTTTCTTAATACTAAATGTAAAGCGATTAAATACATCATTCCTTGTGCCGTACGTAAAATTTACATCACAGAATTCTATGTCACCATTCTTCTCCTGAGGGAATTCAGGTTTGTTTTCATTGGCCTCCTGGTCCAGATCCATAATTTCAAAGAGTCTGTCAGCTGCAATCAAGGCATTCTGGACTGCTTTATTCATTCCAACCAGGTTAGATGCAGGTCCGGTAAAATAGACCGCAATAGCATAGAAGGATAATAATTCGCCCGGTGTAATTATTTGCTTAACGACGTAAAATGCGCCAATCCATAACAGAATCACGGTCATTGCCCTGCTTGTTAGTTCCGTTCCTGCAGAAGTGAACAGGCTGTTGGTTGAGGAGTGGAATGTTGATTTGAGCAAATTCCCGAACCTGGTCTCTGTTTTCAGGTTGGAATATTTTTCCAAACCAAATTCTTTTATCGTCCTGACAGAATTGAGTGATTCTACCAACTGACTTTCCAGTTCAGCTGAATCTTCCATCAGTTTGCGCTCTCCTTTTTTGTTTAGTTTGTTGGAAATGAAATATATAACTCCATAAATCGGGATGATGGCCGATACGATCAGGGCAAGTTTCCAACTATACATAAACATTAATCCAAAAGAGAAGACTACGATAAAGAGGCTGACCAGCAATGATATGGCTATGTCATTTATAAATGCCCTGATTTTCACTGCGTCATTTATTCTTGAAATGATTTCCCCAACCCGCATTGAGTCGAAAAAGTATTGAGGCAGTTTTAGCAAATGATTGTAGTATCCGAGGATCAAAGTGGTGTCGATTTTTTGTCCTGTTTTCAATACCAGAAAATTTTTTGTTATTCCAATGAATACCTGGAATAGAATCAGGATCAACATGGTCATGCTCAGAAGATTCAATGAACTGGTATTGCGATCCACCAAAACGAGATCAGTAATTTTCTGAATATAAATAGAAGTTGATAATCCAAGAACCGTGTATATTATTGCACCCAGAAGTGCCTGAAGCAGAATGACCTGGTGCGGTCTGAGCAAGGAAACAAACCTTTTGCAGACAGGGATTGTAAGGTCTTTTGGTTGAAAATCAGGACCCGGGGAAAGAAGAATAATCACACCTGTCCAGATATCATTAAACTCCTTGTAAGATAATTTGTGCATCGCACCATCAGCAGGATCCATGTAATCTACACGACCAGGTTTCAGATGATAGATTACGACAAAATGAAGCAGGGTTTGATTCAAAATAACATGTGCGATCACAGGGCAATTGACAGTATGGAGATCTTCAATTCTGCCCTTTACTCCCTTGGCTGAAAACCCAAGGTTCCCTGCGGCCTTTATGAGTCCCCAGGCACTGGTTCCTTGTTGATCAGTGCCTGCCATCAACCGGATTCTGGACACCGGAATACCTAGCTTGAAGTGAGCCGCAACAGAGGCAAGGCAGGCAGCTCCACAATCGGAAATGTCCCGTTGTTTGATGTTTTTTCTCATACTTCAATTCGAGGGTAATTTCATTTCAATGGATTCAGGCAGATCTTTAAAAAGATATGTATTCGGCAAACTTTTCTATGGAAGGCATTTTCATCCTTTTTTGGATTTTTATAGGGTAGGACTTCTGCCAGTGAAGTTGGATCCTTTACTTCTTTCCTGAATTTCAGCAGAGGAATATGGATGGGCTTGTCATTTTATCTTTTCTGGCAGATTGCTTTTAGTAAGTTAAGGCAAAAATGAGAGAATAAAGAATGGGGACTCTACTTTTTGGAATTTCCCTGGTGCTTGTATCCTCTAAAGTTGTTAAATTTGCGGTTCACGCGAAGGAAAGTATGGAAAACCATGCTTTGGAACCTTCTTCTTAATGGAGAGGTATTGTGGCATGTCTGACTTGTAAGCATGAATATTGACTGCCAAACGGATAATTGGAACTATTGTAATTTGTATTTATTTTTCAAACTCTATTATATTATTACTTTAATAATCAACTAAAAATGGCTACGAACAGATTGATTGGAGAACTGCCCAAAGTAGGAATCAGGCCCGTTATTGACGGACGTCTGCGGGGTGTAAGAGAATCTCTTGAGAAGCAAACGATGGATATGGCACAGGCGGCTGCGCAACTTATCACTGAAAATCTCAGGTTTCCCAATGGTGAAAAAATCGAATGCGTCATTGCCGATTCAACCATTGGCGGAGTTGCTGAGGCTGCCATGTGTGCGGAGAAGTTTGCCCGTTCAGGAGTTGGAGTATCACTAACCGTTTCTCCCTGCTGGTGCTACGGCACTGAGGTAATGGATACAGATCCATTGATCCCGAAGGCTGTATGGGGTTTCAACGGCACTGAAAGGCCGGGAGCAGTATACCTGGCTGCCGCCCTGGCAGGGTATGCCCAGAAGGGCCTTCCTGCGTTTGGGATTTATGGGCATGATGTTCAGGACAAAAAGGATATGAGCATTCCCGGAGATGTGAAGGAAAAGATTTTAAGGTTTGTCAAAGCAGGTCTTGCAGTAGCACAAATGAAGAATAAATCCTACCTGTCACTTGGCGGAATGTCGATGGGTATCGCAGGTTCGTATGTAGACCAGGAATTTTTACTTGATTATTTGGGCGTACGTACTGAGGTGATTGACATGTCGGAACTTGTCCGCCGTGCCGAGCAAGGTATTTATGATCATGCCGAATATGAAAAGGCACTGGCCTGGGTGAAGAAGAACTGCAAAGAGGGGAAAGATTACAATGCCCCTGAAAAACAGGCTTCCCGCGAACGCAAAGACTGGGAGTGGGAGATGGTTGTGAAAATGACACTTTCCGCAAGAGACCTGATGATAGGAAACCCCAAATTGAAAGAGATAGGTTTTGGAGAAGAAGCATTGGGACACAATGCCATCATGGGTGGATTCCAGGGACAACGACAGTGGACAGATCACCTTCCCAACGGTGATTTCATGGAGGCTATCCTTAACTCTTCCTTCGACTGGAACGGCATTCGCGAGGCCTTTGTTTTTGCCACCGAAAATGACTCTTTGAATGGTGTAGCTATGTTGTTTGGCCATTTATTGACAAACACAGCCCAGATATTCTCTGATGTTCGCACTTACTGGAGCCCGGACGCTGTTGAGCGTGTTACCGGTAAAAAACTGTCAGGAAAAGCATCCGGAGGTATCATCCACCTGATAAATTCAGGTTCAACCACCCTGGATGCGACCGGCAAGCAAAAGCAGGACGGTCAGTCGTTAATGAAGCCTTTCTGGGAAATTTCAGAGGCGGAAGCAAAAGCCTGCCTGGATGCAACAGACTGGGCACCTGCCGATCTTGGATATTTCCGCGGAGGCGGTTACTCCTCACACTTCAAGACTGAAGGTGAGATGCCGGTGACGATGAGTCGTGTGAACCTGATAAAGGGAATTGGACCCGTACTTCAAATTGCAGAAGGATGGACCATTGATCTTCCGGATGATGTTCACAAGACGCTGGATGAGCGAACTAACCCGACATGGCCAACCACCTGGTTTGCTCCGAGAGTGAACGGAGAAGGCGCTTTTACGGATGTTTACAGCGTAATGGCCAACTGGGGAGCTAATCACGGGGCTATCAGCTATGGCCACATCGGTGCTGATCTGATCTCCCTGGCTTCAATGCTGAGAATACCTGTTTGTATGCATAATGTGCCGGAAAGTAAGATGTTCCGTCCTGCAGCATGGAGTGCCTTCGGAATGGAGAAGGAGGGTTCGGATTACCGTGCATGTGCTACTTACGGACCACTCTACGGCAAAACAAGATAATTCAGAATCAGCAATATTGTTTTGGAAAACCGGAAGAAATCTATTCTCCGGTTTTTTTTATGCCGCTTTTTATAACATATCTCACTCATTCTCGTTTAAAAGTACTGTCATGCATTGTATGTTGTCAGTTAATTTTTGTGGATGAGTTTGAAAGTGTCTTTAAATCAAGATGGGTTTTCCAAAAAGAGTGTCCTGAAGGATTATTATACCGTCTATCTCAGCCGGCAACTCAGTATTCTGGGCCGGAAGGAGGTGCACCTGGGCAGGGCTCCATTTGGTATTTTTGGAGATGGAAAGGAGCTGGCTCAGGTAGCCTATGTCAAGAATTTTCGCGTAGGAGACTGGCGTTCAGGTTACTATCGTGATCAGACTTTTATGCTTGCTGCCGGGATGATGACGCCGACAGAATTTTTTTCCCAACTTTTCGGGGATACCAATACCATCAACAATCCATCTACCGGAGGAAGGAATTTCAACAATCATCATTCAACTGCCAATATTAATCCTTCCGGGGAGATGAAAGATTTGGCCCTGATGAAAAATTCTGCTGCTGATCTTTCTCCAACCGCCGGCCAGATTCCGCGCCTTTTGGGTTTGGCTCAGGCGTCAAAGCTTGTCAGGAATCATCCTGAATTTGCCCCATTTACAACTGGCAAGATCACAGGTAATGAGGTTGCATTTGGCTCCATTGGAGAGTCCAGTACCTCCGAAGGGATGTTTTTCGAAACCATTAATGCTGCCTGTGTTTTACAGGTTCCACTGGCGATGGCGATATGGGACAATGGTTATGGCATAAGTGTTCCGGTAGATCTGCAAACAGCCAAAGGGAGCATTTCCAAAGCCCTGAAAGGATTTGAAGCCGATCTTAACGACCCTGGGTGCAAAATATATTCGTGCAAAGGTTGGGATTATCCTTGCTTGGTCAGGACTTTTGAGGAGGGTATTGCCCTGTGCCGGTCAGAACATATCCCGGTTATATTTCACATCGATGAATTGACCCAGCCTCTGGGTCATTCAACCTCAGGTTCACATGAACGTTACAAAAGTGGCGAACGGTTGCAATGGGAGCAGGATTTTGATCCTGTCGTTAAATTCAAGGAGTGGATACTCTCAGAAGGTTTTACAAATTTGGAGGGACTGATACAGATCGAGGAGGAAGCGTCTAAAGAGGCCAGAGTCGCCCGTGACCTTGCCTGGCGTAATTATGTTGCCGGATTTGAAGCGGAGAGTGGTACATTGAAGGAGATAGTTGTTTCCACAGCGAATAGTAATGAACAGTTTTCAACCAAACCGGCTGAGTTAAGGGCTTTGTTGAAAGCGGCTTACCCAACAAGGAAAGCGTTTATCAGGTTTGCAAGATCTTTGCACCGGGCGATCAAAGGCAATTCCTCCCTCCAGGAGCAGGACCAGCTGCTGGCGGCATGGATAAAGAATTCAGAAGAGATTGGGGAAAGGTTGTTCAGTATTCCTCAGACAAAAGATTCGAAAAAAAATTCTGCCAAAGATCTGCCAAAAGTAATTTACAGCAACGATCCGGAATGGGTAACCGGATCAGAACTACTGAACCGGAATTTTGACCTGCTGCTGCAAAAATATCCGTTGATGCTCTCCTTCGGAGAAGATACAGGAGTTTTAGGCGGTGTCAATCAGGAGACCAGGGGCTTGTCCGAGAAATTTGGTCTTCACCGCGTTTTCGATACCGGAATCCGTGAGACCACCATTATCGGGCAGGGAATAGGCCTGGCCCTGAGGGGTTTTAAACCAATTGCCGAGATTCAATACCTTGATTATCTCATTTATGCTCTTCCAACTTTGGCAGACGATCTTTCTACTTTGAACTACCGTACCTGCGGAAGGCAGATTGCACCCCTGATTATCCGTACCCGGGGGCATCAGTTACAGGGTATGTGGCATTCCGGTTCTCCCATGAGTATGTTGCTTGGATCGATGAGAGGAATTCATCTTTGTGTGCCAAGAAATATGGCGCAGGCAGCAGGATTTTACAATACCCTCCTCAAGGGAGATGAACCAGCCCTGGTAGTTGAGCCCTTGAAGGGATATTATGTGCGGGAGATGCTTCCTGAAAACATCGGGGAATATTGTGTGCCATTGGGTATGCCGGAGATTCTTTCGGAGGGGACTGATCTGACACTGGTTACCTATGGCTGGAATGTGTCTATTGCGCAGGAGGCCATTAGCTTACTGAAGCCGATGGGAATATCCATCGAATTGATAGATGTTCAGACACTCGCACCGTTCGATACGGGGAATATTATTTCAAAATCCCTCCAAAAGACCAATCGCCTTGTCCTGCTGGATGAGGATGTTCCCGGAGGTGGCACGGGGTACATGCTTCAAAAGATCCTTGAGCAGGATGATGCATTTTTTGCCCTGGATGAGAAGCCTCTGGTTATTTCTGCCAAAGATCATCGTGGTGCCTACGGTACCGATGGGGAATATTTTTCCAAACCCAATGCGGATAGTGTAGTTGAGGCTATTTCAGGGATGATGAGGGGATATTGACAGATCCGTAATGGAATGCCAAATGGTTCGGAAAAAATGAATGATCCGAAATATAACAAAATGCTTTTAGTGCCTTCTGGCCGAAGAATCTCTGCATGTCAAGGACGTCTGCAGTACAGTACTTTGCACAAATGAAGGATCTTCCTTTCTCCTGAAAAATAGTTCTGCCGCCTTTATCCCGATTTCCCTGGTCGGGTGTACAACTGAAGTAAGTTCAGGCGAAGAAAAGGAGGCATGAAATTCATCCACAAAACCTACTAAGCCAATCTCTTCAGGTATTTTATACCCCCTTTTTTTCAACTCCTTCATCACAGCAAAAATTACCAGGTCATTAATTCCGGTAAAGGCGTCTGGAGGATCAGGCAGTGCAAGTAATTCATTGGTTATTCTGATAGCGTCTTCAATTTGCATGTTGCAGGTACGCAATAATTCAGGATCAAATTTTAATCCGGAATTCTTCAGTCCGGACAGATAGCCTTCGACTCTTTCCTTTGAAATATTCAGGTGCTCCGGACCAGATATAAAGGCAATACGTTTGTATCCCCTGTCGTGCAAATGCCCGATAATCTGAATTACCGCATTTTTGTTGTCCACTTCTACAACAGGAACTTCTCCTGCCATACAGACGCGGTCAAAGAACACCAGCGGAATTTCATTTTCGATTAATTGTTTAAAATGGTCATAGTTGTCTGTCTCACTGCTAAGGCAGACAATAAGTCCGTCGACCCTGGCTTTCAATAGATTAGAAACTGATTCTATCTCCTTTTCCATCGATTCGCCGGAGGATGCCAGCAGAATGAAATGTCCCATGGATTTTGCATAGGACTCAATTCCTGAAATGATGGAGGAATAGAAATGCGTTACAAGGTCAGGAACAATAACACCGATCATGTGCGTCTCCTGTTTCAGTAAGCCCATGGCCAGGGGATTGGGAGTATAGTTTCTGGATGCTGCAAGTTCCTGAACCTTTCTGGTCAATTCAGGGCTGATATCAGGATGGTTCTTCAGCGCCCTGGAAACTGTTGAAATTGAGATGCTCAGTTCTGTGGCGAGATCTTTTAACGACAGGTGTCTCTTGGACATATAAAATGCAAAAATTGGTTGGATGAATTTACAAAACAATATGGATTGAGGCCAGGCAGTGAAACAGAGGAATGAAAACATGTTCCACAACATTTTTTTGGCTTCTCAATGCTGTGCCAGGCAAGTTTTATTTGGCAAAACGGAATAGTTTCGTGACTTTTGAAAAGCTTTTTGAAAATATAATCAATACTGACTGCAACTGAAGAAATCATTAAGGAACTTAATTTCGAACTATGGAAACCAAACACAAACTAACATCCAGAGAGTACCTAGTCCCCTTTATCCTCATAACTTTTTTGTTTTTCCTCTGGGGATTGGCCCACGGTATGGTAGATACCCTCGACAAACATTTTCAACAGATTCTTCAATTGAAAAAGTCGGAGTCAAGTTTGATCCAGTTCTCATTGTATGGTGCCTATTTTGGGATGGCAATACCTGCAGGGATGTTTATGAAGAGATTTGGTTATAAAAAGGGGATTATCCTCGGGCTTCTGCTTTTTAGCACCGGTGCCCTGCTGATTGCAGGGACAACTTCCTTTGAGTCATTCTGGATATTTCTGAGTTGTTTGTTCCTGCTTGGCTGTGGATTGGCAACCCTTGAAACAGCCGCCAATCCATATACAACTAAACTTGGACCTAAGGATTCAGCTGCCATGCGAATCAATTTTTCCCAGTCCTTTAATGGTCTTGCCTGGGTTATTGGTCCTCTGATTGGCTTGTATATCTATGGCAATCAGAGTAATGTGGTAGGTGAAAAACTGACATCCCTGATTTTGCCTATGGCCATAATTGGATTGGTTGTACTGGCTGTAGCAATGATATTTTTGCGGATGCCTTTGCCCGAGATTTCCGAAGAGGATTCCGGACATCATGTTGCGATTGAGGATGACGGGGATAGCTTTCTGTCAGACAAGCCCCTGATCAAGCAATCTCATTTTGTACTGGGAGTCATAGCCCAATTTTGCTATGTTGCTGCGCAGACAGGAATTTTCAGTTACCTGATTAATTTTGTCACAGATGAAAGCCAGTATCCGCGGTTTGATGTGAAAAACGGACCTTACTTCCTTTCCATTGGATTTGCACTGTTCATGGTCGGCCGTATGTCAGGCAGTTTCCTGATGGGATACTTCAAGCCCGCCAGTATACTGGCCATCTATTCTGCCCTTTGCGTCCTTCTGCTACCCGTAGTCAGCCTGAATTTTGGCTGGATATCCCTGATTTCCCTGTATGCAATTTTCTTTTTTATGTCCATAATGTTCCCTACCATATTTGCGCTTGGAATCAAAGATCTGGGTTCAGAGACTAAAAGAGCTTCCTCTTACATTGTAATGGCAATTGTAGGGGGGGCTTTATTTCCTCCTTTAATGGGTTTAATTTCAGATCACTATACGATGTCAACCGGTTTCTTCACCCCGATCCCATTGTTCCTGTTTATTCTCTATTATGCATTGAAAGGTTATCAGATAAAGGCATGATAACAGGGAGGGGAGACCTTGGATATGAAGCATGAGATAGTAGTTCATCTGCTTGCATTCCTTGCAGACTGAGACTTTGGCTGCTTTGAAAGGCCTTGAAAGAATGTTTGGGTTGAGGAGTTAAGTAAAACCAGCTATTTAAAATACTACATGGAAAGTCTGTTCAAAAGATATTGCAAAACCTTGGCTCTCAAGGATGATCCACGGCTAATTGAAGAATATAAAAAAGTCCATGCCAAGGGTGCTGTCTGGCCTGAAATAACAGCAGGAATGCGCGAAACCGGAATTATTGACATGGAAATTTACTGTTTAGGCAACAAGTTATTCATGATTATGGATACCGTCCCCGGATTCGATCATGACGCAGCCATGAAGGAGCTTGCGGAAAAACCGAAGCAAAGCGAATGGGAAGCCTTTGTGTCGAGGTTTCAGCAGACTTCAGCCGAAGCGACTGCTGATGAAAAGTGGCAATTAATGGAAAGGATCTTCAAACTGGACAATTAGCAGTTAAATTAGGCCTCACGGGATTTTGTGCAGCAGAGATCAGTAACCCTTCATTGTTGTGTTTAACAACATTTTTTGCTAATGCAAAGGTTTGCGGAAACCTTTGCGCTATTTTTCTTGATCCGGACTATTTGTTTGAATTGTTTTTGTGTTAATCTTTGTATGTATGAGATTGTTCAGCACCCGGTATTTGTTAGTTGAAAGTGCAGATGATTTCATAGGAACTAAGTCCAGGCAGATAATTTATCAATCGGAATTTCCATCCCGTTTGCCTGCGCAAATAAGCATCGCTTATATACGATTCAATGGAGGAGACAGAAAACAAATTACTTACACATGAAAAAAATTGTTGTTGCCGGAGCCGGTGGATTCATCGGTGGCCATCTGACCAGAAAGCTGAAGGATTTGGGGCATGACGTTCGTGGCGTGGATAAGAAGCCAATGAACCAATGGTATCAGGTTCACGCAGATGTTGATAACCTTGTCCTTGATCTTAACATCAAAGACAATTGCTACACAGCGCTGAATGGTTTCAATGAGGTTTTTAATCTTGCTGCTGATATGGGAGGCATGGGTTTTATCGAAAAGCACAAGGCCGAATGCATGCTGAGCGTTTTAATCAATACACATTTGCTGATGGCTTCCCGTGATCTCGGTGTTGATCGCTTCTTTTATGCTTCCTCAGCCTGTGTCTACAATGGAGACAAACAACAGGATGTGCACAATCCTGGTTTGAAGGAGGCCGATGCTTATCCTGCCCAGGCCGAGGATGGCTATGGATGGGAGAAATTGTTCTCAGAAAGAATGTGCCGACATTTCCGTGAAGATTTCGGTATAAATACTCGTGTAGCACGATTCCATAATGTTTACGGACCCCACGGAACCTGGGATGGCGGCCGTGAAAAGGCACCGGCAGCCATGTGCCGAAAAGTGCTTGAAGCAGAAATGTATGGGAAAGATGAGATTAGCATATGGGGTGATGGGGAGCAAACCCGCAGCTTCATGTATATTACCGATTGCGTGGAGGGAATTCTTAAAATCATGTACAGCGATATAGTTGAGCCAATCAACCTGGGAAGCAGTGAAATGGTTTCAATAAATCAACTTGTCAGTATTGTTGAGAAAATTGCTGAAATCAAGCTGAAAAGAACCTATGATCTTGACGCTCCCAAAGGCGTCCGCGGTCGGAACAGTGATAATGCCATGATCCTCGATCTGTTGGGTTGGGAGCCCAGTTTACCACTGGCAGCAGGGATGAAGGAAACTTACGATTGGATCAAGACACAAATTATTACTGGTGGCATAAAATAGCTGGTGAGAAATTACGGCAATCACCCAATAGATGGACTGCTGCTATTTTTGAGGGATAAGACTACGGCCATAGGCAACCCTCAAAAAGCAAGAACCCGGCATTCGTGTGGATAAAATTTGTAGGACTAATGTGGATAATCCATGAACAATAGAAAAGTATTGGTGAGCGGATGTTATGACTTACTTCATGCCGGGCATGTCGCCTTTTTTAAATCAGCATCGAATTTTGGGAAGTTGTATGTTAGCATAGGCAAGGACGAGAACATCTTCCGGTTAAAGGGTAAAAAACCATACTTTTCTCAGGACGAAAGAGCCTATATGGTGGGAGCCGTTAAATACGTTTCTGAAGCGTTTGTAGCTTCCGGTGAGGGTATGCTCGATTTTGAGGAGGATATGAAACGCATTAAACCCGATTATTTTGTTGTTAATTCAGATGGTTATACTGAAGGGAAAAAGCGCCTTTGCGATGAAAACAAGGTCGAATTGGTTGTGCTGGAACGAATCCCTGAAGAAGGACTTCCTGAAAGGTCGAGCTCACAGTCAAAAAAGGATCTTGGTATTCCTTACCGTTTGTGCCTGGCAGGTGGATGGATGGACCAGCCATGGGTCTCGCAATTTCACCATGGCTCATGTGTTGTAGTACAAATCTGCCCGGATATTGATTTCAGCGACCGTTCGGGGATGGCTACAAGTTCACGAAAGATTGCCATGGAATTGTGGGGGAACAATTTCCCTGCCGGGGATCTGGTTCGCAATGCCCAACTTCTTTTTGGTGCAGAGAACCCGCCCGGTTCAGAATATATTTCCGGTTCGCAGGATCAGCTTGGGATTTTATTGCCGGGTGCAAACAGGCTGGATTATGACGGGAAATTCTGGCCGTGCCATATTGAATCAATTGTCGATCCAGGCACCTGTGAATGGTTGTCCGGTGTGTTGCAACTTGTTCCGCTGTCACCTCGCCCTGAAGGATACAACCCATTGGTTGAGAAATTCCTTTCTGTTGAAAACGTAGGGAGACTCGGGAAAGCCGGCGAATTGTGCTGGGAGGGAATTGAAGAACGCAATATTCAAAAACTGGGAGAAGGAATGAAACAAACATTTCTTTGCTGGAGGAAGATGCTTCCCAACACCGTGCCTGACTGGGTTTTGGAAGAACTGGAAAGCAATTGGTTTCCGTTTTATCCCGGCGCTATAACTTCCGGAAGCGGTGGGGGGTATATTATTGTAGCCTCTGAAAGAGAAATTCCAGGGGCCTTGAAAATAAAGGTAAAATATTAAGAAATACAGGATGCTGTTTCCCAGGTAGCCGCATATTGACCTGTTTCACATTCCATCCGGGGTGAATAGCTTGCAGGGAATAAGCGGATACAAGTGTTGTAGAATCCTGTATGAATTCATTCCGGTTTTGCTGAATGGCTGCATGTTGAAAATTATTAATTACTTGACTGTCAGTATTTTGAGATAATAAGAATTGAATGTCAATGTTATCAATGAAAAAGCATACCTAATCTGTTAATATTCCATGAAACGCAGAGAACTGATAAAATCGACTGCTGCGCTCTCCCTGGCACCCTTTGTTCCATTGAGCGCAGTTGCATTGGCCGGAAAATTGCCTGATTCCGGGAGTAAGGAACAATCATCTGGGATACCAAGATTTGGTGACGGGCGTGACTGGTTTTTCTCCAGGCGTTACGGAATGTTTGTTCATTGGGGTTTGTATTCCATACCCGGTTGGCACGAGCAGCATCAATGGAGGGCCAGGGTGCCCAGGGAAGAATATGTAAAACTTGCTGGTCAATGGAATCCTGAAAAATTCAATCCGGAGGAATGGCTTGACCTGATGGAGGAGTCAGGTATGGAATACATTACAATCACCACCAAACATCATGATGGTTTTTGCCTGTGGGACAGCCGGCAGACCAGGTTTAATACAATGAACACCCCCTACAGAAAAGATGTAATCGGAATGCTGTCAGATGCCTGTCACAGGCGAAAATTGCCATTGTGCCTTTATTACTCCATCGCCGACTGGAACCATCCCAATTACCCCAACATGGGCAGGCACCATGAGTTGCCACCTCAGCCAAAGGATACCCCTGACTGGGACAAATACATGATATTCCTCAGGGAACAGGTGAAGGAACTTTGTACCAATTATGGTGAAATTCATGGGTTCT
>CAZDLO010000040.1:14819-31820 GCA_964506325.1 uncultured Tangfeifania sp.
TTAATGAGATGATTCGTAAGCTTCAGCCTAAGGCCGTTATCAACAACCGCGGATTTGATGACGGAGACTTTGGTACACCGGAACGTGATTACGATAACGCAGCTTCGGAGGCAAAAAGATTTGATAAACCTGTTGAGGCCTGTCAATCAGTCGGAATGGAGAGTTGGGGATTCAAAAAGGATGAGGATTATTATTCAGACAGGCACCTGATAGGCAGTATCGACAGATATCTTGCCAGGGATGCCAACTACTTGCTGAATGTTGGTCCGACCGGGGAAGGAGTAATTCCCCAAAAGGCTGCTCTTATCCTGAAAAGAATTGGTCAGTGGAAGAAATCGGTAGATCAGTCATTTCAGGATGTCGGAAACCACAACGACAGCGTTAATATCCCGGGAGTAATTTCAACCCAAAGGGACAATACTCTGTATGTTCATTTAAATAAGATTCCTGCCGGTAACGGCCTTAAGCTTAAGCCAGTCAATGTATTGCCGGTCAGGGCCACTTTGCTGAATGATGGCACTCCAATCGACTGCCTTGTAAATGTTTGCCCCAGCGACCATGCCTCCCAACAGCCTTTTCTTCGGCTCAGAAATCTGCCTGTTAACGAAATGGCCAATACAGTGCTGGTTGCCAGGCTGGATTTTGACAGGCCCCTGGACCAGATTGTTCTGGCAAAGCAGAATCCGGAGTCCGGCGAATTAGCCAAATAAATGCATCCAGTTATTTCAAGTTAATAACAACTATAAATCCAGTTCAGATGAGAACTATAAATTCAGGAAAAGAAAGGTATTTCGTTCTTCTGGTTGTTTGTATGGTTCTGTCATTCAGTAGTTTGTTTGCGCAAAAATTCGGACCGTCGCCCGACTCTTTCAGGCAGTACAGTTATCCCGACTGGTTCAGGGATGCAAAATTTGGTATTTGGGCACATTGGGGTCCGCAGGCAGTACCTCGTCAGGGTGACTGGTATGCCAAAAAAATGTACCTGGAGAATGACAATGATTATAAATACCACGTTGCACATTATGGACATCCTTCCAAGTTCGGTTACAAGGACATTATCCCGCTCTGGAAGGCGGAAAGATGGGATCCTGAAAAACTGATGGCATTGTATAAAAAGGTTGGAGCCAAATATTTTGTTAGTATGGCGACACACCATGATAATTTCTTTCTATGGGATTCAAAAATACACAAGTGGAATTCAGTGAACATGGGTCCGAAAAAGGATGTAGTAGGATTGTGGCAGATGGCAGCGAAGAAAGAAGGATTGCGCTTTGGTGTCTCCGAGCATCTTGGTGCCAGTTATACCTGGTTTCAGTCGAGCCGGGGTGCCGACAAAACCGGTCCGATGGCAGGTGTCCGCTATGATGGGACCAACCCGACATTCGAAGATTTGTATCATCCCCAGGCTTCCCCTGATGACAAGGCCTGGCTTACAAATAACCCTGAAAATCAGAAGAACTGGCTGTCCTGTATTACTGAGCTGATAGACAATTATCATCCTGATTTGTTATATTCAGACAGTGAGTTGCCTTTCGGTGAAGTGGGAAGGACGATGCTCGCTCATTTCTACAACCAGGGTATGGCAAAGAACGGGGAAAAGCCAGAGGTAGTTTATACTGCAAAATTGCGTGCCTCTGAAGGCCGCTGGGTTCAGGATCTTGAGCGTGGAGCAATGGATTCGATCAGTCCATATCCTTGGCAGACTGATACTTCGATAGGGGACTGGTATTACCGAACCGGACAGAAATACATGACCGGTACCCAGGTGATACAAATGCTGGTTGATATTGTTAGCAAAAACGGAAACCTGCTGCTCAATGTTGTCCAGACACCGGAGGGAGACCTTGAACAGGATGTAATGAACATACTGGATGAAATAGCAGCCTGGATGCCGGAAAACGGGGAAGGTATTTACGGGACACGCCCATGGATCAGATACGGCGAGGGGCCCACTACCATCAAACAACAGGAAAAAAGCCGATTTGGAGGATTAAAGGATGTAAGGCCCTATGAGTCAGGTGATATAAGGTTCACCATGAAAGGTGATATTCTTTATGCTTTCTGCATGGGGATGCCGGTTTCAGATATTAAGATCGTCTCGCTGGGTAGAAATGCCAGGCTTTCTTCGAAAGAAATTTCAACAGTCAGGATACTGGGCTGCAAAGATGAACTTTCCTGGAAACAGGAAGCAGAGGCACTTGTTGTTACCAAGCCAACCAGATTGCCTGAATGGCCTGTGATAACCTTTAAAATTGAATTTAAGAAATAAGGAGACCCGTGAGCCTCCGGGCAAGAATGGAGAAGGGGGGTCAGAAGATTTTCAGGATTTTCTGACCCTTTAAATTTCAGATATCACATTCGGGGTTCTAAAAATGCACATTCGAAATTCGAAAATCCAAAATACTTCAGGATTGCATGTATCTTTGCAATAAAACCGATTATATGCTGGAAATACTGTTAGGGCACCGCACTATCCGGAAGTATAAGGAGGATGATATACCGGATGAACTTCTCTCACGCATACTGGATGCAGGATGCCGTGCCTCTACGACCGGCAATATGCAGGTTTACAGTATAATAGTCAGCAGGGATGCCGGGATGAAGAAGAAGCTGTCAGGATGTCATTTTAACCAGCCGATGGTAGAGAATGCTCCAGTGGTTCTGACCTTTTGTGCTGATTTCAACAGGTTTAATCTTTGGTGTAAACATAACAAGGCTGAACCCGGTTATGATAATTTCCTCTCTTTTTTCACAGCATCCATTGATGCTCTCCTGGTAGCGCAAAATGTTTGCATTGCTGCTGAAAGCCTGGGACTGGGCATTTGTTACCTTGGGACAACAACCTACCTGGCAGGAAAAGTAATTGAAGTACTCAGTCTCCCGGCTGGTGTGGTACCGGTTACCACTGTAACCATTGGCTGGCCGGCAGAGGTTCCACCGCTTGCCGATCGTCTTGGAGCAGAGGCAGTAGTGCACTATGAGACTTACAGGAATTATTCGGTTGATGATATTGACCGGTTGTATGCGTTGAAAGAGAAATTGCCTGAGAACATTAAATTTGTGTCTGAAAATCAAAAAGAAACGTTGGCACAGGTATTTACAGATGTCCGTTATAAAAAAGCTGACAATGAGCTATTTTCAGGCATGCTTTTGGAGGTTCTGAGACAGCAGGGATTTATGCATTAAGTAGAAAACTCAGTGTGGAAGTAAGTAACAATGTTTAAAAAAATAAGATATAAGATTGCACCAGGTTTTGAGTCCCTGGAGGGATGGGTAAAGAATCTTCCGGATTTTTTCCCGGCTCATGGGAAAACAATTTTCAAGGACAGGAATGAAGTAAAAGTTTTTGAGGAACAGGGTGTTGAATTGAATGTAAAATCCTTTAAGGTTCCCAATCCTGTGAACCGCATTGCCTATGTATATTTCAGGGGATCAAAGGCAGCACGCTCATTTCAGAATGCCTTGCGATTCGCTGATGCCGGGGCTTCCACACCCGGTCCTGTTGCTTATGTCGAATGCCTGGCAGGAGGACGGCTGAGTGAAAGTTATTATGTTTCCCTGAATTACCGCGCAGATTTTACTTTACGGGATGTACTCAACGATTTGATTCCGGACAAAAAGAATATTCTGCATCAGTGGGTGGGATTTACATGGCTTAACTTGCATCAGCAAGGTATTTACCACCTGGATTATTCCCCCGGTAATACGCTAATAAAAAGTGTTGGACTCAAATATCATTTTGCCATTGTAGATCTTAACAGGATGAAATTTTCACCGGTAAATTTTGAAATGGGGATACAGAATTTCCGCCAGCTGGATACGAATGAGGAGACCCTGCGGTTAATTGCTGCAGATTATGCCGCGCTGTGCGGTGAGACTGCAGAAAGATCAACTGGTATATTATTGAAGTTTGACCGGCGCAACAAGGCATTCCGCAGGAGAAAGAATAATCTTAAAAAGATGTTCAGATCACAGTTTAACCCACAATAAACCTGAGGCAGAACCAGTCATCTGACCTTTGCGGGATTTGATAATGTAAAACACGGACAGGTTAATTTTTCAGCTCTTCTGGTTCTTTTGTGTCAGCACATTGAGCTTGACCAGTTTTTCATAAACATCATGTGCTTTTATCAATTCCATGCACCTGATTGTGGGGAAGATACAGGGTTTTCCACCGAACACGGAACAGGGTCGGCAGGTTAAAATACCTTCCGGCGGCTGAATGTGGTAATCTTCGGGCTGGTCGATGGCTGAGAATCCAAATGCCGGATGGGTGCCACCCCAGATGGAAATTGTTCTAACGCCTGAAAGCGAGGCAAGGTGCATATTGGAGGAGTCCATGGCAATCATAAGATCGAGCATGCGAATCATTGCAATCTCTTCCGAAAGGGTAAATTTGCCTGCAACCAGGTGAACGTTTTCACTGTGTTTTTCAAGCTGCTTTAAAAGTTTGATTTCTTTTTCTCCGCCTCCAAAAAGGAAAAACACTGCTTTGTGATTGCTGTTAATCAGTGAAATCAATTCTTTGAAATTTTCTATTCCCCAGATTTTGGGTTCTGTATTTGCAAAAGGGGAGAGCCCGATTTTAAGGTATTCCTTTTCGGGTATTTTGCCAAGGAGGAAGCTTCTTGCACTTTGAAATGCTTCTGTCGAGTAATCTATATAAGGCGCTTTCCCTATATGCGTTTCAATGCCGGCCTTGTTAAATGTATCTGCATATCTTTGAATGGAGAGAGGCAGGAAGGTGATTTTTTTGGTTCGTATCAACCGGTTTTTCTCACTTCTGCCTTTATTGATGGAGAATACAGGAGTGCCGCTTACCCTGAATAAAAAGGACAACATGTTTGTGCGCAGAACAGAGTGCAGATCAATTACCTCTTCAAAAGGCCCCATTCCCCTAAGCGTTTTGAAAAGCCTGTATAGTCCTTTAATCCCTTTGTGTTTTCCTTCAAGGTGAGGGAAATATAATTTTACCCTTGGTATTCCAAAAAAGAAAGGAGCAAAAAAGGACCTTGTTACCAAGGTAATGTGCAGTTCGCTGTTGGATTCAATTACATTGCGGATAACTGGGACGGTCAGCGCAACATCGCCCATGGCAGAGAGCCTGAAAACCAATACTTTCTTCAATTCAGTTAGATTTAAAGGTTGAGGTTTTCTGAAGTCTGGTCATTAATATAGGAAGTGCTCATTTGTATTCTTCGTAACTCTTTTCCTCAAAAAGCTTTGATCCGGTAACCTCGTTTATTTTACGTTTTACCTCGGAGCGCTCATCGTTGACAAAATACACAGAACGAGCAGTCTGGACAAAATCGTCTCCAAAATCCCTGGCTCGCTCAAGGTCCCGGATATGGTCCTCAATTTCCCATAAGCGGGAATTTACTTCATACAGCCTGCGGTACAAAGGGTGAGATTTTTCCATGATAGAACCCATGGAACTGTTGACCTCTTCGTATTCATTCTTCAGGTTGGTCAGTTTCCCTTCCTCTTTAATTTTCTCTAGTTTGATCTCCAGAATAGTCAGTTTATCGGCAATTTCCCCATTGGATACTTCAATCTTCATTTTCTAATTTTTTGACAAAAATAGTATTAAATCGTTGCCTTTTTTCAAGGTTGGGGCAACCTGTATACATCCCGGGCAGAACCCTGTGCTGAGGGCATTATCAGAAGATCATCTATGTTAACATGGGCAGGGCGTGTGATAAGGAAGAGGATTGTCTCTGCGATATCTGCAGGAGAAAGCGGAGTCATGCCGCGGTACACTCCTTTTGCCCGTTCGTCATCGCCTTTGAACCGGACATTTGAAAATTCAGTATCGACCATCCCGGGCGCAATGGTTCCCACCTTTATTCCGTAAGGAAGCAATTCTATTCTCATGGCATGTGATATGGCCTGGACGGCGTGTTTTGTTCCGCAATAAACGCCCCCCATGGGGTAGGCTTCTTTGCCGGCAAGGGACGATATGTTGATGATATGGCCTTTTTTCCGTTCTTTCATCCAGGGGGTTACCTTTCTTGATACATAAAGCAATCCTTTGACATTTGTATCGATCATTCTTTCCCAATCGTCAATTTCACCATTGTCAACTGTGTCCAGTCCAACAGCGAGTCCGGCATTGTTAATCAGCACATCTATGTTTTTCCAGTTTTCCGGGAGTGAATCGAGGGCATTATGAACCTGTTCCAATTTTCTGACATCAAAACAAAGGAGCAAACATTTTGCTTTGTAATTTGAGGATAGTAGGTGCTCCAGTTCGACCAGCCGTTTGTTTCTCCGTCCTGTAAGAATCAGGTCAAATCCGTTGGCAGCCAGGAGATGGGAGGTGGCAGCTCCGATCCCTGAAGTTGCACCGGTGATGAGCGCGATTTTTGGCATATTGTGTTTGTTTTATCAGGCTAAAATAGAAAAAAGAAAGGTGTTTCCGGCAAGTTCCCTAAAATATTCGATATGGATGATCAGGGTTTATTTTCATGTGCCGGTAGTTTGCATTAATGTCGTCACCCGCAATAAGTATGCCGTTGAAATCATCTCAACCAGTGATCTCCATCACGCTCATTTCATCTATTCCATTATCTTTGTTAAAAAAACAGATCATGGAAATGAGTGAAAACAGTCCGAAACCTTTTATTATTGATCAGATTTCCGAACCGGAAGACCTGCAGAGTGTAATTTATTCAATGCTAGCCATTCCTCATCTTTCCCCCGTTAACATTTTCAATGAATTTGCAGCTCCCGACCCGGATCCTTCCATGGTTGGAGCTGAGGACTATGAGGATTCAGGCATATTTCAGCTGGACGATGATGAAAAATTATTTTCCCTCACGATTTATGCCGACCATCGCCGCCTGGCAGTTGATCCTTTTGATGCTGCCCAGATTCTGGTTGCCAAAGCGGTCAGGAGACTGGTCTGTTACGGAGCGGAACCGATTTCTATCAGTAGTTTCATGAACCATGTTGAATTTGCCAACCCTATTGCACAGGAGATGGTTATGGCGGCAAGGCTTGGCCTTGATGTTGCTGCCAAGAATTTTAACCTGAAATTTTCGCAAAGAAAATTACATTATGATTATTCAGGTGATGGTGGATTTGTCCCGCCTACACTTATAATCAGTCTCTTTGGAAAACTCAAAAGCAGGGAGAATCTCCTTCCGCCAAGATTCAGAAAAAATGGAGACAACCTTTTGCTGGTTGGTCGCTCCTACAATGATATCAATGCATCAGAATATCTTGAATTCTATCATGAAATTAAAGACTGGCCGCTGATGAAGTTCAGCCTTTCTACCGAAAGCCGTCTGTCGGAAGTGATGAAGGAGGTCATAAAAAACGACCTGGTTATTTCCGCAAGCCCTGTAGGAATCGGAGGACTCTTTTTTACCCTTTTGCGAAATGCCTTGCCCAACGACCTGGGATTCGACATCATTACAGATGCAGAGATCAGAAGTGACGCATTCCTTTTTGGGGAATCGATGGGAAGATATGTTGTCACTGTATCCAAAGAAAAAGAAGATGATTTTGTAGATTATCTTTTTGACCGAAAGATTCCGGTTATGACACTGGGCCACGTCACAAAGGGCGAAATCCGGATTGATGACGAGTCAATGGGATTCGTGGACAAAGGAATGGTGAGTGGAACAATAGATGATTTTGAATGAGAGAAGTAAAACCATACAGGGATTCTACAGCCGGTAAAAAGGAGCAGATTGCTGCCATGTTCAATAGTATTGCACCGAAGTATGACTTCCTAAATCATACACTCTCATTCGGTATTGATAAAATATGGCGACGAAAAGCTATCAGGCTGATCTCAGGCTGTTCTCCCGAAACAATACTGGATGTTGCCACCGGGACAGGTGATTTTGCCATTGCTGCCATGAAAACAGGTGCCCGGAAAATAACCGGGATCGATATTTCCAGTGAGATGGTAGCCGTAGGTCAGGAAAAGATCCGGAAAATGGAACTGGAGGAAAGAATAAGCCTGATGACTGGTGATTCGGAAGACATTCACTTTCCTGATCAAAGCTTTGATGTTGCCACGGTTGCTTTTGGTGTCAGAAATTTTGAAAACCTGTCCCGCGGATTGGATGAGTTGTTCAGGGTGCTGAAACAGGGAGGTTCTCTATGTGTACTTGAATTTTCTAATCCACGGAATCCTATTGTGAGGTTTGGCTACAGATTCTATTCAAAAAATCTGATGCCATGGTTCGGACGGCTGATTTCCGGAGATAAATCGGCATATACTTATTTGCCTGAATCTGTCGAGGAATTTCCGGATGGAGAAAAATTCATTACCTTTATGAGGGAATCCGGGTTTGTACAAATCACCGAATTTCGTCTAACCTTTGGAATAGCATCCATTTATATTGGGAAGAAATTATGAACCAGGTGAAAAGTGTCAGGATAAGGCAAACCTGGGTTTTTTCTGAAAATGATGGTGTAGTTTAAGTATAAACAGAACTGTGGAATGAGAAACAGGATCAGGGTTTTTTTGGTCGTATTTTTGCTTGTATTGTCAGGTATTAATTCCCCTTTGTCTGCACAGTTGACCCGTGATCAGAATCTTTCGCGATTTGATGACAGGTTGTTGCATTTTGGTTTCTACCTGGGTGCCAACACAATGGACTACAGGTTTGAGCATTATACCAGTGTTTTGAATAACCCTGTATTCACCCAGAATCCCGGACTGGATTTGCAGGCAGCCTATTATTACCAGGGAGTTCAGGCCTATCGTGTGGAATGTTTTCCTTTGAAACCCGGATTTACTGTCGGAGGTGTTTTGAATTTGAGGATGAATGATGGCGTGGATTTTCGTTTCACCCCTGGTATGTCTCTGGGTAGCAGACAGTTGATTTTTACTGAGAATATTGATCAATCCATCAGGCAATCTGATGTAGGGGGTATACTTTATCCTACAATTTCCTATGAAAGATACCTTACCACGCCCTCTGCCTATATAGATCTTCCGGTAGGCTTCAGGTACAAGGGACTGAGGCACGGGAATTTCAGGCCGTATATTTATGGAGGGGGGGCTTACCGCAGGGATCTGGAAAACAAAAGGATTTCTGAGAGTGTGCTGCATCTGAAGAGAAACGGATATTACGCCGAGATCGCATTTGGTCTGGATACATACTTCCCTTTTTTCAGGTTTACCGGCGAATTTAAGTTTTCCTATGGATTGAATAACCTGATAAGGCATGATGCCACCCAAAGCACGGACTATTCCCTGCCTTATTATGGCTATGTATTGGAGAAAGTAAATTCCAATATCTTTTCCCTGATTTTTTATTTTGAATAGCTGATTGAAAGCTGCCATGCTGGTTGTAGCTCAGCTGAAGACAAACAATTACAATTAGGGATGTTTTGTTCCCGGATAATGTTTGATCCGCAAAGTATTTCACTGTTGTTTTTTGTATTCTGATGAAACATCTTCGGGCTTATGTTCATATAAAAGGATGCAGCAGGTACTGCAAGGTTGTTTTATTTGCGGATGGTACCTTTGAATTGCTGCTTAACAAAAGTTTTGTGAGATGAAGAAGGAGCTTAATGTATCCGTAACTCCTGCTGAAGCAGGGGAACCAGGGCAACTCAAAAGCGTAGTTTCATTTGCCCTGAAAGTAGACAAGGACCGGATAATTCAGATAAGGATCATCCGGCATTCGATTGATGCAAGAAATTCCCGGATACGAATAAATCTTTCGCTCGAAGTTTACATCGATGAGATACCTGAGCCATTAAGCAAACCACATTTCAATTATCCCTACGTCGGGAATAAAAAGCCTGTTGTTATTGTTGGTGCCGGTCCGGCCGGTTTATTTGCAGCCCTGCATCTCATTGAACTGGGGTTTAAACCGATTATCCTGGAAAGGGGAAAAAAAGTAAATGACAGGAAGAAGGATATTTCTGCCATCCACCGGGAGCAGGTTGTCAATCCTGACTCGAACTATGGCTATGGGGAAGGGGGTGCCGGCACATTCTCTGATGGCAAGCTCTATACACGGTCGAAAAAGAGGGGAGACATCAGGAAAATCCTGGAGGTACTCAATTTCCATGGAGCTCAGGATGAGATTCTGATTGAAGCGCATCCGCATATAGGAACAAACGTTTTGCCCAGGGTCATAGAGTCGATCAGGGAGACCATTGAAAAGTCCGGTGGAGTTTATTATTTTAATTCAAGGGTTAAAGATCTTATAATCAAGGACAGTCATGTCAAAGGGGTGGTGTTGCAAAACGGTGACCGGGTGGAAGGATTGGCTGTAGTTCTGGCCACAGGCCATTCTGCCCGCGATATTTATTACATATTGCAAAAAAACGGCATCCTTCTGGAGGCAAAAACTTTTGCCCTTGGTGTTCGCATCGAGCACCCCCAGGAATTGATCGATAAGATCCAATACCATGGAACCGGCAGGGGCAAGTACCTTCCTCCTGCTGCCTATACCATGGTAGAGCAGGCAGGTGACCGTGGCGTCTATTCCTTCTGCATGTGTCCCGGAGGTGTCATCGTTCCTGCTGCCACTTCTCCGATGGAATTGGTTGTGAATGGAATGTCTCCATCGAGCAGGGGAGGTAAATTTGCCAATTCAGGAATGGTAACTGAGATCAGGGTAGAGGATATTCCGCTGGAATTTCACCGGTTTGGAAACTTTGCCGGTTTGGAGTTTCAGCAGGCAGTAGAAAAAAGCTGCTTCCATGCTGCCGGAAAGAGTCAGCTGGCTCCGGCACAAAGGCTATCTGATTTTATGAACAACCGTTTATCCGGATCCTTGCCGGACACCTCTTACAGACCGGGCCTTACAACTTCAAATATTGGGTCCTGGCTGCCGGATTTTATAACTTTGCGATTGAGGGATGGGTTGATGAAAATGGGAAAAAAAAGTAACGGGTATCTCACCAATGATGCTATTGTTCTAGGAGTCGAAAGCAGAACTTCTTCCCCCCTCAGGATTCCGAGATCGGATGAGACCCTGGAGCAACTGCAGGTAAAAGGACTTTTCCCATGCGGAGAAGGTGCGGGATATGCAGGGGGCATTGTTTCCTCAGCGGTGGATGGAGAACGGGTGGCAGAGATGATCGGACAGTTGTTCAAACCCTGATTTTAACCTATACCCTCAAGGTTTTTAAAACCTATACCCTCAAGGTTTTTAAAACCTTGAGGGTATAGGCCATAAAGTATTTATTTTTTATCTCTCCTCCGGAATTCTGCACAGATAATTGAAGCTGAGACTGCTACATTCAACGATTCAAGCTCTTTTTTGCCTGCAGGGAAGGGCGGAATGGATATTCTTCTGGTTAATAAGTCTTCAAGTCCGGGAGAAATGCCTTTCCCTTCATTTCCCAATACTATAAGTGCCTGAGTCGCCAGGTCGGCTTCAAATATGTTTTCTCCATCCATAAAAGTTCCAAAAACCGGAATGCCAGAACCTGCTGCTTTTGACAGCAAATCGGTAAGGTCCAGGTAACGGGCCTTTACGCGGGCAATTGCGCCCATTGAAGACTGGACACTTTTGGGGTTGAAGATATCAGCACAATCCGTTGAACAAAAAACATTGCTGATACCAAACCAGTCGGCAGTGCGTATTATTGTTCCAAAATTTCCAGGATCCTGAATATGGTCCAGAACCAGGCTGATACCCTGAAATGAATACTCAGTCAGCGGTTCTACAACAGGAATTTTAAATACCGCCAGTGCAGAGGATGGATTCCGGAAGGCAGATAATCGCTCCATCTCTTTGTCTTTCAGTTGCATGGTACTGACAGGCAATTTCTTGATGCTAAAAATCCGCAACCCTTTATCGGTCAGATATAACTCAACAAGTTCAAGGGAAGTACGCAACAGATCGAAGACCAGCTTTTCTCCCTCAGCAACGAATAATCCAGTCCGCTCACGTTCTTTTTTGTCAGTCAGGGAACGGATCTGTTCAATTTTCTGTTTTGGGATCATCGTCATTTCCGGTAAAAAGTTTAAATCAAAAATAATCCATTTTTAATTAGCAGGGTTGATTATCTTTGTTTTAGTTTAAAGATTGACAAATTGAATTTTGTTTACTCAAATAGGCGCTTCATAACAGGATTTGTCCTGTTTTCTTTTTTGGTTGCAGGTTGTCGGACCAATAAATATGTACCTGACAATGATTATCTCCTGTCTAAGGTCAATATTGAAATTGACAGGAAATCTATCGACAAAAACGAATTAAAGAGTTACCTGAAACAGAAACCAAACACAAGGATTTTTGGCTTCTGGAGGTTTCATCTAGGCCTTTATAATTTATCAGGCAGGAAGGAGAACGGCTGGCTCAAGAGGATAGGGGAAGCCCCAGTGATTTATGACCCTTATCTTACGGTAAAGACGGAGGAGGAATTCAGGCGCTTTCTTCAGAATAAGGGATTCTACAATGCAATAATTAGGGACAGTACGGTTCTAAGGTCTAAGGGGAAGGCCGAAGTTAATTATTACATTACTACAAACCGACCCTATCAGATCAGAACCTACCAGGTTGAGGTCAGGGATGATTCCTTGCGGGAGTTTTTGTCAAAGGCAGATAATGAGTGCCTTATAAAGCCGGATGCACTTTTTGATTCAGATCAGTTGGGCAGTGAGAGCCAGCGGCTGTTGAAAAAACTGCAAAACGAAGGTTACTTTAAATCTACCAAGAACAATTTCTATTTCGAAGCCGACTCCTCAAAAAAAGAGCATGGTGTTGATCTGAAACTGGTGGTGGAAAAGGAGTCCTACAATGATACCCTGAACCAGATTTCAAAAAGGAACCATCAGAAGTTTTCTTTTCGGAATTTTTACTACATGAATGAAAAGGAAAATCAAAATTCTCTTTTTTCACCCAATGCAGGCATTGAAGAAGCAAAAAATGACACCCTGAAAATTGGCCATCATTTTTTTATTTACAAAGGGAAGAAGAGGCTTAAGCCTTTTCTTATGATGAATGCCAATCACCTTGCCGACAAGGTATACTACAGTACAGATATGGTGGACAGGACTTACAATGAATTTTTTTCCTCCAGGCTCTTTAAACTTATCAATATTCGTTTTATTGAAACTGCTCAACAAGATAGCCTGGGTAATCCGATGCTGGATTGTTACATTCAACTTACCCCCAGCATGAACCAGGCTTACAGCGCGAGCATAGAAGTGACTAATTCCCTCGGA
This sequence comes from uncultured Tangfeifania sp., assembly GCA_964506325.1. Lineage (GTDB taxonomy): Bacteria > Bacteroidota > Bacteroidia > Bacteroidales > Prolixibacteraceae > CAINVV01. The sequence continues at coordinate 27,973 of CAZDLO010000040.1, forward strand.
AATTTCGGCATTGCCGGTAATCTGGGCTATCAGCATAAAAACCTATTCAGGGGAGGAGAGATCTTGGATCTCAATTTCCTGGCAGGAACTCAGAAGCATAGTTATGGCACAACAGATTCGACCACTACTTTCAACTCTGGAGAGACAGGCGTTGATGCAAAAATTACCGTTCCGAAATTCATGGCGCCGGATTTGAAAATTGACTTTTTCAAATATTCTACGCCTCAGACTTTTATCAATGCATCGTACAATTTTCAGAATACTCCCGATTATACAAGGACCATTGCCCGTACCGCTTTCGGATACCAATGGAAATCATCGAATTTCAAGACTCACAGAATTAACCTGCTGGATATTAATCTGGTGAAAATGTTTGCCCTTGATTCAGCCTTCCTGTCGAGCATCGAGAATTTGTACATAAAAAGTTCTTACGTCGACCACTCTATCTCCTCCTTTAACTATTCTTTTACCTACAGCACGCAGACACAGAAGAAGACAGATTACCTGGTATTCAAATCGAATTTTGAAACGGCGGGCAATGTTCTTTACGGAATTAACAAGGTTTTCAGCAGACCAACCAATGCCTCTGAGGACAAAATTCTTAACCAGTATTATTTTCTGAACACTCCCTTCGCCCAGTACTTTAAAATGGACCTTGAATACAGGAGAGGATGGATGGAGGGCCCTTACAATGCTTTTGCCATCCGGGCATACGGTGGAGTGGCCTTTGCTTACGGGAACTCCGACCAGATGCCTTTCGAACGAAAATATTTTTCAGGTGGCGCCAACGGCGTCCGGGCATGGCCGATCCGGACACTTGGCCCGGGTTCCTATGTTTCGGATCCCACCGAGTTTCCAAACCAGTCGGGAGACCTCAAGATTGAAGCAAATGCTGAATACCGTTTCAAACTGGTCGGTTCCTTTGAAGGGGCCCTGTTTGTAGACATGGGAAACATATGGTCGGTAAGGGACAACAGGCCTGGAACAGAATTTAACCTGAACAGGTTCTACAAGGAGATCGCCATTGGTTCGGGATTGGGAATGAGATACGATTTTTCGTACGTTATCCTGCGTCTTGATTTTGGCCTCAAAATGCACGATCCCTCCCTGGCAGAAGGCAGCAGGTGGATTTCTCCGTCCTCCTATTTTAACAAGGGCAATCTGAATTTTGTCTTTGCCATCGGTTATCCTTTTTAATTTTCCATCCCGTTTTCTTTCTTCTCCCGGAAATGGGGTAACTTATGTCTGGAAATTCTTTTCTTATGATTTTCAGGCAAGTTCGGGAATATTTCATTTTTACACGCAGGGAAAGAAACGGTCTGCTGGTACTGGTCTCTATTCTGATACTGGTTGTAAGTATTGATTTTGTGTTTCCATACCTGATTCCCGCTGAAAGCTGCGATGTATCAGGTTTGAAAGATGAAGCAGTGGATTATTACGACAAGTCCGGGCCGGTTATTGTGCCGGAAGAGGTCCCCTTCACGGCAGTCTTTGATCCGAATGTTGTTAATCCTGATGATTTGAAGAAACTGGGAGTGCCTCCTGTGGTAGCAGGAAACTGGATCAGATATCTTCAAAAAGGCGGAAAATTTAGAAGAAAGGATGAAGTACGCAAATTGTATGGTATGAATGATGAACTGTACAACAGACTGGCTGACCATATTAACATAAAAGTGCAGGCAAAGATACCAAAGTCCATAACCGGTAATTCGGGAGGAGACAAGCAGGTATTGAAAGAAGACTGCCTGCAGGAAAAACAAACAAATCCCAGCATTGCAGCCATACGTGATGTTGTTTTGGTCGAAATCAACAGGGCAGACTCGGTGCAACTTGAATCTCTGCCCGGTATTGGCCCGGTACTTGCTTCCAGGATACTCAAATACAGAAATCTCATCGGAGGGTTTTATGAAGTGTCGCAATTAAAGGATGTATACGGGATGAAGGAAGAATTGTGGATGAAGTCATCTTCCCGTATCTGTGTTGATACTTCGGCGATAAAAAAACTTAGAATAAATTTTATGACTTTGTCAGAATTGGGCAGGCATCCCTATGTAGGATTCAGAACTGCCAGGAAGATTGTCAACCAACGTGATTTGCACGGCAAATTTTCAAGGAAGGAGGAGTTAGAGGCTCTACTTTCACCGGATTCACTTCGTCGCTTACTGCCATACGTTGGATTGGGGAATGGTGTATTTTGATTTTTTTCTGTTTTTTAAGAATTTTGTGTGGAAATGTTGCATAAATCGCTAAATACTTCTAAATTTGCGACCCGAAAAGACTTAGAATAAAGTAAAAAATTAACGTATGATTGTTATTCCTATCAAAGACGGTGAGAACATTGAAAGAGCACTGAAGCGCTTCAAAAGAAAATTTGAAAAGACAGGTGCTGTCAAAGAACTTCGTGGCCGTCAAGCCTTTGAAAAACCTTCAATTACTCGTCGTACAGAGATTAAGAAGGCGATTTACATCGAGCAATTGCAGCGTTCAGAAGATAATTGATATTTTAACGCAGAAAATTGTTTTTTGGAGGAAAAAGTCGTAAATTCCTTCCGATTTCAATTTCGTTTGAATGCAACATTTCGAACAATTTCTTGGTTTCTTAAGATATGAGAAGCGGTATTCCGGTCATACGGTAACTGCTTATACGAAGGACCTCGACCAATTCATCCAATTTGGCAGTGAAATGGTTGAGGATTTTTCTTTGTTGACGGTTGATCATCATCTGATCAGGCAATGGGTTATATCTCTTATGGACCAGGGCATGACAGTTGTCAGTGTCAAACGGAAAATTTCCACGCTGCGATCCCTTTACAAATATTTACTGCGGGACGGATTGATGAAAAAGGATCCGACCGATCTGGTAATGGTGCCGAAAAGTGGTAAGAAGTTACCACAATTTGTCCAGGAGAATGAGATGAACAAGTTACTGGACACTTCTTACTTTACCGGTGATTTCAGTGGTTTGCGGGATAAAGCAATTCTTTCACTTTTTTACGGTACCGGAATGCGGCTTTCCGAGCTCATGGGAATCCGTATGGCAGACCTTAATCTGAAGGAAAGGGTGGTAAAAGTTCTGGGAAAACGGAACAAGGAGCGCCTTATTCCGTATCCTTTAGAAATAAGCCATGATATTTCCGGTTATCTGACAGCCAGGAATGAGCTTGTCGGTGATTCGATCAGTTATTTGTTCGTGACAGAAAAGGGTGAGCAGGTTTATGAGAAGCTCCTTTACAGGATTGTAAGAAAATATCTCAGCCTTGTAACTACCATGGAAAAGCGCAGTCCGCATATTTTAAGGCACAGTTACGCAACACACCTTTTGAACCGCGGGGCGGACCTTAACGCTATCAAAGAACTTTTGGGGCATGCAAGCCTGGCGGCAACCCAGGTTTATACACATACCTCATTTGAGAAGTTGAAGACTATATACAACCAGGCTCATCCCAGAGCTTAAATTAGAGGAGGAACGATTATGGATGTAAAAGTACAAACTGTTCATTTCAAAGCCGACCAGAAGCTGATCGACTTTTGTGAAAAAAGGTTGAACAAGCTGGATCAATTTTTTGACAGTGTCATCGGAGCCGAAGTAATGCTTAAGCTCGAGAAGGATGAAGATCGTGAGAATAAAGTCAGTGAAATAAAGCTTTCTGTTCCAGCCAACGATCCTTTGTTCGCCAAAAAACAGGCAAAAACATTCGAAGAAGCAGTTGATTTGTCAGTAGATGCGTTGAAAAAGCAGATTGAAAAATACAAAACAAAAATCAACAACAAATAATTTAAAAAAAAGTTAGCTGATTTGATTTTAAGAAAAAAAAATAGTTTAAATTTGCAAACCATTTTTGAAGAGT
>CAZDLO010000041.1:0-31693 GCA_964506325.1 uncultured Tangfeifania sp.
GTCCAAACATATTCATTTTTTCACTCATTTTTCTTAATTTTGCGCAACAAAAGTCTCACCAAAAAATACACCCATGTCATTTCTTTCAGATAAAGTGGTACTCGAAGGTTTAACCTTCGATGATGTGCTCTTAATACCTGACTATTCGGAAGTACTGCCCAGGGATGTCAACATCTCCTCCCAGTTTTCCCGTAACATCAGGCTCAATACCCCCATCGTCTCTGCAGCCATGGATACTGTGACTGAATCGAAAATGGCCATCGCCATCGCCAGGGAAGGAGGAATCGGGGTCATCCATAAAAACATGACAATTGAACAACAGGCCTACCAGGTCAGCATCATCAAAAGGGCTGAAAATGGTATGATCTTCGATCCTATCACCATCTCCAAAGACAAACTTGTCGGTGATGTCCTCAAATTGATGGAGACTTATAAAATCGGCGGAATTCCTGTTATCGACAGCGACCGGCACCTGGTTGGGATCGTTACCAACAGGGACCTTCGTTTCGAAAGAAACCTGAACCGTCCGATATCTGAAGTAATGACCTCACAAAATCTTATCACCACCGAAATCACAACCGATCTCGACAAAGCCTCAAAGATTCTTCAGAATTACAAGATTGAGAAACTGCCGGTTGTCGACAAGAACAATAAACTGGTCGGACTGGTTACCTACAAGGACATTACACAGGCAAAAGACAAACCAAATTCCTGCAAGGACGAAAAAGGAAGGCTAAGGGTTGCTGCTGCGGTCGGAGTTACTGCAGACACCATGGAGCGGATTGAAGCGCTCGTAAAAGCTAATGTTGATGCTATCATTATCGATACTGCACATGGTCATTCAAAAGGTGTACTGGATATGCTCAAAAAAGCCAAATACAAATTTCCGGATAAAGACTTCATTGTTGGCAACATCGCAACCGCAGAGGCTGCATCTGAATTGGTTTTTGCCGGTGCTGATGCTGTAAAGGTAGGAATTGGTCCAGGCTCCATATGTACAACCAGGGTTGTGGCCGGAGTCGGAATACCTCAGCTTTCTGCTATCTACAATGTTGCCAAGGCAATCAAAAACAGCGGAGTACCGGTTATTGCAGACGGAGGATTGCGTTATTCCGGGGATATTGTCAAAGCCCTGGCGGCAGGTGCCCAAAGTGTAATGGCCGGGTCATTGTTTGCAGGGGTGGAGGAATCCCCCGGGGAGACCATTATCTTTCAGGGAAGAAAATACAAATCATACAGGGGAATGGGATCCATTGAAGCAATGCAGCAGGGTTCGAAAGACCGCTACTTTCAGGATGTGGAAGATGACATCAAAAAACTGGTTCCTGAAGGAATTGTGGCAAGGGTAGCCTACAAAGGCACACTCAATGAGGTAATATACCAGATGATTGGCGGACTACGCGCAGGCATGGGCTATTGCGGAGCTGCTACCATCGACAAACTTCATGAAACAAAATTCTGCAGAATAACCAATGCAGGTGTTGCCGAAAGCCACCCGCATGATGTGACTATCACCAGGGAATCCCCCAATTACAGCCGCGAATAGATCAGATCTTCCGGGTTTCGCCTGTTTTGGTAAAAAAGGCTGCTTACTTCTCCCTAAATCCGGAGAATTGTTCGTCTTGTGTCATGTAACAAATTTATATGCAAAAAATAAATCAGTTCCACCATCTGAGAAATCCTTACCTGTTTCTTCTGCTGTTTGGGGTATTGGCCGTCAGCGGATGCCGCTATATTAACGGCAACACAGATGAAACGTACGTCGCAAAAGTAGATGAGAAAATCTACCTGCTGAAAGAGCTGAAATCTCAGTTGCCCGCCGGAATGACAAAACCGGACAGCCTTGCCAGGGTCAACGATATCCTGACGCGATGGGTAAAAAAGGAATTGCTTTTAAAAATGGCGGAGGAGAACCTTGATGAGAATCAAAGAGATCTCTCCAAAGAAATGGAAGAATACCGAAATTCAATATTAATTCACCGTTACCAGCAGCAGCTCCTAACTCAGAAACTGGATACAGTGCTGACGGAAACCGACTTTCGCCACTATTTCGAGATTCATCCTGAGAAATTCAGGCTGGATATTAATATCGTCAAGGCGGTTTACGTGGAAATCCCAAAAAATGTGGCTAAAACTGATCAGATAAAACGGTGGATGACCGAAAACAGCGCACGTTCGATGAGCGAACTGGAGAGTTACAGCTTCCAGTATGCCTCAAAATATGACCATTTCAACAATGATTGGGTCGACTTTAATACAATTCTTGCACGTATTCCCGGAGTAAAAGAACAGCCAGATGAACTACTGAAAAGCTCTAAATTTCATCAGTTCAGCAATTTAAACAACTATTTCTTTATACTGATCAACGATTATATACCCGAAGGAGAAAAAGCACCCTTCTCTTTTGTCAAGGATCGGATAGAAAGTTTAATTTTGAACAGTCGTAAAATGCAATTTTTACAGGATCTCGAAAAAAATATTTACGAGAAAGGAAAAAGGGAAAACCGTTTTACAATTAAGGAATTTAAAAAATAGCTGATGGCCCAACTCCCTTCCAGATTGGAATAAGGGGTGAAAGTCATACTATTGTACCTGGAAATCGATTTGAAATTTTCAGCCACAGATATTGCTTCAAATATTTAAGGAAAACAGAATATGTCAAAATACATGGTAAAAAACTTATTGTTGTCCGGAATCCTGATGGCAACTTTCTTCAATGCTGCCGCGCAGGACAAGGTTATAGACCAGATTGTTGCTATTGTCGGAAGCAATCCAATCCTGAAATCCGATATTGAAACACAGGCTCTTCAGATGCAGGCAGAAGGTCAGACATCAGAAGGCGATATTAAATGTGAAATTCTTGAATCCCTCCTGGAACAGAAATTACTTCTAGCTGAGGCAGACCTGGATACCAACATCGTTGTGACTGACAACCAGATTAACCAAAACCTGGACCGACGGATGAGATATTTCGTTGAAAATATCGGATCGGAAAAAGATGTGGAGAAATATTTCAACAAGTCGATCAACCAGCTTAAATCAGACATGAACGAGATGATCAAGGAGCAGTTGAAGACTGAGGATATGAAACGGACTATTATCAAGAATATTACCACTACTCCTTCCGAAGTAAGAAATTACTTCAGGCAGTTGCCTAAAGACAAGGTTCCCACAATAGGATCCCAGGTGGAATATGCCCAGATTACTGTACTCCCGATAATAACCGAACAGGAAGACATGGATGTTAAAAGCAGGCTGAGGGAATTTAAACGCAGGGTTGAAAGTGGTGAAAATTTTGCCACATTGGCTGTTTTGTACTCTGAAGATCCGAGCTCCGCAAGAAATGGAGGTGAAATGGATTACGTCGGCCGCGCCCAATTGGACCCTGCCTTCGCGACAGAAGCTTTTAACCTCAAAATCGGCGTAGTATCCAAAGTTGTAAGAAGTGAGTTTGGTTACCACATCATTCAGCTCATCGACCGCAGAGGCGAAAAAATCAAATGCCGCCACATCCTGATCCGGCCTAAAATAGATCCGAAAGAACTGGACAAAGCCAAAGGACGCATAGACAGTATTGTTGCATTCGTGCAGGGGAAAAGATCCACATGGGAACAATCTGCCTTCCTGTATTCCTCCGATAAAAATACAAGGAACAACGGAGGACTAGTGACCTCCCAGCAAACCGGCTCCTCCAAATTCCAGATGAACGAACTGGAACCGGATGTAAGCAAACTAGTTACCTCCCTGAATGTTAACGACATATCACAGCCATTCCTTGGAATAGATGACAAACAGAGACAAGTGTACAAAATCATCAAATTACTCTCCAGAACCAATTCGCATGCAGCCAACCTACAGGAAGACTACCAGTTTCTGACCGAGAATTTCCTCCAGAAAAAGCAGGAAGACACCTATAGAACCTGGATTGCCAGGCAACAGGCAAAAACTTATATCCATATTGATGACCTGTATGGCAATTGCAATTTCAAGTTAAAATCCTGGAAAAAATAACCAGCAGGAGGCTTGTCCTGCACGGTTTCCAGGAATAAATTTTCCAACAACAATGCACCATTCATTTCCACACAAAATTCACATCACCAAATATTTACACAACTGCCAATTTTCAAATACCTATTGGCAATCAAATAAATATTTATGAGAATCACCAAAATTGGATACAGCCTGCTGATCTCTCTTTTGCTCATCGTTGCATTTCATGTAGTGTCCGGATCTCTTCCACAACCGGAGACCAAAAAGTATAAGATTGATCTCCATGCCGATCTGTACACCTCGACCGGAAAATTATCGCAAATGCAGAACGTTTGATTGGGAATGTTGTTATGAGCCATGGCAATGTAATCATGTATTGTGACAGTGCCTATTCCTACAAGGACAGCAACAAGGTGGATGCCTTTGGCCGTGTCCACATCATTCAGGCAGATACACTGCACATCTATGGAAATAAAACCAAATATGACGGAAATACCAAGATAGCCAGGGTTAGGGGAAATGTCAAAATGGTGAGCAAATCCATTGTACTCACCACCGAGGAATTAATTTATGACATGAAAACCAACATGGGCTATTATGATACGGGAGGCAAAATTGTTGACACCGCCAATGTGCTGGTAAGCCGGATTGGCCGGTATTATTCCAATGAAGATCTCTGCTTCTTCAAAGACTCCGTTAAAGTTACCAACAAAGACTTTGTACTTACTGCGGATACCCTGAAATACAATACCAAAACGGAAAGAGCATTTCTTGTTGGTCCGACGCACATTGCCGGTACTACCAAAAAGGGAACACTTTATTCCGAACGGGGATGGTACGATACACGCGCCAATGTTGCAGAATTGTACAAATCCTCCAAAATCATGGGAAAAGATCAGACCTTGCAGGGAGACACCATCTTCTATGACAGGAAAACAGGTTCAGGAAGAGCACGGAGCAATGTGATTCTATCAGACACGACAAATCATGTGATCTTAACAGGCCGAACCGGAGTTTACAACGAAATGACCAAAATCGCATTTGTCACAGATTCTGCCATATTCATGCAGTACACTTCAAAAGATACCCTCTTCCTGCATGCCGATACCCTAAAATCAATACCCGATCTCTCAAAGAATGAACCAGTCGCAGCAGCGGTCAGCAAAGCTATTGCCCCGAAGACCTCTGGTTCAAAATCAACCGGTGCCGCCAAACTTACTGCCGCAAAACAGGATTCGGCCTCAGCCAAAACATTGACAGCCAAAGATTCGGTTTTAGTAAAAATTGACACTTCGAAAATTGCTGCCCTCACCACAGGATTGCTCGAGAATCAACCCGGAACAAAGCCTGCTGAACCGGATACAAGTTTAATCGGCGGGAAATCGCCGTTCCCTGCAGAAATGGAGGCAGCAACGCTGAAAGATTCTGCCTCCGTGACATCTGACACAACAAAGATTGACCAGGAATTACCGGTTTCATTACTGCTTAAACCACTAAAAAAGGATACTGCAATCTTTATTTCTGACACCTTGCAAGCCAAAGAAAAAAACGACAACAAACTGTTTATGGCATACCACAGGGTTCGTTTTTACAAAAAGGACCTCCAGGGACTGTGTGATTCACTGGCATACCAGATGAAGGATTCTGTAATGAGGCTTTTCAAAGATCCTGTTCTTTGGTCAGATGTACATCAGATGACTGGAGAAAAAATTGAATATCGCCCGCACAAACCGGATCCTTCAATAGCCCGGCTGGACAACAACGGATTCATTATCTCAAGGGAAGATTCCATCAAATTCAACCAGATATCAGGCAAGACGCTCATTGGCTTTATTTTCAAAAATGAGTTGAAAAATATTGATGTAAACGGTAACGCCATTACCCTTTACTACATTAAGAACAAAGATCAATATTCCGGCATGAACAAACTGGAAAGCAGCAAGATTAGTGTTTCCCTTGTGAAAGGGAAAATCGACAATATTGATTTTTTTCCAAACCCTGAAGGGAAGAGTATTCCCCTGAAAGATCTGATACCGGATGAAGCTACCCTGAAAGGATTCCAATGGCGCGAAGGAGAAAAACCCAAAAATCGATTTGACCTTTACCCCATCGATGAAAAGCGCAAAAAAAATGCAGGTTCCGAAAAGAAACCTGCAACCAAGAAAATTAAATGAAATACCCGAACAAACAATTATTGCATCAACAGAAAATGAATATTTGGGTATTCCATGGAATAAATAAAAACAGATTACACAAAGAAACTAGCTTTTAATACTCGTCTTCATTAAAAAAGAAATCATCTTTACTAGGGTAATCCGGCCAGATGTCCTCAATTGATTCGTAAATTTCTCCCTCATCCTCCATCTCCTGCAAATTCTCAATAACCTCCAGTGGAGCACCCGAACGGATTGCGAAATCAATCAGCTCATCCTTTGTGGCAGGCCAGGGAGCATCTTCCAATTTTGACGCTAATTCCAATGTCCAATACATAATATTTTAGTTTAGATTGATGTTCAACGGTTTTGCGATGTTACTATTTTTTTATGAGAATAAAAATATATTTTTTTAATTTTTAAGGGGTCCACTGAACCTCGTCAACTCCTTCATCCACAGCAATTTTACGCGAAAGAACAAACAAGTAGTCAGAAAGCCTGTTAAGGTATTTGATTAACTCGGAAGAGATTTCAGCCTCTTTGGCCAATCTGCAAACCCTGCGCTCAGCTCTTCTGCAAACGGTCCTGGCAAGATGGCAATATGAAATGGCATTACTTCCTCCGGGAAGGACAAAATGTTCCATCGGAGGAAGCTGATCGAGGATTCTGTCCATCTCCTTTTCCAGCCTGATAATATCCTCTTCTTTGAGCGGCAACCGCTCCGAAAGATCTGTTTTGGAAAGATCAGTCGCCAGCCTCGCTCCTATTACAAAGAGATTGTTTTGTACAGAAAGCAATAGTTCATTCGCAGAAGAGTCAACCTTTGGCTGAGTCCTGATTAGTCCGATCCAACTGTTCAACTCATCTACCGTACCATATGATTCAAGCCTCAGATCGTATTTCTCAACCCTTGTGCCCCCAATTAATCCGGATGTTCCGTCATCCCCGGTTTTAGTATATATTCTCATTGACTTCCTTAATCATATTGATTTATTCAAACAGATACTACACTATTAATAAACTGAAGGTTATATCATTTTAAGATGGTTCATCCTTCATTTAGATTCTACTTCTACGTCAATAGATAGGATCAGGATTCAAATAATCGTGTTCTATTACACCATCCTTTAATTTAATAATGCGGTAGGCATGCCGGGCAATGTCTTCTTCGTGTGTAACCAGGATAATGGTATTCCCTTTGGAGTGAATATCTGCAAAAAGTTTCATGATCTCTTCAGATGTCTTGGAATCCAGGTTGCCTGTCGGCTCATCTGCAAGCAGGATGGAGGGCGTATTGACAAGTGCCCTTGCCACTGCAACACGCTGGCGCTGACCGCCGGAAAGCTCATTCGGACGGTGTTCCATGCGGTCTCCCAATCCAACATTGACAAGTTGCTCTGTGGCAACTTCCTCCCTTTTTACCCTGCCAATGCCGGCATAAACCAATGGAAGCATCACATTCTCAAGCGCTGTATACCTTGGCAGCAAATTAAAAGTCTGAAAGACAAAACCAATCTCAGTATTTCTGATCTCTGCGAGCCGGTCGTCATCCAAAAGACTGACATCCTTACCGTTTAACTGATAATTTCCGGAAGTTGGAGTATCCAGGCATCCGATTATGTTCATCAGGGTTGACTTGCCTGATCCGGAAGCACCCATAATTGCAACATACTCTCCCCTCTTGATATCCAGCGACACTTTCCTGAGTGCCCTTACAATCTGGGTTCCTACCTGGTAATTCTTAACGATGTCACTCAATTTGATTACATTCTCCATCAGAAAAATTTTTGGAATACAAACTTAAAGTAAATTATTTGGGTTTGATCAGAATAATATAACTTCTTTGATCAATAAAACCATGAATTTCATGCAATGTATCCTTCGGATAATAATAAAACTTTATTTCTTCCCTTATGCGATCATTCAAATTCTGCAGCAAAGCTCTACTTCATTAAAACCGAAGGACAAAATCCTCTTTCTGCAAACCCTTCCTGCAAATAAATATACCTGCCTCAAACAGGTCAAGCGAGATGCGTACTGATGCAATTTTCTGGTATTTGTACCATACCGCCTCTATTTCTGCCGTAGTGTGGATGCCACATAAGACTATCAGTCCTTCATATCCGTCCGGTTGAAAAATTTCTGAAAGCAATCGATCGCAATAGGACGGATACAATGGATTCTGCACTACGACAAAATCTGAAACTTCAGCTATCTCTTTACCTGTCAGACTGATGTTGTTAATCTCATAAACCTCAGCCAGCCGTCGGCAAAAAGAAAGGTAATGATCATTAGTTATTGTGGCATTCACCTGGATACGTTTGTCAGCCAGGGCAAGTGCCAGCAAGGTAACTCCGAAAGTTGAACCGTAAAAATTGATACCCCGTGGACTGAATTCATTGACAAGCCTAAAAAGAAGACGGTCGAAGTTTGCCGGAAGCAGGTGCAATTTCTTAAATTCCTTCAGACTAAATCCTGATTTTGCCAAACTCTCCGGATAATAAAATTTCATATCCAGGATCCTCAGCATATTTCTAACATTAACCTCTGCCGAGGTGAGCAAAGTATAAGCTGAAAACTTCCCTTTGTTCTCAATGACCCTGGAGATAAGGCCGAAAAGAAACGGAGAGTGGATGCCATGACCTCCCCTGTGACCCGAGTTAATCCTATATTTTATCTTTTGCCAGGTACGAAACATCATGCACAAACATAATTATTAAACCATTAAATATCAGCATACAGGAAAGATATCGCACGACGGAAAAATGAAATCCTATTCAGATTTGTTGGGTCATTATTACCGCTGCCTTAAAAAATAACAGCAGTGGAATACCCTTTCCCGTTGTAAAACCGCCTTGTGGGAATAAAGTTAATAAGAAAAGAATCCCTCAGCCTGCAGGCTAAAAAATAAAGGGAAAGATATCTGAATTACATTGAAACATTTGATTTGAACGATGAAAATACATATACTTCAAGTAAAAATAGCTATTTTCGGTGAGGCGATAAATTTAGCCACCCGAGTCATACCAGGCACTTTCTATGTTAGAACAAGAGATCAAATTCCTCCCGGGAGTCGGCCCAAAAAGAGCAGTTATCCTTTCCCAGGAACTGAAAATCAACACAGTGGCTGAGCTCCTGTATTATTTCCCATATAGGTATATTGACCGGACAAAATTTTACAAAATAAGGGAGATCAACGAAACACTTCCATTTATTCAAATTCAGGGCATCATTACAAACGTTGATTTTGTTGGAGAGGGCAGGTCCCAAAGAATGACCGCCAATTTTTACGACGGAGAGAATCACATGGAACTTGTATGGTTCCAGGGGATTAAATTTGTCAAAGGGACGCTGAAGAAAAATGTTCCTTGCATCATCTTCGGAAAACCAACAGAATTCAACAACAAATGGAAACTTGTTCATCCTGAAATAGAGGAAGTCAAGGCCGAAACAGAAAAAAAGGAAGGATATATTCAGCCCCTGTACAATACAACCGAGAAAATGAAAAGCAATTTTCTCGTTTCCAAATCTATCCTTAAACTTCAGTCTGCTGCACTCCAGCTCTGCAGGGGAAAAATAACCGAAACCCTCCCGGACTGGCTGATCAATCAATTGAAACTGATTCCCCTGGAAAATGCACTCTTTAACATTCACTTTCCTGTTGACCCCGCATCCCTGAGAAAAGCGGAATACCGGCTGAAATTTGAGGAGCTGTTTTACATCCAGCTAAAATTACTGCATCTGAAACACGAGCGCCAAAATAAATTCAAAGGACAGATATTCAGAGAGGTAGGCGATTATTTTAATAATTTCTTCCACAATCATCTGCCATTTGAATTAACAGGGGCTCAAAAACGGGTCATCAAAGAGATTCGGAAGGATACCCTTGCCGGCAAGCAAATGAACCGTTTGCTTCAGGGTGATGTAGGCAGCGGCAAAACCATGGTTGCCCTGATGATCTCCCTGATTGCCATGGACAACGGTTTCCAGGCATGTATGATGGCCCCCACCGAAATACTGGCAGTCCAGCACTACCAGTCGGTTCAAAAATTAATCGGGGATCTGCCTGTTAATGTTAAATTACTTACCGGATCTACCAGAAAAGCCGAGCGGCTTGTCATCCATCAGCAATTGCTGGATGGCTCCCTAAACCTGCTTATTGGAACACATGCCTTGCTGGAAGACATCGTTGAATTCAAAAACCTTGGATTGGTAATTATCGATGAACAACACCGTTTTGGGGTGATGCAGCGGGCCCGGCTATGGAAGAAAAATTTCATACCTCCCCATGTCCTGGTTATGACTGCTACCCCGATCCCACGAACCCTGGCTATGACCGTATACGGAGACCTGGATGTTTCAGTCATCGATGAACTGCCTCCGGGGAGAAAACCCATCAGGACCTTCCACTACTACGAAAATCACAGGGCAGAGTTGTACAAGTTTATACGAAAAGAGATTGCCCTTGGCCGGCAAATTTATATTGTATTCCCCCTGATCAAGGAATCCGAGAAAATGGATTTCAAAAATCTGGAGGAAGGATACGAGCACCTGAGAATTGCTTTCCCATATCCGGAATACAACATCAGTATGGTTCACGGAAAGATGAAATCCTCTGAAAAAGAGTTTGAAATGCAACGTTTCAAGAACAATGAAACACAGATCCTGGTTGCAACAACTGTAATTGAGGTTGGCGTTGACGTACCCAATGCCTCTGTCATGGTAATTGAAAGCACGGAGAGGTTTGGCCTCTCCCAGCTTCACCAGCTCAGGGGCAGGGTGGGCAGGGGTGCTGATCAATCCTATTGCATCCTCATGAGCAGTCTCAAACTGTCACATGAAAGCCGGCAACGCATAGATACAATGGTTGCCACCAACGACGGTTTTGAAATTGCCGAAGCGGATATGCGGCTGAGAGGCCCTGGAGACCTGGAAGGCACCCAACAGAGCGGACTCGCATTCGACCTCCGGATTTCAAATCTTGCCAGGGATGGCCAGATATTGCAATATGCGCGGGATAAAGCGGAAGAGATTCTCTCAGAGGATCCGTTGCTTCAAAACGCTGAAAACAATATATTCGTCAGGCAATTGCTGGCCCTGAGAAAAAATCACCTCAACTGGGGAGCCATCAGCTGAATCCCCGTATCAAATCATCTTAACCCGGAAATGACAAAATGAACAATAATACCCTGCCCACCTCTGCCAGCACAGTAACAGACAATCCTAACCCTCAAATATTCAAGAGCATAACTATTGCCCTTATTCCGGCAATGATCATGTCAATGATCTTTTTCGGGCACAGAAGCCTGTTAATTATGCTGACCTCCGTTATTGCCTGCCTGCTCTTTGATTCCCTGGCAAATAGATTCCTACGGAAGCAAAAATTATATTACTGGGACAATCAGGCAGCTTTAACAGGGATACTTCTGGCTTTCTGCCTTCCCCCGGGAATACCTGTCTGGCTTGTCCTGCCAGGTGCCCTGGCCGCGATTGGAACAAGCTATATAACTTCGGGGAAACTAAGTGCCTACAGGTTTAACCCGGCCTTGACAGGAAGTTTGTTGCTGTTGATTTGCTTCCCGGGACAAATGTCAGGATGGAGTGCCACCATCACTTCGGTTGAGTCATTTACCGGTGCAACTCCGCTAGGCATGCTGAGCGGGGGACTAAAAAACGGGCAAACGGTAACCCAAATAATCACTTCTGCAGGAATGCCGGGGTATTTTGATATGTTCTGGGGAGATGTGAGTGGTTCTTTGGGTGAAACTTCAACAATAGCCATCCTGATCGGAGGGTTGTACCTGTTCATGAAAAAAATCATCAGCTGGCACATTCCTGTCGCAGTACTGGGTTCAATGTTACTTTTGGAGGGAATTCTATGGATGATTGTTCCCGGGCATTTTGCCGATCCCATTTTTCATCTGATTACTGGCGGTGCGATGTTGGGAGCTGTATTCTTGGCCACCTATCCTGGTACCATACCTGCAACCACAACCGGAAAAATTATTTTTGGAGCCGGGGTCGGGCTTATCACCCTGCTGATCCGCAATTTTGGCCCCTACCCGGAAGGAATGGCTATAGCTATATTGATTATGAATGGTTTAACACCAATTATCAATTCCAACAGCCGGTTGAAACTGTTTGCAAATTAGCGCATGATTTAATACCTATCAGGCATAGTTTTTGATACTTTTACTTCATCCATTGATCATATCTGGGTAAGGCAGAGAAAGAATCCTAAGCCCATAAATTCTTTACGACAGGAATAAATGACCAGGATTTTCCTTTTTTTGATAACAGCCATCCTGTGGCAGTCACCCGGAGAGGAGACCAGAAAAAAAGCGATATTGTCGACAAATCCCAATATCAAAGAAATCTATTATGTCCTGAAAAGTGATCCTGCAGTTTGGCATGGTTTGTACAAACTGACCTACAAAAACAAACCACTGGTGGAAGGTTTTTTCAGGTACGGTGCAAAAGACAGTCTGTGGAACTATTACAATGAATTTGGAAAATTAAAAATGAGCGGATACTTTGAAGACAACAAACGCATTGGCAGCTGGAAATTTTTTGACAAAAACAGTAGCCTGGAGCAGGAAATTGACTTTACAAAACAAGCAGTAGTATTTTACAAGACGAAGTTTTCCAAATATCCGTTTAAACTGATCGACGGGTCGGATACACTCGTTTCTGTACTGGACAGGCCTCCGTTATACATTGGCGGCTCAAGCCGGTTGGATGAGTTCATTGCAAAAGGGACTGTTTTGCCTCTGCACAAAACAACCGACAAGGTTGTGGGAACAGTATTTGTTGAGTTCATGATAGACGCTGACGGACAAACCTCCAATTTCCGCGTACTCAAAGGGATATGCACCAGCTGTAACAATGAAGCACTTAGGGTTGTACAGGCCATTCCCAATGAATGGATACCCGGGAGTTTAAATGACCGCAGCGTTACTGTATTCTATACAATACCTGTCAACTTTAACGAGAAAACAAGAAAAAAAGACATTTCAGATATTATTTTGTAAATTTATTACTGGAATATTAATAAACAGGAGAACAGGACTTATGACAGACAACATGTTGATAACCACAAGCACAACCCTCGAAGGATACAGGGTGACGAGGCAACTGGGACTGGTAAGAGGCATCACGGTGAGGTCAAGGAATATCTTTGGTTCGTTCGCGGGCAGTTTTATGACCATCTTCGGCGGAAAAAATGTAATTTATACCGAACTTTGTGAAAAAGCAAGGGAGGAAGCCATGCAACTGATGATAGACCACGGAAGAGCAATTGGTGCCAATGCCATCATCAACATGAGGTATGATGCAAACGATGTTATGGCAGGCCTGACCGAAGTTCTGGCCTATGGGACAGCAGTTGTGGTCGAAAAAATCTAAATCCGATGAGCATCGATTACAAATTCACCACTTGGCTTTTACTATCAGTTATCTCCGGAATATTTATTGCCTGGATTGATTCTTTGCCGGGATGGGATGATACCGGGATCACTGCCGGACTTATCGTGGTCACTTCAGCCCTATTCGGATTTCTGCATCCTGAGAAGCCTTGGATCTGGGCCCTGGCAACAGGCATTTGGATACCTGTGCATTCGATTACAGCATCAGGGGATTACAAAATGTTGTTCATCACCATGTTTGCCTTTATTGGCGCTTATCTCGGTGCTTCAGTGAAAAAGAACAAACCAGCTGATCCAGCCTGAGGATACCTGCCTTTAAGAATCCCTGCCGGCCGAATCCGGCTTATTCCTGCCTATCCCAAAGAAGCACTCCTTTCCACCGGTCGTTAATCAACCCTACCCGGGGAAAATAATATCCGAACGACTCCAAAGTTGGTTTTCCATTTATAATTTTCGTTATCTCTTTTAGTTACCTTTGCCCAAAAGTAAGTTGATATGGTAAAATCGATGACCGGTTACGGAAAAGCGGAGTGTGAACTCTCACAGAAAAAAGTAACAATAGAGATTAAATCCCTCAACAGCAAGCAGATGGATCTCAACACCCGCATCTCCCTCCTGTTCCGCGAGAAAGACCTGGAGATTCGCCGGGAACTATCAGAAAAACTGATCAGGGGAAAAGTCGATTTCATTCTTTATACAGAATCTCTGGGAGATGAATCTGCCACAAAAATAAATGCCGGAATCGTCAGGAGCTATTATAAACAGATGGAGCAAATCTCCTCCGACCTGAATATACCACTGGATAACACTATTTTACAAACAATTCTCACCCTGCCTGAGGTAGTCAGGAATGAAAGGGAGGAACTAAACGATCAGGAGTGGAAATCCATTCTTGAAAAAATATCAGAGGCTGTTGCCGCCCTTGAAAGTTTCAGAATCCAGGAGGGTTCCATTCTTAAACAGGATCTGATCTCCAATGTAAATTCCATCACAACCTTGCTGAAAGAGGTGGAACAATACGAAGAAGAACGCGTGTCCAGGATCAAAGAGAAAATTTTCGACGGGCTCAGGGACATTTCCATCGAACAGGTGAATGAAAACAGGCTGGAGCAGGAAATGATCTTTTACATGGAAAAGATGGATATCAACGAAGAAAAAGTCAGGTTGAAAAACCATTGCGATTATTTCCTTGAGACCCTGGAACTTAATGAACCAGTTGGCAAGAAACTGGGTTTCATTGCCCAGGAAATTGGACGTGAGGTAAACACCCTTGGTTCAAAAGCCAATCACACTGAGATGCAGAAACTTGTTATCGGGATGAAAGACTCCCTTGAAAGAATGAAGGAGCAGCTCTTGAATGTTTTATAATTCGCTCAAACGGCATGACGGAAGGAAAAATAATCATTTTCTCAGCTCCCTCGGGCGCAGGTAAGACTACAATAGTCAGGCATTTGCTTTCAATGAACCACAATTTTGGATTCTCCGTTTCGGCTACAAGCCGCAAACCAAGGGGGAACGAGGAAGACGGAGTCGATTATTATTTCATCTCTGCAGAAGAATTTAAAACCAGGATTGCCAACAATGAATTCCTGGAGTGGCAAGAAGTTTATCCTGATAATTTTTATGGATCACTAAAAAGTGAGGTGGAAAAAATGCTGGCCAACGGACAGAATGTTCTCTTTGATGTCGATGTAGTTGGTGGCAGTAACATCAAAAAGCATTACGGAAGCCGGGCTCTGGCCCTTTTTATCCAGCCCCCTTCCATTACAGAACTTGAAAAGAGATTAACTGCGCGATCTACCGACGGGCATGAGGTAATCAGGAAAAGACTGGCGAAAGCCGAACAGGAACTGGCCTATGCTCCCCTTTTCGATGTTGTTATTGTCAATGACACTTTACAGCATGCGTTAAAAGAGGCTGAGGAACAAGTGAATGAATTTCTCAGATGATAAGAGCCTGATATAAATTCACAAAAAATCATCACTTAAAAAGATTTCATCAATCCCATGCAAATCGCCGTTTACTCCGGATCCTTCAACCCAGTTCACAATGGCCATATAGCTGTTGCCAATGCAGCTTTGGCAGACGGGTCCGATGAAGTATGGCTGATAGTTTCACCTCAGAATCCACACAAGAAAGAGGAAGATCTCTGGCCTTTTGAAGTTCGGATGAAATTGGCAGAACTTGCGGCAACCAACCTGCATGGAATCAAAGTAAGTGGGTGCGAGAATTCTCTGCCTCGTCCATCCTACACCATAAGGACTCTTGAATTCCTTAAAAAAACCTATCCGGAAAATAAGTTCAGACTCCTGATCGGCGAAGATAACCTGGTTAGGTTTCATCTCTGGAAAGATTACCAGCTGATACTTGATTCTTTCGGCCTGATCGTTTATCCCCGCTCAACCGGCCAGAATGAACATCTCAAACATTTTCCGAACAGCTACTGGATGAATGCCCCATTGCTTCATGTTAGTTCATCAGAGATCAGGCAACGGCTGTCAGACAACGCTTCCATCCATGATTTGGTTCCGCCTCAGGTTGAAGCCTACATCCTTGAAAAATTCGGAACAAGAGATCACAAATCAGGATTTTAGTGTAAATTGAATTCGAATACTCCACTTCCAGCAGGACTTAACTGTTTATCATCTCAAATGAGCAACTCCCAGGAACAATATGCAGATGTAATCTTACCGCTTCCACTGGAAGGGCTTTTTACTTACCTCGTTCCCGAAGAATTGGAAGGAATGATTTCCCCCGGAATGAGAGTTGTTGTTCAGTTTGGCACAAAAAAATTCTATTCTGCCCTGGTAAGAAGGCTTCACAATGCCAAACCTGAAGGTATGGTGGCCAAACTGGTTGAATCCTTACTGGATGAAAAACCTATCCTGAATGAAAATTGCTTTTTGTTATGGGATTGGATTTCAACATACTATCATTGCTCTATTGGTGAAGTACTTAAGGCCGCCCTGCCATCAGGGCTCAAACTGGAAAGTGAAACAAGGGTGTCCCTGAAAGAACCGTATATCAATCCCGGGCCCGACCAGTTATCTCCCAAAGAAAGCCTTTTGCTTGGAATCATCCGGGAAATGAAAAGCACAACAGTATTCGAACTTAACACCACCGTTCTTAAAAAAGGAACGCTGCCTGTATTGAAGGAACTTTTAAGGAAAGGACTGGTATGCATAGAGGAAGAGATGAAGGAGAGCTACAAGGCTCGTACTGAATCCATCGTTACCCTGGGCCCTGCGATTTTCTCGGAAGAAAAACTGATGCGTACCCTGGAACTCCTGGTCAGAATTCCTAAACAGCGGGAAATGTTGCTGTTATTCCTACAGGAGAATGAAGATATTCCTGATCTTAAGGCGAAAGCATACCCCAAAAGAGCATTGCTTATGAAATGCGGAACCAGTATTGCTGTTTTTAACGGATTGTTAAAGAAAGAGATCCTGTCGGTCTACGAGCAGCAGATTGACCGGCTGGAATCTCCGGATGATGCTTCCAGGAAGATGCATGAATTGTTTCCTGCGCAGCAGGATGCACTGAATCAGATCGGGGATTCATTTTTAAAGAACCCTGTAACCTTGCTTCATGGGGTGACCTCCAGCGGGAAAACTGAAATTTATGTACAGCTGATAGAAAAATCACTGCGGGAGGGGAAACAGGTTCTTTACCTGCTTCCTGAGATCGGACTTACTACTCAGATGATCAATAGGTTGATTGAGGTTTTCGGCAAGCAGGTGGGGGTCTATCACTCCAGGTTCAGTGACTCCGAAAGAGTTGAAATCTGGAACAAGGTGCAAAATTTTGTGTCCGGTGGCGACAATCAATCCCACCAGTTGATTGTCGGAACCCGTTCAGCAATTTTTCTTCCCTTCTCTGCCCTTGGACTTATCATCGTCGATGAAGAACACGAGACGAGCTACAAGCAGCATGACCCGGCCCCCCGGTATCATGCCCGCGACAGTGCCGTTGTTTTGGGAAACATGCTAAAAATACCGGTTCTGCTGGGTACTGCAACACCCGCAGTCGAAACCTATTACAATGCCAAATCCGGCAGATACGGACTGGTCGAACTTAAAGAGAGATACCGTCAGATTGAGCTGCCGGAAATTTTAACGGCCGACCTGAAGCGTGCCTATCAGCGAAAGGCAATGCAATCCTGTCTGACACCTGAATTGTACAACGAGATTACATTGGCTCTTGAAAAAAAGGAACAGGTTATACTTTTCCAGAACAGGAGAGGATTCTCCCCATTCATCGAATGCAAAAGTTGCGGATGGATTCCCAAATGCAGCAATTGCGACGTAAGCCTTACCTATCATAAAAACACCAGGAAACTGGAATGCCATTATTGCGGCTATTCTATTCATTATCCCTCCGCATGTGGCTCTTGCAAGTCAGCCGACCTCTCCAACAAGGGGTTCGGAACCGAAAAAGTAGAAGAGGATTTGTCCGTTCTCTTTCCTGAGGCAGCCATTGAAAGGCTCGACCTGGATGCAACACGATCCAAAAAAGCATTTCAGACAATTCTTCAGCGTTTCGACAGGGGTGATACGGATATACTGGTAGGGACCCAAATGATAACCAAAGGACTGGATTTTGAACATGTACGTGTTGTCGGAATTCTGAATGCAGACAACCTTCTCAACTTTCCAGACTTCAGGTCGCACGAAAGGAGCTACCAGCTTATGGCCCAGGTAAGTGGCCGTGCCGGCAGGCACCACAAACAGGGAAAGGTAATCATCCAGACCTATCAGCCCGACCATTTTATCATCCGGAAAGTTGTTGCCAATGACTATGAGGGTATGTACAATCAGCAGATTGAGGAGCGTAAGGAATTCAAATACCCTCCTTTCTTTCGCCTAATCCGTATAACATTAAGGCACAGGGATATATACGAATTGGACCGGATTGCCCAGGAAAGTGCGGAAGCTCTACGGTCAAGGTTTGGAAACAGGCTCCTTGGACCAGAATACCCTGCTGTCGCGAGAATTAAGTTGATGTATATGAAACAGATGTGGCTTAAGCTGGAACGGGAAATCTCAATCAACTCGGCCAAACGACAGATGAAACAAATGCTGGAAAGCGTGAAGGCAAGAGACAAAAACAAATCGATTCAGATCGTTGTTGATGTTGATCCGATGTAGTTGATATCTTTTCTTAAGGATACGCATCAATTTTTCATTCTCCCCGTTCTCGTTGCGACTAAAATACTAACTTTGAAGCCGACTAAAAAAAAAGATTCATGGGAAAAGTTATTGCAATCGCAAACCAGAAAGGTGGTGTAGGGAAGACAACTACAGCCATTAACCTGGCTGCGAGCCTCGCAGTTCTGGAATTCAAAGTACTCCTGATAGATGCTGATCCTCAGGCAAATGCCACTTCTGGCGTTGGATTTGACGTCAGGAATATTAAAACCAGCATCTACGAATGTGTTGTCGATGATGTTGATCCAAGAAATATCATCCTCAATACCAACACTCCGGGTTTCGATCTTATCCCATCACATATAGACCTGGTAGGAGCTGAAATCGAAATGCTCAACATGCCGAACCGCGAAAAGGTATTAAAATCCGTCATTGAAAAAGTCAGGAATGATTATGATTTCGTTTTCATCGACTGTTCCCCTTCCCTTGGCTTGATCACCGTAAATGCTCTTACAGCTTCCGATTCTGTTATTATTCCTGTTCAATGCGAATATTTTGCCCTCGAAGGACTGGGCAAACTGCTGAATACCATAAAGATTATCCAAAGCCGGTTAAATCCCGAACTACAAATAGAGGGATTCCTCCTTACGATGTTTGACTCACGGTTAAATCTTTCCAACCAGGTTCATGATGAAGTAAAGAAACATTTTCAGGATATGGTCTTCAATAGTCTTATAACCAGAAACATAAAGCTATCCGAGGCGCCAAGCTACGGTTTACCCGTGGTTTCCTACGACATAGGCTCCAGGGGTGCCCAAAGCTATTTGAACCTGGCCCGTGAGTTGTTGCAGAACAACAAGATGACTAAAATGGATCAAAAAGAGATTGTTTGATAATAAAAGAATTTTGAAACTATTATGCAAAAACGCAATGCACTCGGCAGAGGTTTAGGTGCCCTTATCGATGATTCCTCCCTGAACCGGGAACAAGGCCCTGCATCCAATGAAATTCTGATTTCAGAAATTGAAGCAAATCCATTCCAGCCCCGCGTTCACTTTGACGAGGAGGCACTGAATGAACTGGCTGCATCCATTCGGGAAGTCGGGATCATTCAACCCATAACACTGCGAAGAATAGCTGAGAACAAATACCAGATCATTGCCGGGGAAAGACGGTTCAGGGCTTCAAAATTGGCAGGCCTTGCCAAGATACCCGCTTTCGTTCGCGAAGCAGGCGATGAGGCAATGCTTGAACTGGCACTGGTTGAAAACATTCAGCGGGAAGACCTCGATGCGATTGAGGTTGCCCTTAGTTACCAGAGGCTCATGGAGGAGTGTAAACTCACACAGGAAAGCCTCAGTGACAGGGTTGGGAAAAAACGATCCACCATCTCAAATTATCTGAGGCTGCTCAGACTGCCTGCCGTCATTCAGAAAGCTATCCGGGAACAGGAAATAACCATGGGGCATGCCCGGGCACTGATTAACCTGCCTGATTCGGAGACCCAGGTAATGGTTTACCGCCAGGTTGTCAAATACGACTTTTCAGTACGGAAGACTGAGGATATTGTTCGTAAGCTTAGTGGATCAGAAGAACAAGTACCGGCAGATTCAAAAAATTCACACCCGGCAGACGAACAGTTCAAGGATTTGAAGACCCATCTCGGCAAATACTTCCATACCAACATCGGACTAAAAATCAACGATCAATACAAAGGGAAAATTGAGATTCCTTTCAAAGACTCCAAAGACCTGGAAAGAATTATCGGTATTTTCGACCGGCTCGACTCTTAATCAGTCAATTAAATCGATTTAAAATATTTTGAAAGTTTTTTTTGCTGCCTTCTTCATGGTTCTTTTATGCTTCAACCTGGAAGCACAGGAGATTAATGTCCCAAAAGACAGCCTTAAGATTTTTGAATCAAAACAAAATAAAGTACTTTCGCCAAAGAAAGCATCCATCTATGCTGCACTCTTCCCCGGGCTGGGGCAGGTGTACAATGGCAAATACTGGAAACTTCCCATTGTTTATGGAGGTTACGCGGGATTGATATATGTTATGGGTTGGAACAATAACAACTACACCGACTATTTTGATGCCTACAGGACCATTGCAAAATATCAGTCTGTTGATCAGATGAGCAAGGAGGACAAGGATTATCTGAACGATTTGTTTAAAATCCCATATTGGGATATGAATACCAATCCTGCCCATTTCGAGAGCTTTAAAACTCAGTTGAAAAGTGGTAAGGATTTCTACCGGAGGAACAGGGATTTAAGCATTATTGGCATTGCCGCCTTGCATGTTCTGAGTATTATCGATGCAAGTGTTGATGCTAACCTGGCAGATTTTAATATCAACGATGATTTAAGCATACATGTTGAGCCGATGCCTATGAATTTTGGAAACGGGCCTCATGTTTTTGGGATCAATGTTGCGTTTAATTTTAACTAAGTAGTACCATGAAAATAAGATACAACATTATAATCCTTTCATTTCTCGCTTTTGCATCCAGTATATCCGCACAGGTACCGGATAAGAGCCTTACGGGTTTCGATGTTCAGAAAGTGGGGGGGGATGATTCTGTCGCCGCCAGAATGGCTGACACGCTGGTGAATGAAAATTTAAATCTTTTGGTATCTGACAAACTTGACTCCCTGGTTAATACATGGTACATCAAAAATGCTTTTGTTTACGATAAAAGTGAATTTGATTCCCTGCCGGAAAACATCAAAACCTACTTGCCTGATTCAGTCTATATCAGCAGACTTCAGGCACTTGATTCATTCCTGCCGCTCCCTTATAATGAAACAGTCAGGAATCTTATAGGCTTGTATACTATCCGCAAGCGTGATCTTACCTCCTACATCTACGGACTGTCCAATTATTATTTCCCGATTTTTGAAGAAGCGCTGGAAAGATACCAACTGCCGCATGAATTGAAATACCTTCCAATAATTGAATCTGCCCTCAACCCTAAAGCCCTCTCGAGGGCCGGAGCTTCTGGACTCTGGCAATTTATGATCGGTACTGGCAAATTATATGGCCTTGAAATTAACTCCTACATTGACGAAAGAAACGACCCCATCAAAGCATCTGATGCGGCAGCCAGATACCTCCGTGATCTTTTTGACATTTATGGAGACTGGCACCTGGTGATTGCTGCCTACAACTGTGGACCCGGCAATATCAACAAGGCTGTCAGACGCAACGGTGGAAAACAGAATTACTGGGACATATACTACTCTTTACCCAGGGAGACCCGCGGCTATATTCCCGTTTTTATTGCTGCTACCTATATGATGAACTACGGGCAGGAACATACCATGAAAGCTGCTGAACCAAAGTTCAAAACCGTTACCGATACTATCAAGATTCACAACTATCTCAATTTCGAGCAGCTGGCTGCAGTATTGAACATTTCAGTAGAAGAGCTCCGACAGCTGAATCCGCAGTACAGGAGAGATATAATTCCGGCACGCCAGGAGAAACCATATATTCTCAGACTACCTGCAGAATCTGTTTCTGCTTTCATCGACAACCAGAGCCAGATTTTCGCTTACAATCGTGAAAAGTATTTCCCCAACAACCAATTGGTGCCCCTGCGGCCAGGAAGGAGCCGTGGCTCGAAGGTGATCATCAATCCTGCCGGGATGAATGAGTCAACCTATGTTGTCAAATCAGGCGATAACCTGGGGGCTATTGCCAGCAGATACAGGGTTACTGTCGACGATTTGAAAGAATGGAACAACCTGAAAAAGACCAATCTTAAAATTGGCCAGCAACTGACTGTGTATGTCGCAGGTAAAACAGCCAAAAGCAAGAATACACAACCTGAAAAGCCGAGTACCGAAAGTCAGGCGGTTGCAACCACCCCTGCAAAACTAAAAATTTCAGGTTCTGATAGTTCAGGAGTTGCCTCCTCAACAAAAACGAATGAGACAGCATCGACAGAAGACTACATTCTCTATACTGTGCAGAGCGGAGACAGCCTATTTACAATTGCCAAAAAATTCCCGGGGATCACCGATGCGGACCTTAAAGCATTCAACAACATACGCAATGTAAGAGGTCTTTATCCTGGTCAGCAGATCAAGATTCCAAAGAGAGCCTGATGCAGGACATTTTCCTGCTACACCCATTATACTATCGACTTTTAAAGGTGCGCCCTGGCATGATACTGTCAACAAGATACGGGGTATCGCCTCTCCATGGCAGCTTGCCGTTTTTTTCCGTATAATGCACAACGACCTCCTCTCCCTGAAATTTTTCAATTTGCCTGGCAACTTCGTCATCATTGACGGAGAAAAGGAATTTTTCGGATGCAATGGCCATATTGGAGGTTGTATGAACGCTGCTTAAAATCATCTCCCCCTCATAGGTTTTAAAAATAGTACCCTTGCTTGAAAATTTCTGCAACAATCCGGCACGATAACCTTCACTGTAGGTGAAAAAATACTTCCAGTAAAGGAGGGAACCTGACAAGATTACCAGCACAATCAGAAAACGGGTTAGGAATTTTCTCAATTTATCTTTCATAAGTATGCTTCTAAAGTAAATAACGCGAACATTATAAGATTTCACCTTGCATCCTGCCCTTTGACCTCGCTCAGCTGCGATGCAGTTTAGCGGATGAATCTTAAGGCTCCCCTAAGGAGGTTCAGATTTCAAAGGATATGCCTGTGACTGAACCTGCCAGTCAACCAAAATTAGTATAAAATGACATCACCTGAATAATCCAGGCTATAAAAAAACGAAAAAGTATACCCCATTATTTTATGAACAAAACTTAACCGGTTCTATTGCCGTTTCGATGGAAAAAACGAATTTTACGAAATATTCAATAAACACATACAGATGAGCGACGATAAGCAAATCATATTTTCGATGTACAAGGTAAGTAAAACCTACCCACCACAGAAACAGGTCATTAAAGATATTTCCCTGTCATTTTTCCTTGGTGCCAAAATAGGAATTATAGGCTTGAACGGTTCCGGTAAATCAACCTTACTTAAGATCATTGCCGGGATTGAGCAGGATTTTAATGGTGAGCTGGCCTTTTCTCCGGGTTATACTGTGGGACACCTGTCCCAGGACCCTCAGTTGGATCCTGAAAAAACTGTTATGGGAATCGTTCAGGAAGGAGCCCAGGAAATTGTTGACCTCCTAAATGAATTTGAAAATATCAACCAGCAGTTTGGGTTACCGGAAGTTTATGAAGATCCTGATAAGATGGATAAACTGATGGACCGGCAGGCAGCACTCCAGGAGAAGATCGATGCCACAGATGCATGGAACCTCGACAACAAATTGGAAAGAGCGATGGACGCACTTAGGTGTCCTGAAGGTTCAACCCCGGTTTCTATATTATCAGGCGGTGAACGCCGCAGGGTAGCCTTGTGCAGGTTATTGCTCAAACAGCCCGACATATTGCTTCTAGACGAGCCTACCAACCACCTGGACGCCGAGTCTATCGACTGGTTAGAGCAACATCTCCAGCAATACCGGGGGACTGTCATTTGTATTACACACGACAGGTACTTCCTCGACAATGTGGCGGGCTGGATCCTCGAACTCGACAGGGGTGAAGGAATACCGTGGAAAGGAAACTATTCAAGCTGGCTGGAACAAAAACAAAAAAGGCTTGAAATGGAGGAAAAGGGCATTTCCAAAAGACGTAAAACCCTCGAACGTGAATTGGAATGGGTCCGGATGAGCCCTAAGGCCAGGCAGGCTAAATCCAAAGCCAGGTTGGGAGCCTACGAAAAATTACTGAACGAGGATGTCAGGCAAAAAGAAGATAAACTGGAACTTTTCATCCCCAACGGCCCACGCCTTGGAGAGAAAGTCATCATTGCAGAAAATGTCTCAAAAGGATTTGGGGATCGGCTGTTGTTTGAGAACCTCAACTTTACACTTCCTCCCAATGGAATTGTTGGAGTTATCGGCCCCAACGGTGCCGGTAAAACGACTCTTTTCAGGATGATAATGGGACAAGAAAGTGCTGGTTCAGGAACTTTCACGGTTGGTGAAACGGTGAAAATCGGATATGCTGACCAGTCGCACGCTGAGATTGACCCCGATAAGACAGTCTACCAAGTCCTTTCCGGTGGAACTGATGAAGTAATGGTTGGAGGAAGAATGATCAATGCAAGGGCCTTCGTATCAAAATTCAATTTCAATGGTGCAGACCAGGAAAAGAAGTGTGGGGTACTTTCAGGAGGAGAAAGAAACCGTCTCCATCTCGCCATTACCTTAAAGTCGGGAGCAAATGTACTGCTGCTTGATGAACCAACCAACGATATCGACGTCAACACCCTCAGGGCACTTGAGGAAGGGCTGGATAGTTTTGCGGGTTGTTGCGTTGTAATTTCACACGACCGATGGTTCCTTGACAGGGTAGCAACTCACATATTATCCTTTGAAGGAGATTCACAGATTTATTTCTTCGAGGGAAGCTATTCAGAATATGAAGAAAACAAAAAGAAAAGGCTGGGTGATGCTACACCTCACCGAATCAGGTACAAAAAACTGGTTTAGACAAGGACTGGAACAAAATTGAACCCTATTTAAACTGATTAAAAATTTAAACTTTTTTGTATTAATTAATAATATATTTACATATAGTAATAAAATATTCACTATCTTTGTAGTGTTAATAGTTATTAGTAGTAGTTAGTTGATTTGGATTCGTAAGAGGTTGCCACCCCGGCAGCCTCTTTTCGTTTTTTGGTAACCGCATTAGCTACAAGGATGCAACTAACTCCTTAATAATCAAGCTCATTTTAGGTTCCGCCTGCATGGCTACCGCCTGTACCTCTTCATGAGTAATTTCAACAATTTCTCCAGGCACTCCGCTGTCTGTAATGATTGAAATCCCGAAGACCGCCATATCCATGTGCCTTGCAACGATAACTTCCGGAACAGTGGACATCCCGATGGCATCACCTCCCAGGGTGCGAAACATTCTGTACTCTGCAGGTGTTTCAAAGGTCGGTCCTGGAACTCCGACATAGACTCCTTCTTTCAGCTCAATCTGATTCTGCAAAGCAATTTTAAGTGCCAGGTTCCGCAGATGAAGATTATATGGCTGACTCATGTCGGGGAACCTGGGACCCAACTCCTTAATATTGGGACCCATCAAAGGGTTATCTCCAAACATATTGATGTGGTCATTAATCATCATCACATCCCCGATCCGAAAATCAGGATTTAGTCCGCCGCTTGCATTGGAGACAAAAAGTGTCTTAATGCCGAGTGCATTCATAACGCGTAAGGGAAAAGTCACCTCTTTAAGGCTATAACCTTCATAATGGTGGAACCGGCCCTGCATTGCCAATACTTTCTTCCCGCCCAGCATCCCAAAGATCAGTTGACCTTTGTGCCCTTCAACCGTTGAAACAGGGAAGTTTGGTATCTCAGAATAGGGAATAATATGCTCAATATCAATTTCCTTAACAAGGCCACCCAAGCCAGTGCCCAGGATGATTCCGGTTTCTGTCTTAAATTTTGTTCTTTCGAGAATGTAATTCGAAGTTGCTTTTATTTTCTCCAACATATTTTATTATTTTTTTATCAAAATCACTCTCAGTCTGATTGATAAACCTAATTTCAATCGGAATATAATACAGGCTGGCAGCAATTTTATCAGGTAAATTTTCAATCTCCCTGATACGGAATGTGTCTTTTTCAGTTGTAACAATAACCTTTTTTATGGCCGACATACCCTCAAACTGACCGGCAATCTTTTCCATATCCTTAAGGCTAAAAGCATAATGATCAGGATAATTGACAGACACGACTGATTTAGTCAATGTGAGCAGTTTATCTCTCAGCGGCTGAGGATTGGCTATCCCTGTCAGCAGTAAAATACCGTGATCAGCATCAAAACGCAAATTCTGCTCTACCACCTTTTCAGGGAATACCGGTACCGGATAACCATATTTTATCCTCGAGAAGAACAGGTCCTGATAAGGCCAGATATGAAGGTCCTTTGTAATGATTCTTTCATCGATGGGTTTTATTTCCCTTGGACATTTGGTGACGATAATAATGTTTGCACGGTCACGGTTGGAAGCCGGTTCCCTCAGACTACCAAGCGGAAGAAGTTCATCCTCGGTTATCATGCGGGAAAAATCAATTAAAAGAATGTTGATGGCTGGAGTAACATACCTGTGCTGAAACGCATCATCCAGGATAATCACATCGGGTCGCCGCTCACAAAGCTGAAGAATGTTTTCGATACCCCGGACTCTCCGCTCATCAACGGCTACCATAACAGAGGGGTACTTCATTTTTATCTGCAGCGGTTCATCCCCAACCTGCCTGCTGGTAGAACTTGTTTCTACCACTAAAAAGCCACTTGTCTTGCGCTTGTAACCACGGCTCAGGATAGCTACATTGAACTTCTTACTTAGAAGTTGTATAAGATATTCAGTATGAGGAGTCTTACCTGTCCCGCCTACTGTAATATTCCCCAATGATATTACCGGTACATCAAATTCCCTGCCCCTTAATATGTTCAAATTAAAGAGCATGTTACGGAAATTAACCACCATCCCGTAAAACAGGGAAAAAAGATACAGTACAAGTTTCTTCAATTTAGTTAATTGATTTCAAGGTTAAAAGGCATTCTGGTATAAATTCCTTTTGCTTTGGCCTCCCTGGAGAAATTTTTCCAATAGTCGTAAGTGGGGCCCATCATGGACTCCATAACTTTTGTCTGCATCCTTACAGAAAAATTCTTCAACAATTCGGCAAAAGGGTCTTTTTGCTTGGGCAATTCCTTGATGCGGTACTCGGTGATCCCTGCCTTTTCAGCAGCTATTTTGAGCGCTTCCTTCATCCCGCCAAAATCGTCGATGAGGCGATTGTTCATGGCGTTCACACCACTCCAAACCCGACCCTGACCAATGGAATCAACTCCCGCAGTACTCATTTTTCTGCCTTCAGCCACGTGTGAAAGGAATATGTTGTAGGTATTCTCTACAAAATTTTGCATCAGACTGCTTTCAAATGGTGTCATTTTTCTAGTCACTGACGGCATATCTGAATGCTCGTTTGTCATTACATTATCGAAAGTAATGCCAATCTTGTCATTAAGCAATTCCCCAAAATTGGGAATAGTCCCGAACACTCCGATAGAACCGGTGATGGTCGTGGGATTGGCAAGAATGACAGCTGCAGGGGAAGAAATGTAATACCCTCCGGAAGCAGCATAATCACCCATTGATACAATTACCGGCTTAACCGCCTGTGCCAGTTTGACCTCCCTCCAGATCACTTCTGACCCAAAAGCTGAACCACCGGGTGAATTAACCCTCAGTACAATGGCCTTAACAGTAGAATCAATGCGTGCTTCACGGATTCCCTGGGAAACATCTTTCGAATTGATGTCATGTGAACCATCCGAGCCGGTATCAATCTCGCCTTCAGCATAAACTACCGCGATTCTGTCTTTGATCAACGCCTTGGACTTACCATCCGTAGAGATTTTATCGTAATCAGAAACAGTTACTATTGGTATTTCGGCATTGACCTTCAGTCCGGCCAGTGATCTCAGATCAGCCAATACCTGGTCCCTGTATTTCAGGTTGTCGAAAAAATGGTTTTTCATGGCTATTTCGGCCGTCTGGAACGTCATAACCGAATTGGCAAATTCATTCAGGTTATCGACTGATATTTTCCTGGTTTCAGAGATTCCCTTTAAAACCTGGTTCCAGATTGTGGCAAGGTATAGCGTCGTCTGCTCCTTGTTGGCCGGACTCATCTTCTCGTACATGAAAGGTTCAACTGCAGATTTAAATTTGTTGTCCTTTCCTCTTACAATCTGCATCTCAACTCCGAATTTGTCCAAAGCTTTCTTGAAAAAAGTATGCTCAGCGTTCAATCCCCTGAAGTCAAACATACCTACCGGATTAAGTATCAGGCTGTCGGCAACCGAGGCAAGATAGTAAGCCTTTTGCGATATGGCATCAGAGTATGAATAAACGAATTTTCCACTGGCTTTGAAATCAACCAATGCACCCCTGATCTCTTCTGCAGTTGCATATCCTGCAGCTATTTCAGACAATTCAAGATAGATTCCTTTGATTTTATCATCTGTTTTGGCCTGCCGGATCGCATGAAATATCTGGTTCAGACCGGTGGTACTTGATTTTTCCATCCCTGGAAATTCAATGTCTTCGAATGGATTGTTGGATTTTCGCTCGACGATTCGGTTGTCAAGTTTTAAAATCAGCAGGGAATTCTCCTTGACAATAACAGGCTGTTCTCCAATACTTGCCAATGAGGAGACAAGTCCTGCCATTATAAAAATAAATAGAAAAGTTGCAACCACGATGGCTGCGAGTGAGGCAAAGAAGGCTTTCCAAAAAAATTTCATAACCGGATTAATTTTAATTATAATTTTATCGGTACTACAAGTTGAAAATTAATGACAAAAAACAAATGGTAAAACTGCAAGTTCAACTCTATTTAGTAGTATCAATATAACCGCAATCATTACAAAGATAGGTGTTATGTCGTTAGTTTATCTCATTTTAGGTGGAAATAGAGGGAACAGGGAAGAATTTTTTTTGTCTGCCATCGAATTGGCAGCCAAAAATATCGGGAAGGCAACTGCATTGTCAACGCTTTACGAAAGTGAATCATGGGGCTTTAATTCGGAAAACTTTATAAATCAGGTGATTATCCTGGAAACAAATTTAAGTCCTCGTGAAATTCTGGATTGTTGCCAGGCAATAGAGGCGACCCTGGGACGAATACGGAAAACAGGCTCTTATGAAGCCCGGACGATCGACATTGATATTTTGTACATCGACAGCTTGATTATCAATACAGAACATCTCAAAATTCCTCACCCGAAGATTGCTGAACGCCGCTTTGTTCTGGTACCTCTGGCTGAGATTGTTCCGGGACTGGCAGATCCGGTATCCGGGCTGACTGTCAGGGAAATGTTACAAAATTGCAAAGATCAGTCGAGGGTGTGGAGACTTGGAGATATTGGTACTGAAAACTAGAAATGGGAGTGGACTACGATCTCTTTGGAATCAATTTTTGCACCGTAAGCCAAATCACCTGCATCTCCAAGCCCGGGTACAATGTATGATTTCGGAGTAAGATCCGGGTCAATGGCACCAACCCACAATGTTACCTGGTCGGAGGGTAATTTGCCCAGGACATAATCCAGACCCTGCCTGCTGGCTATCAGGGAAACCAGATGAATGTGTTTTGGTTCGCCCTTCTCAAGCAAGGCGTGATAACCAACCACCATGGATGATCCGGTGGCAAGCATAGGATCAGAAAGAATGACGATCTTATTATCCAGCAAAGGTGATGCAATGTATTGGAAATCAATATGAAAATCGCCATTAGGATCGTACTTCCTGTAAGCTGAAATGAAACAGTTCTCAGCTTTGTCAAAGCAATTTAGCAATCCCTGGTGAAGCGGTAATCCGGCTCTCAAAATGGTTGCCAGTACCGGCTGCTCTTCAAGGACCTGCATTTTGGCAATACCCAGGGAAGTGGTCACCTCTATATTCTTATAGCTGAGCTCCTTGCTAATTTCATAAGCGAATATCTCGCCTACACGTTCCATGTTTTTCCTGAAACGGAGTGAATCTTTCTGTGTTACCTCATCACGGATTTCGGAGAGATATTGATTAAAGAGGGAATTGCTTTCGCCAATTACGTGTACCATCAGAGATTTTTGGTAAAAATAATCAAAATATCATTTACCTAAAAACAAAAAAACATCATTTACTGCCTGCAGGATACTAAAAATATCAAAACTTCAACCCCGCATCAGAGGCTCTACAACAGCCCTTCATCGGCAAAACTAAAGTAACCCGCTTGCGTGACAACCAAATGATCTATGACAGGCATATCCATCAAAGCTGCCGCTTCCTTCAGCTGTCGGGTAATACGTTTGTCGGCATCGCTTGGTTCAAGATTCCCGGAAGGATGGTTGTGACAAAAAATCAGGGAGGTGGCATGCTTTTCAAGGGCAGATTTTAAGACCAGGCGGACATCGATGACCGTTCCTGTCATTCCACCCTGACTTAGTTTCTGTTTATCGATTATTTTGTTCCTACGGTTTAGAAAAAGCACCCAGAATTCCTCATGTGAAAGATCACCGATGGATGGACGGATATAATCAGCAGCATCCTTGCTCCCTTTGATCTGCAGGTTATCAAGTGCTTCACACTGATTCCTTCTTCTGCCCAGTTCCATCGCAGAGATGATGGTCAATGCCTTTGCCTCCCCCACACCCCTGAACTGCATAAACTCATCACAATTCATTTTACCCAGCTCATGAAGATTGTAGTGGACCGATCCCAAGATTCTGCGCGACAATTCAACTGCTGATTCCTTGCTGTTGCCACTTGATATAAGGATCGCAATCAGTTCGGCATCAGTCAGGGCAGAGATGCCCCTGCTTATTAATTTTTCCCTGGGCCGTTCTTCTACTGCCCATGCCTTGATTCCTGGTTTTTTGTAATTGCTCATAATTGGAAAATGCTGGCAGAAAGGTTATGAACTGCCAGATTCAAGTTACGGCAAAACCGGGAAAAAAGAGAACTCAGGCACAAAAAAAGGACACCCAATTTGGGCATCCTTCTCAAATATATTGTTTGGAAAAATTATAACGCGTTGACGTGCAGGGTAAGGCTGGATTTCAGGTTTGAAGCCTTATTCTTATGAATAACGTTGGTTTTGGCAAGTTTATCAAGCATACCGACAACCTTTGGAAGCAACTCCTCAGCCTTTGCCTTTTCTGTCGTGGAACGTAATTCCCTGACAGCGTTACGGGTGGTTTTTGAATAATACTTGTTGTGAAGACGATGAACTTCACTCTGCTTTGCTCTTTTGATCGACGATTTATGGTTTGCCATTTTTTAAAAATTTCTTTGTCAAATAATTAATGTAGTCTGTAGGGGATTCGAACCCCTATGGCAAGAATGAAAATCTTGAATCC
>CAZDLO010000042.1:0-31005 GCA_964506325.1 uncultured Tangfeifania sp.
GTACCTTTACTATCACCAACGGCGGTGTTTTCGGATCTATGATGTCTACTCCCATTATTAATCCGCCCCAAAGTGCAATACTAGGGCTTCATGCCATCAAAGAGCGTCCTGTTGCCATCAATGGGAAAGTAGAGATTAGGCCGATGATGTACCTGGCCCTGTCATACGATCACCGTATCATTGATGGGAAAGATTCCGTTGGGTTTCTCGTAAAAGTGAAAGACAATATTGAAAACCCGGCGAGACTTCTGTTCAACGGTAAAAATGCCGAGGAGGTATTACTGGGGTTATAAGATTGTTATCCTGTGGTTTCAGCTTGCTTCTTCAGTAAGATTCTTCTCCTCTTCGGGAGTGGATTCTTCAGTATTTAGCAAACCTTTATCCTGCAACAAGTTATACCAGGAAATTACTTTCTTGATATCTGAAACATAAACCCTTTCCCTGTCATAATCCGGCAAAATTTTCTCAAAATATTTTTTCAATTCATCCGGTTTGGCCCCGGATTGAATGACCGGCCCACCATTTTCCTGAGCGTATATCTTTTTAAAAACCTCTTTCAAAGGAAAATCTTCACTGGTAGTGTAAATTGCGATATCTTCAAGGGTGCTCATCTTTGCACTTGCGAATGCGGTTTGCTTTTTACCTGTCAGGAGTGATTCAACAATAACTCCGTTTTTACCTTCAGACAACATTTTAAATAATCCGGGTTGACCGGATATTGCCAAAATACCTTTTAACATAGAAAATACAATTTATTTAGCTGCAAAAATAGCAAGATTTTTCGATTATGAATTTTGCCAACCTTAAACAGTTGCAGCCTGAAGATAGAAAAATTCTGCATCCTAACAGTTCCACCTTTTCAATACCTGTTGTCCGGGGTTTATGATGGATTGCAATCCGTGAATTGATTTTTTTTATGCCGGAGTGCTGAAACTGTGCAAACTTTGGCGAACTTTACAGACCAAGGCAAATACTTACTATTGAATACTGATTTTCAGTTTAATTTATAGCCAATACTTTGTATTACAATTAATTAACAGATGTAGATTATCATCTTTCTGCCATGTAAATTCCCAGTTATTAATGAAGAAAAATTCTGTGAGTGAGTTAAAAATGGTGATTACTGATCTGGATGGTACCCTCCTCCAGAACGACCATTCGATCAGCAACGAAGATATTGATACACTCAATCTTCTCGGAGAAATGGGTATTTGCAGGGTAGCCGCCACAGGCAGAAACCTTTTCAAAGTCAGAAAAGCCCTTAAACCATCAGATCCGTTTGATTATGTGATATGTTCATCCGGAGCAGGGATCATTGACTGGCAAAAGCAGGAAATCATCAGAGCCATTGACCTTTCCGAAAACCTCACCACCAGGCTCGTTCACTACCTGATCGAAAATAGATACAATTTCAAAGTATCCGAAATATTTCCTGATAATCACAATTTTTATTGGTGGCTGAACCACGAATGCCCTGAAATAAGGAGATACATCGATGTTCATTCCCAAATGGGGAATGCTGAAGAGATTGTGCCCGGCCGGGGGTACAATTCTTCTCAGTTACTGCTGTTCTTTTCTAAGATTAGCGGTG
The DNA here is from genome assembly GCA_964506325.1 of uncultured Tangfeifania sp. Lineage (GTDB taxonomy): Bacteria > Bacteroidota > Bacteroidia > Bacteroidales > Prolixibacteraceae > CAINVV01. Next base: position 1,592 of record CAZDLO010000042.1, read on the forward strand.
AGTTCGAAAAGGTGAAAAAGGAGTTACTCGGAAAGTTCAGTGAGCTGAGCATCATCAGGACCACTTCTCCTTTGGATGACAAATGGTTATGGATGGAAATCTTCCCGAAGGGAATTTCAAAAGCCCATGGTATTGCTGAAATTTGTCATTTAAAAGGCATAAACCAAAAAGAGACCCTGGGCATCGGGAACGACTTCAATGATCTGGAAATGCTCAATTTTACACATCTGTCTTATGTTGTGCATAATTCGCCGGAAGAACTGAAAGAAAAATTCCTGATCTCCCTTCCCCACCATGAGAGCGGTTTCTCACATGCTGTCAGGAAGCATCTTTGAAAAGAAGTAAAACTATTCAGCGCAGAATTCCGTCAATACCCCAAATGTTGATTTTGGATGGAGAAAACCAATACTGAGGCCTTCCGCGCCCTTTCTCCCCTGTTTGTCTATAAGCTGAATTCCTGCTGCTTCTGCCTCCTTTAAGGCTACATCCACATTGTCAACAGCAAAGGCAATATGGTGGATTCCCTGCCCCCTTTTTTCGAGGAATTTTCCGATCGGACCTTCCGGGTCCATCGTTTCAAGCAATTCAATTTTTGTTTCCCCAACCTTGAAAAATGCTGTTTTAACTTTTTGGTCAGCTACTGTTTCCACTGCATAACACTTTGAACCCAAAAGTGTTTCATAAAAGGGGATCGCTGTTTCAAGGCTTTCAACTGCTATACCGATGTGTTCAATTTTTGATATGTTCATTGCGTCTTTTGTTATTTGTTATTTTCTCTGCGTACAAAATTGTAATGCGGTCCAAATCTTTCGAATGCAGCACGGTCAAGCATCTCCCTGTGATCGGGATGTGCAATGGAAATCAATAATTTAGCTCTTTCCTGCATCGTTTTTCCATACAGGTTTACCACACCTTGTTCTGTAACAACCCAGTGAATGTTTGCCCTGGTTGAAACCACTCCGGATCCTTCGATCAAAGTTGGTGAAATTTTGGATAACCCTTTCTCAGTGACGGAGGGCATAGCGATAATTGGTCTTCCGTTTTTTGAATATCCTGCTCCCCGGATAAAATCTATCTGACCACCTACTCCTGAATAATGCTTTATACCGATAGAATCGGCACAAACCTGTCCGGTCAGGTCAATGGCCAATGCTGCATTTATGGCTGTTACCTGGTCAAGCTTCCGTATTACTGCCACATTGTTGGTATGAGAGACGTCCATCATCGCTACCATGGGATTATCATCTACAAAATCATAGAGTGCTTTCGAACCCATCAGGAAGGAAGCAACCATCTTCCCTTTGTCAAAATTCTTCTTTCTGCCCGTTACAATACCCTTTTCCACCAAGGGCAAAATGCCATCAGAAAACATTTCGGTATGAACACCCAAGTCCTTGTGATTTCCAAGTTGGGCCAATACTGCATTGGGTATACCCCCTATTCCCATCTGGAGACAGGCACCATCCTCCACCAAAGTAGCTACATTTTTGCCAATTGCAATTTCCATGTCTGTAAGTGGCTCTATATTATGTGCATATATCGGTGAATCATCTTCAACAAACAGATCGATCATGTTTACATTGATCATGGCATCACCCCAGGTCCTGGGAACATTGGGGTTAATCAGTGCAATAACTTTATCAGCACATTCCACAGCGGCCAGTGTGGCATCAACAGAAGTGCCCAGCGATACAAATCCGTGCTTGTCGGGTGGAGAAACCATAATCATGGCAACGTTTACCTTCAGATAACCTTCACGAATCAGCTTCTGTGTCTCACTTAGAAAGACCGGGATGTAGTCTGCATACCCAGCCTGGGTTTGTTTGCGCAGATTGCCTCCGACAAAAAACTGCTGCGTATCAAATATGCCTTCAAACTCCGGATTTGCATATTCCACGGTACCTTCAACATGTATATGCTGTATCTTCACATCATAAAACTCACCTGCCCTGCCCCGGTCTACCATGGCATGAATTAATCTATGAGGAGTTACTGCGACACTGCTGAGATGCACCCTGTCGCCGGATTTGATAATCTTTACTGCTTCTTCAGCCGTTGTATATCTAATTAAGTTCATTATTAATGCTTTACGTTTGCGTTTGCAATATTACTATTATTAAATATTGTCAGAAAATTTGCTGTCTGCTGGAAGTTAATATTTAATGATAAATGATTATATGGCATAGCATTATAACCTTATTTAATGATAAATTGATTTTGATACCGAACAGCAGAATTCAATTGTTTTATTCTTTCAACGGTGAATATTCGAAACCATAGCTAAAGTTCCCCGTAAATCAAGGAGCTGTTACCTCCGGAAGGAAGGTCGTCGAAAAGATGTCCGGATCTCAGTTTTTTTCCTTTAATTTGAAAACGGATTGTGATCACCCTCAAATAATCAGTATGAAGCAGTTTGATCTCGCAGTAATTGGCAGTGGGCCTGGTGGTTTAGCAGCAACTATGCGTGCACTTGACTTTGGAAAAAGTGTTTGCATTATTGAAGCAGGACACCTGGGTGGAAATGGAATTATGAACGGGCCGCTCACCTCCAAGACCATGTGGGAACTTTCAGCAGATTACGCCGTGGCAGCTGCTGTGGACCGCGGTTACCGGGCATCCGGGTTGCAGGTCGATTATAGTCTGGTGAAAAAGACTGTTTTACAAGCCGCAAAAACAAAGCAAAATCAGATACTGTCTCAAATAGAGACATTTTCCGATGATGACAAACATCCTGGCAAAATTACGTATAAACAGGGTTTTGCCAGGTTTCTTGATCGTCATACACTGGAAATAAAGAGTGATACCGGTATTGAAGTTATAAGTGCAGAGTACATTGTTATTGCAACTGGTTCCCTTCCCCGCCCCCACCCGGATCTTGTAATCGACCAAAAACAAATTATCGATTCTGACGGAATTCTCAACCTGAAAAATTTTCCTGAGCGCATGATGATCATAGGTTCAGGTATCATAGGGTGCGAATTCGCTACTATTTTTTCAAATTTCAAGCAAACGGAAGTGCATTTGCTGGACCGCACGCATCGTGTAATTCCCTTTGAAGATGATGATGTGAGCGATTTTGTATCTAAAAATCTTCAGAAAAACGGGGTCATAATTCATCAGACTGCCAATCTTCGTGCCGTCAGGAAGAAAAACGATTACCTTGAAGTTGTACTTGATTATGAAGACGGACACAGCAGTGTTGTAGAAGTGGATATCATACTTATTTCCATTGGCCGGGACCCCAATATTGCAGGTCTTTGTCTCGAAAACGCAGGAATAGAGACCAATAACAAGGGATACCTTAAGATCAACGAGACCTGCTCTCTCTCAAATGTCGGAGAGTGTAATATTTTTGCTGCCGGTGATGTGACAGGACAGAAGGCCTTGTATGGCGTTGCGGAAGAACAGGGCCGCTATATTGTGGAGGCAATTTTTGGAAAATCCAAGTTTATTCTGGATTATTCACACATGCCGACCCTCATGTTTTTTAAGCCTGAACTGGCAGCTGTGGGTGCCAATGAGAAGATGCTGAGAAGCAAAGGTATTCCATACAAGGCTGCCTATTACTCCAATGAACTGGTTAACAGAACTATAGCAATGAGAAACACCAGTGGTTTCGTTAAAATCATGGTGAGTAACGACGGCTCCGACAGAATTCTTGGCATGCGTGCTGCAGGGCCACAGGCCTCTGCTTTCATTGTTTCAATAGCATACCTGATTAACAATGACATACGCCTCCAGGAAGTACTGCAGAGTATCCATCCTCATCCAAGTGTTACTGAAGGAATCCAGGAATGTCTCCGTGTATTTTATGACCAGTCCATTTTCAAGCCTCAAGCCTTTCCAAACCTGATACGGGTAACAGAATGGAAACCCGGCACCCCGGAAAAATAAGAACCTGGTATTTATCAACTGCAGACTGTTGATTATTGGTTGGCAGGATACCACACCTGATTGACATTTTTGTCTATTTTCGCAGACATAAAATCATAATATTCTGCCTCATGATCCTCTTCTTCAAAGAGACCGGCAAAATTTTTGCTGTAAGTTCACAAGTTGCATTAAATCAACAAGACCTGGAAAAATTAGTCTGGCTGTTCCGTGATGCTGAGATGATCGGCTCAGACAGGCTAAACGGACGTTTTGTCGGACCCAGAAAAGAAATGATCACCCCCTGGAGCACCAATGCTGTAGAGATTACCCAAAATATGGGGATAAAGGGAATCGACAGAATCGAAGAATTTTTTCTTTCTGAGGTATCAATAAAAATTGATCCGATGCTTCAGGCAGTCTATGAAGGCCTCGACCAGACTGTTTTCACCATCAATCACCTGCCTGAACCAGTAATTAGCATAGAAGATATCCCAGCGTATAATCAGAAGGAATGACTCGCCTTAAGTGAAGATGAGATTCAGTACCTGGAGGAAATTGCCGTGAAAATTGGCAGAAAACTTACGGACAGCGAAGTATTTGGTTTTTCGCAGGTTAACTCCGAACATTGCAGGCACAAAATTTTTAACGGAACTTTTATCATTGACGGGGTTGAGAAAAAGTCAACCCTGTTCGAAATGATAAAGAAAACAACCCGGACCAACCCTAACACCGTAGTATCAGCCTATAAAGACAATTGTTCCTTCACCGAAGGCCCTGAGGCAGAGCAATTTGCTCCTGTTTCGTCTGACCAGCCTGATTATTTCCAGGTGACTGATATCCAGACTGTTCTTTCCTTAAAAGCTGAAACCCACAATTTTCCGACAACAGTGGAACCTTTTAACGGTGCAGCTACCGGAACAGGTGGTGAAATCAGGGACCGCATGGCTGGAGGTAAAGGCAGCTACCCTATCGCAGGAACTGCAGTTTATATGACTTCCTACTCAAGGAATGACGGACAAAACAGGCACTGGGAACAAAACGTCGCACCTAGAAAGTGGCTTTATCATGACCCTGAAGAGCTTCTTATCAAGGCCTCCAATGGCGCTTCTGATTTTGGAAATAAATTCGGGCAACCGCTTATCAATGGCTCAGTACTTACCTTCGAACATGCTGAAAACCATAAGAAATTTGGATACGACAAAGTTATCATGCAGGCAGGTGGTATCGGTTATGCAAGAAAGGAAGACAGCCTGAAAGGCAAGCCGGAAAAAGGTGAAAGCGTGATTTTGCTGGGTGGTGACAACTATCGCATCGGTATGGGTGGCGGAGCAGTTTCTTCGGTAGATACAGGTGAATTTGAAAGCCATATCGAATTGAATGCTGTGCAGCGTGCTAACCCGGAGATGCAAAAAAGGGCGTACAATACCATAAGGGCTCTGGCTGAATCCGGAAAGAACCCGATAGTGTCGATTCATGATCACGGGGCAGGCGGGCACTTAAATTGCCTCTCGGAACTGGTGGAAGAGACCGGTGGTAAAATATTTGTGGATTGTCTGCCTGTCGGGGATCCAACTTTATCTGCCAAAGAAATTGTAGGGAATGAATCCCAGGAACGAATGGGATTTGTTACAGGTGCGGAAAATATTGAGTGGATTCGTCGAATTGCAGAACGTGAGCGCTCTCCTTTTTATGTTATTGGGGAGACAACCGGTGACCACAGATTCACCTTTACCAACCGGAAAAATGGAGAGCGTCCGATAGACATGGAACTTACAACACTATTTGGAAAGCCTCCCCGCACTATCCTGGAAGACAAATCACCCGTTACCAGTTACAAAAATATCACATATTCTAAAGGACTGTTAATTGATTATTTAGAGCAAGTCCTGCAGCTTGAATCTGTTGGTTGCAAAGATTGGCTGACAAACAAAGTGGACCGCTCAGTTACGGGTAAGATTGCCAAGCAGCAATGTGCCGGAGAATTGCAGCTTCCGTTGAACAACCTTGGTGCTGTTGCCATCGACTACCAGGGACTAAAAGGTATAGCAACCTCCCTGGGACATGCCCCGGCTGCCGGACTTATAAGCCCGGAAAACGGTTCGGTTCTTTCAATTGCCGAAGCCTTAACCAATATTGTGTGGGCTCCCCTCACACATGGTCTGAAGGGAATATCACTCTCTGCCAACTGGATGTGGCCTGCTAAAAACCAGGGTGAAAATGCCCGTCTTTACCAGGCGGTTGAAGCTGCCTCTGATTTTGCATGTGCCCTAGGAATCAATATCCCAACAGGTAAAGATTCCCTGTCAATGACACAGAAATACAAGGATGAAGTCGTATATGCACCGGGAACAGTTATCATATCCGCCTCCGGTGAAGTTTCAAACCTAAGGAAGATTGTAGAGCCGGTTTTAATCAAAGATCCCTCACAAAAACTGTATTACATTGATTTTTCAAGATCGGCGATGTGCCTTGGAGGAAGTTCGCTGGGACAAGTCCTTTCTGCTTTGGGAGAAGAAACCCCACAGGTAACTGATCCCCTCTATTTCGCTGCCGCATTTGAAACATTGCAGAAGGCAATCCACCTGGATTTGATAGTTAGCGGGCATGATATTTCCTCCGGTGGACTGATAGTCACACTGTTAGAGCTCTGTTTTTCCGATAATGAAGCAGGTCTCGAGATTGATTTATCACTCCTGAAAGAAGATGACATCGTAAAATTGCTTTTTAGCGAGAATCCGGGCGTTGTTGTTCAGACTTCAGATTCAGTAAATTTCGAGCGACTTTTTCTGCAAAATGAAGTGGCTTTTATGCCTATCGGGAATCCTGTTCCAGAAAGGGTAATCCGCGTAAGAAATAACCATGAAAATTTCCTTTTCCATATTGATGATTTAAGGGAAAAATGGTTCAGGCCTTCCTACCTCCTTGATCAGAGGCAATGTGGCAAAGAATTGGCAATAAGCCGTTTGAACAATTACAAGAAAAATATTCTCTCCTTCAATTTTGGAAAATTTGCCGGAGATTATGCTTCCCTTGGAATAGAGCCCAAACGTCGCGAACCATCCGGAATAAAAGCGGCAATTATCCGTGAAAAAGGGGTAAATGGTGACAGGGAGATGGCATGGAGCCTCTACCTTGCTGGGTTTGATGTCAAAGACGTTCACATGACAGACTTGATTTCCGGCCGTGAAACGTTGGAAGAAGTCAGCCTTATTGTATTTGTTGGAGGTTTCTCCAATTCCGATGTTCTGGGCTCTGCAATTGGCTGGGCGGGAGCATTTAAATACAATGACAGAGCAAAAGCCTCACTTGAAAGGTTTTACAAAAGAAAAGATACCTTAAGCCTTGGAATCTGCAATGGGTGTCAGCTGATGATTGCCCTTGATTTGATTTATCCGGAGAAAAGGGAGAAGATCAAAATGCTTCACAATGCATCCCATAAATTTGAATCAGCATTCTTAAATGTTGATATACACAGTAATGAATCAGTTTTGTTGAAATCTCTTGCCGGAAAAAGGTTGGGAGTCTGGGTAGCACATGGGGAAGGCAAATTCTCAATGCCTGAAAATGAAGGCGAGTACCTGATACCGGTTAAATATTCTTTTGAAAACTATCCAGGTAACCCAAATGGTTCAGATTACAATACTGCTGCAATCTGTTCTGCTGATGGTCGTCACCTGGCTATGATGCCTCATATGGAAAGAGCCATATACCCCTGGCAATGGGGCGTTTATCCTTCTGACAGAAAGGATGATCAGCTTTCTCCATGGATTGAAGCCTTTTTGAATGCTAAAAATTGGATTGAAATGATAAAGTAAAAAATCCCCGCAACCTGAAAATTGCGGGGATTTTTTACTTGTTCTCCTCAGGTTTGTAGCCCCGGCTAAGGGATCTTGTCAGGTACTGTTCACGTTTAACGGAGTCCTCATATCCAGGTTCAGATTCAAAAATCCTGGAAAGGAGGTAATCAGCTTCTCCCAACCCATGATCGGAGGCAAGATTAAAATACTCCATGGCTTTGTCAATATCTTTACTTACAACTTCCCCGGTTGAATAAAACTCTCCCAAACTAATCCAGGAGGCTGCAAAGCCATTTTCTGCAGATTTACGAAAAAGCTGCATTGCCGCAGATTTATTCTCATCCACACCTTCACCGTAGTAAAGCATTCCTGCCAGGTTGTATTGTGACTGGGGATAATTTTTATCTGCCGCTTTTTTGAAATAAAAATATGCCTTCTGAAAGTTCTTTTCACCGGTCTCTCCAAAGTACCACATAACTCCTAAGTTATAGGAACCCAGCATGAACCCCGATTCATCTGCCATGGTATACCATTTGAAAGCCTCCTGAAGATCCACCTGTATTCCCTTCCCCTGGTGGTAAACATTTCCAAGGTTGTTCATGGCTTCAGCAATTCCCGCCTTGGCAGCTACTTCATACTGTTCAATAGATTTTTGGGGATCAGCCTCGCAACCCTGACCGGTTTCGAACAAAACAGCGAGATTGAATGCTGCCTTTGCATAACCCGCAGCAGAAGCCTGCCTGTACCATCTCAATGCTTCACTGATATCCTTTTCAACTTTCACCCCATTCTCAAGATAAACTGCAGTTTTGAACATCGCACCAGGTACCCCTTTTTCCGCAGCTTTCAAATACCATTCAAACGCTTTGTCCTTGTCGGACCAATAGGTCTCCCCTTTCTCATGCAATAGTCCCAAAATATAGCAGGCCCTTGGATGACCAGCCTCAGCAGCCTTTTTAAAATAATCGCCGGCCGAATATTTATCACGCTCGATCCATTCTCCCGCAAGGCAGATGCTTGCATACTGGAACTGCGCTTCAAGATTACCTTTTTCTGCTGCTTTACGGTAATTATCAACAGCAGTTTTTAAGTTCTTCTCTACACCTTCTCCGGTTGCGTGCCTTTTGGCCATTTGTAACATAGCCTCTGCGCTGCCATTGGCTGCTGCCTTTTTAAGCATGTCAACACCATGAAAATCAGATTGTTTGAGATAATATTCAGCCAAAGCTTCCTGTGCATCTGAAAATCCCCTGTCAGCAGCTTTCTGGTACAGTTCGAGGTAGTCTTCCTGGCTGGTTTCCTCTTTTAACTTTGCCATCAGATAGATGGCCTCACTGTAATCAGCAAGTACTGCCTGATCAAGGTAGGATTTTGCTTTCTCAATGTTTTTTTCAGCATCGATACCCAGCAAATATATTTTCCCCAACTTCAGAGCAACCTCAGAGGAAACGGTTCCCTCAATCTTAGATAGCCACTCCAGGCTAAGCTGGACATTCTTTTCGACTCCCTTTCCTTCATATAGGAATAATCCTACTTTTTGAAAGGCCGGTTCATATCCTTCATTGGCGGCTTTCACATACCAGTCATATGCCTTCTCCAGCCTGACAGGAACTGTAAGTCCCAACTCGAAGATCTCTCCAACCTTGCAGATAGCAGGAAGATATCCCTCTTTTGCAGAAGCATACCAATAGTCAACGGCTTCATTGCTATCCTTATAGCCACCTTCACCCGAATACAGCAGACGTCCGTAATTGTATTTTGCTGCTTTATCTCCGCGTTCAGCTCCTCTTTCATACCATTCAAAGGCTTTGGTCATATCCAACGGCAGACCTTCTCCCTTTTCCCGCATGCTGCCAATATAGTTGCAGGCTTCAATTCCCCCTGCACGTGCCGACTCCAGAAAAAATCTGACAGACTTTTCATAGGATTGTGAGCGATCCTTGCCCTCATAATACATGATTCCTATTTCCAGCGCTGCCTTGACAAAATCCGTTTCGTAATCAGCATGAAAAAGCTCAATGGCCTCCTGCACGGAAGGATTGTTCGCAAACAGATCAAGAAATATCATTCCAGGCTTAAATCCTGATTCAATACTTTTTTCAATCCGCCTGATTCCCTTATCATTATTTCCTTTCTCCAGGGAGGCGATCCCACACCTGAATCTACGGGGATAAGATTTTAATATTTCTTTATTCATCCGCCAATAATTTGTCTTTAACAGTCATTTAAGCATTGCAACTTCTTTTCTTCGCGACAATTTTTGTCTTAAGATGCCGTACCCTAAATATTGAATTTAACTCAATTTGGACCAAAAATAGTGATTAACCGACAATCTAAACAATTTGAATACCCGAAAAACCAATATATAAAATCTTTTGTTTTATTTAGCATCTTTAAGTGCTGATCTTATTACAAATTTCCGGCACCCGCCAATGAGTACTACAGATTCAATATCCTTAATAACAAAGTACTACAAGCCAAAATCCAAGGCTTACCAGATTCTTTACGGACACAGCCGTTCGGTGGCAGACAAAGCTTTGAAGATTGCCATGAATCATCCGGAACTTAATCCTGATCTCATTTTTCTGGAAGAAGCTTCCCTCACTCATGATATCGGGATATTTATGACCAACGCTCCGGACCTTTATTGTTTTGGGGACTATCCCTACCTTTGTCATGGTTACCTGGGATGCGAACTGCTGACTTCGTCAGGTTTTCCTGAACATGGCCTTGTTTGCGAAAGGCATACGGGAGTCGGGATTTCGAAGGAGGAAATCATTGATAAGAAACTGCCGCTGCCGTACAGGGATCTATTGCCTGAAACCGTTGAAGAACAAATCATTGCATTTGCCGACAAGTTTTATTCCAAAAGTGGTGATATTTTAAAGGAAAAGTCTCTGCAGGAAGTCCGAAAATCTGTTTCGAAGTTTGGAAAACATAATATTGCGCGGTTCAATGAGTGGTGCGATTTATTTCTGTAAAAAACCGCCCCCGGCAAAAGAGGAACACACCTGCCAATTACCTCTGCTTATCAAAAAAACTATCCTGCTTGTTGAGCTTTAAATCCTGCAGCATGGCTGCTGTTGCCCTTAAGGTAAAACTGTAACTTTGTCTGTATCCGAAGGGCACAACATTAATTGACATCTGAAAGCAGTGCATATCCCTGAAAATATTAAACTGGGTAAAGGAAACCTCCATTTTTTGAATGTCCAGACCAGAGGATGCACCAATTTGCCAGCCTTTGGTCAGGCTCAAATTACCACTAAATTCAACTGTCTGATTGATTGTTGCTTTAGCAGAAGGATCGGGATGATTGTACCTTAAAGTATAATCGAACCTAAAGTCCCAGGGCATTTTAAAATCGGCATACTCAGGAATATCCGGATAATTTTTCCTTGCATTGTCAATAACTTTCTGATCTTCAGATTTCTCCACAGGCTTCCCATCAGGGCCAAGCGCTGCTGCTTTTTTTAGCTCATCCTTTTTATCTTTGGCCTTGAAACCGTAACCAAACGACAAATTGGCACTGGTCAGCCTGGCCAGTTTTTTATTCCTGTCCCATTCGTATACATTTACAAGGTGGCCGTTTTCAAAAGCATACGGATCAAGGATTGCTCCCATGTTTACATCGATGTCCTTAACCTTCGTTCTGGCAGAAAGATTAATGTTTGACAGGTTAAGGGAATCTGCCGCCAGGTTATAGGAAGACGCAAATGATAACTGATCGAGAAGTTTTACTTTTTTATACTTTTCATTTGAAAGAGTATCGTCTGAATTCAGCATCTTCATTTCCAGTGTATTGTTGAGATTAAAGCCGACAGACCCCGATTTCCCGGCTCCGGCAGTCCCAAAAATTGCACCTTCATGGTAAGGATATCTCAATGATACCGGCGTCCCGTTATCGTCGTAGTATTCTATGTCACCGTACATCTTATAACCGGGTTTACTGAAATCAGGTTGCATGCTGAAGCTCAGGCTTGGAGTCATCAAATGCCTGATGCCCTTAATTTTTGATTTGGGGTTTCTTGGCATAAAATTGCCATATACTTTGGTCGAGGCACCCACACTCACTGAAAAATCATAATCTCTGGTAAAACCATTTAACGTATCCGTTATTTCAACCAGCTTTTTCTCGGGATTATATGCTTTCCTGATCTGTTGTGTATACCATCTTTCATTGTAATTAATTGAAGGACTAATTGTTACAAATTTCAATGCTTTGAATGAGGTATTTACTGGGATACTGTGCTTTATTCCGTTCTGCCAGTCATTGGTCAGGCTTGAATTGAATAAATTGTACTCTTTGGTGTTAATTGAATTTTGCATGTCAAAATTATAGCTCATTCCTATCTTTTGATACCACCTTTCTTTACCGCTTGCATTTTTTGATTTGAATGGATAAAGACGGTTGACATTAAAAGTCATCTGAGGCAAAGTCAGACTTATAGTGGTATCCCGGCTGTTCTGAGAATGCCGGAAGTTGGCGGACATGGTAAAGGGAGTATTTTCCCACCGTTTTGTATAGGAGACGCTGGACTGCTTTGTGTTTGTAAGATAGTTCTGGGTTGAATAGGCGTTGTTCTGATCGTACTGACTTGTGGAAAAATTCACACTTGCACTGAAAGTCTGGTTTGGACTTGCTTTAGAATCCATCGAATGATTCCAGGTTATCGCGTAATCATTCTGTATTTTATAATCAGGTAACCCTTGTTCGCCGAAAACATTCTTGTAATAGTTAAAGTCGAATCCACCGCTAAATTTGTACCTGAGACGGTAATTTGTGTGCAACTTCAAACCTCTTGACCCCTTTGAAAATATATCTCCGCGTAATGCGACATCAAAATAATCGTTGGCAGCCCAGTAATACCCTAAGTCACGTAAAAAAAATCCACGGTTTATCTCATCACCATAGGTAGGCATTAAAAATCCGGAGGAATATTTAGGTGAGTTGGGAAAAAATCCAAACGGAATGAAAAGAAAATAAATCGGCATATCCTCTACCACAAGGTAGGCCGGACCTGTTACTATTTTTTTGTTGGAAAGTACTTTGGCTTTCGTCATTTGCAGGTAAAAATGGGGGTGCTCGGCATTACAGGTGGTATATTTCCCATCCTTCAGGTTATAGGTGGAATCGTTCATCAACTTGGTTTTTCCACTATGGATGAACCCGCCTTCCTGTTCTGTCACTACACCATATACAATCCCTCTCTTTGAAAGGAAGTTGTACCTTATTTCATCCGCTTCAAATTCCTGATCTCCCTGTTTGAAAATCGGTTTTCCAACGATTGTGCCGGTTGAATCAGGTTTTCCGGTCGCATAAATCAAATTACTGTCTCTGTTGAGCTCAATATAATCTGCCTTAAGTTCAATTTCCTTGTACTTAACCTGGGCATCCTTGTACATGAAAATCTTGTTGAGCGTGTTGTTGATACTGATTTTGCCAGCAGCTTTGTATAAAACTTCAGCATCAAAGTCACCACCAGCACCGGTAAGTTTAAGGGTATCCATGGCCATAGAATCCTTCCTTAGAACTGTCAAAGAGTCATTTACAGGTTTTCTGATTTGTTTAGACAAGTCCAGAACAGGTTTTGCAAGTCTGTTTACGTTTTGAACCGGTTCCTGTGCCACAACAAAAGATTGCCACAAAAGAAGCAGTAAAAAAGTATATTTTAAAAATCGTATAGTGCCCAAATCTAAAGAATTAGGCCGGTTTTTAATCCTTATTTCTTAACTTCGGCCTGAATGGCAAAAGTAAAAAATAGTACCGGACTAAAAGGGCTCATGGATAAATAATTTAATCTTCTATTTTTGTGAATGCTTACAATAATTCAATCAGTTCTATCCTAAAACAATGGCAATAATTGAAAGGTCTCATTTTAGAATCAAATTGTATTGCCTCTTGATTGCAATTACAGGATTCTTTTTTATTGCCGATGGAAAGCAAAAGGAATCACATGCGGTTACAACTGTGGTAATTGATCCAGGACATGGAGGAAGGGATCCGGGTTCCATTGTTGGTAAAGCCAGGGAGAAGAATATAGTTCTGGACATTTCCCTTAAACTGGGCAGGTTGATAAAAAATAATCTGAAGAATGTCAAAGTCGTCTATACCAGGGATGGAGATTATTTCATTACCCTGACTGAAAGAGCTCAAATTGCCAATAAGGTAAATGCCGACCTGTTTATTTCCATCCATGCCAATTATTGTGAGACTCCGTCTGTTTTTGGTACAGAGACTTATGTTCTTGGATTACACAGGACGGAAGATAACCTGAATGTAGCAAAAAAAGAAAACAGCGTTATTTTGCTCGAGGATGATTACTCCAAACGTTATGAAGGTTTTAATCCCAGACTTTCAGAATCATATATAATGTTTGAATTGATACAGGATAGACACCTGGATCAAAGCCTCAGGTTTGCTTCGATTCTGCAATCCAATTTTAAATCAAAAGCACAAAGAAATGACCGCGATGTGCGGCAGGCAGGATTCCTGGTATTGAGGGAAACCGCAATGCCCAGTGTTTTAATTGAGACAGGATATTTAAGTAACAAAAAGGAGAATAGTTTCCTGTTAACTGACCAAGGCAGGACTGAAATAAGTGAATCCATTTATGAATCTGTGGCAAAATACCTTAACCGGATAGAAGCGATAGCCCAAATACCGGATCCCATGGTTGGCGAAGTTGCAAAAACAGATCGGAAACCCGGGAGTGATACCATTCCTTCTGCTCCAACAAATAATGATACTGCCAACAAAACAGCGAAGTTCCGTACCCCGGAAATTGCCCCCGTTACTCTTGAAAATCAGAAAAAAAGCAATGATAAACCAACTGATATTCAAGCCAATGAAAATAAAACATTGTATGCCGTTCAGATAGGTTTGTTCAGCAAAAGAATTGACCAAAATTCAAAAGTATTTGAAGGATTAAGGCCTGTTAAAGAGATTACAAGGAATGGGAAATACAAGTATTTCTGTTTTGAGAATGATTCATTTGAGAAAACAAAAGCAAACTTTCATACTGTAACAAGGCGTTTTCCTGACGCATTTATTGTCTCAATAAAAGACGGTCAGGTCAAGTATTACTGGAGTGGACCTGCAAAAAAATGACCAGGAATTAAAACTAAGTTGTAAATTATTGGTCAATTGTATTAAATCCTCTTTACCTTTGTTGTAGTACAGTGAACTGGTGAAATATTTAAAACCGGGTATTTGTTGAGTAATTAACTGAAAACCTGAATATAACAATATGCAAAATTTAAAATTCTCAAAAGCATCCAAAATAGGTATTGTTCTGGCTGTAACTTTCATTGTTGTAGTATGGGGAATTAATTTTTTGAAGGGTAGAGATATTTTCAGAACAGAAAAAGTTTACATCACCCGGTATAAAAATGTCGGAGGATTGGAAGCATCAACCATAGTGCAGCTTAACGGTTTAAAAATAGGCTACGTCAGGGAAATATATTTTGCAGAAGACTTGTCCGGTGACCTGATCGTTAAGCTGGCAATTGTGAACAAGTTTCCCCTACCCGTGGGAACGGTGGCCGAAATTGCCAGCAGTGACCTGCTGGGTTCAAAGGTTGTAAAAATAAACCTGGGAAAATCCTCACGGTTTTATCAGCACCATGATACGATTCAATCCAAAATTGAATCAGACATAAGGAGCCAGGTTTCTGAACAAATTGCACCGATCAAGGAAAAGGCGGAGCGACTTATTGTCTCGCTGGACTCAATTGTTTCGGGAGTGGCTGTTATTCTGAACAGTGAATCCAGGAAAAGCATCAATAAAAGCATAGAGCAGATCAGCCTGACCATGGAAAACCTTGAAAAAATTTCAAGAGATTTAAGTGTTGTTGTTAACGAACAGAAGCAAAATCTATCGTCTACTATTTTGAATATCAAGAACCTAACTGAAAATCTCAATTATGATGCTAAAGTACTGGGCAATATCCTTAAGAATTTTTCCTCTGTTAGTGATTCAATAAGTCCAACCGATCTTAAATCCACATTAAATCACATCAACCTTGTGGTTGCAGGGTTGGATACTGTTATGACCAATATCAATGAGGCGAAAGGTTCGATGGGCCTATTGGTGAAAGATTCAACTTTGTATACCAGCCTGGCTGAATCCAGCGTCAGTCTCAACCAGCTTCTCGTCGACCTGAGAAGGAACCCCCATCGCTATCTGAAAGTATCCGCTTTTGATTTCGGGAAAGAGGTTTATCTCGCTCCAGGGGACACCTACAAGCGTAATGAAACGATAGACTTTAAAGTTTTCTTATTCAGTTCTTCGGTCCAATTACCTTTGAATTCTCCTATATTTCAAGGAGTTAGCAATATTTCAGAGAAAATAGAAAAATCCGGATATTTGTACTTTGCGGGCGAAGATAAATCCTACGATAAAGTTAGAATTATTCTAAATAAGGTGCAACTCTCTTTTCCTCAGGCATCTTTAAAGGCATATCAGAACAAAGAAGAAATATCTGTTAAAAAAGCCCTGAAAATTTGTTCAAAGTAATTTTTGATTAATCTTTTTTAACTAATTTAACCCAACGAAAAAGAGATGATTTTTTAGGTTTTTTGTCATCCGACAAAAGATAAAACATCAAATATTTTAGAGGTTCAATTTTTATCGAAGTAACATTCTATCAGTGTTTTGGCCTCTAAATTTTTCTATATCGCTGATAATCAGGCGATTATGATTTGAAGTAAAAGTATTAAGTTGATTTATACACAATTAGAAGATGGACTGTATTAGGGATTATAATAAGCGGGATTCTTTTTCCAAATAATCATTTTGAAGTCATTTTTTTGAAGTTTTAATTTTTTTTTACCGGAACCTGAATGGAGAAAGATCACGCAATAATTTGGGAGAATTGTCTGAGGATTATCAAGGACAATGTTCCTAATATAAGTTACCGAACCTGGTTTGAGCCTATTGTTCCGTTAAGACTGGAGAACAATATCCTTACGATTCAGGTTCCAAGTCCTTTTTTCTACGAATACCTTGAAGAACAATATATTGATATCCTGAGAAAAACCCTGAGAAAAGAGCTCGGTACAGGAGCTAAACTTGAATACAACGTTGTTGTTGACACCAACAACAATCTGAATAATAAGCCTTATACAATAAAGTTACCCACCAATCAAAATAATAATCTTAAGAATAAGCCAGTATCCGCCTTACTACCTTCCGAGGAAAGTGGGATAAGAAATCCATTTGTGATACCCGGCATTCAAAAGATTCAGATAGATTCCCAGTTAAAATCTGACAATACTTTCGATAATTTCATTGAAGGGGAATGCAACAGGCTTGCACGCAGTGCAGGTTATGCCGTTGCCCAGAAACCGGGAGGAACCGCATTTAATCCATTAATGCTTTACGGGAACTCGGGACTGGGGAAAACCCATCTGGCACAGGCCATTGGTATTGAGGTTAAGGAGCGATTTCCGGAAAAAATTGTCCTGTATGTTAATGCCAATAAGTTTTTTATTCAGTTTTCTGAGGCCACACGCAACAATTCACGGAATGACTTTTTGCATTTCTACCAGATGATTGATGTCCTGATCATTGATGACGTGCAGGAATTTGCCGGAAAGGAAAAAACACAGGAGACTTTCTTCCACATATTCAACCACTTACATCAATCCGGCAAGCAACTTATCCTTACATCAGACAAATCCCCCATTGAGTTGAAGGGAATGGAACAACGTCTCCTTTCCCGTTTCAAATGGGGATTGACTGCAGATCTTCAGGTTCCTGATTTTGAAACCAGGATGAACATTCTGCGGAAAAAGATTTACAAGGATGGCATTGTTATTTCTGAAGAGGTACTGGAATACATCGCTTCCCATATTAACAGCAATGTACGCGAACTGGAAGGTGCACTGATTTCACTTTTGGCCCAGGCAACCCTGAACAAAAAGGAAATTACGCTTGATCTGGCCATCAAAATGATCAACAAACTGGTAAACAATACCAAACGGGAATTAACGATCGACTATATATCCAAGGTTGTTTCTGATTATTTCTGTATTCCGGTTGATTCATTGTCAGTCAAAACACGCAAGAGGGAAATTGTTCAGGCCAGGCAAATTGCGATGTACTTCTCCAAAAACCTGACTCAGTCCTCCCTGGCATCCATCGGGTCCCAAATCGGAGGTAAAGACCACGCGACAGTTCTCCATGCATGCAGAACTGTGACCAACCTGAAAGAGATTGATAAAAATTTTAGATTGAGTATTGATGAGATTGAAAATAAATTGAAAATGTAATCTTTGAATAGGCAGACTGAAAAGTTTGCTTTTTTTTTTATTTAAAATCCATGGTTGTATTTCAGAATATTCCAGATGGCATTGACACTTATCAGACGATCGCTCAACCATCCGACGGATTGTACAAAGAGAAAGGCAGCAGGTTTTTATCCTTTGCCTATCCTGTCAGTAACGAGGATGAAATAAAATCAATACTTACCAACGTCAGAAAGGAGCATTTCTCCGCAAGGCATTGTTGTTATGCATGGAGTCTCGGTCTTGATCACGTAAGGTACAGGGTCAATGATGACGGAGAACCATCCGGAACTGCTGGAAAACCGATATATGGGCAAATACAGTCCAAAAGACTGACGAATATACTTATAGTGGTTGTTCGGTACTTCGGAGGAACTCTTTTGGGTGTAAGCGGCTTGATTCAGGCATACAGGCTGGCAGCACTTGATGCCATTGAAAATGCTGAAATAGTATCTCGTACTTTTGATCATATTATTGACATAAATTTTGATTATTCAGCGATGAACAACCTGATGCTTCTTATCAAGGAAGAACAACTTGAGATCATTACAACTCATTTTGATCTTCAGAGTGTGATAAGGATCAAAGTCAGGTCAGCCAAACTGGAGGAAATCAAGGGAAAATTAACTAAGATAGAAGGTGTAGCTGCCCCGGAAACAATGACAGATCAATCGATAAATTTCTAAAAAATTGATTATGAGCCATAAAAGTTTAATCTCAATCACTGATTTTACCAAAGAAGAGTATTTGAAGATCATGGAGCTCTCTCGAAAATTTGAAGAAAATCCTTCACAGTCTTTGTTAAAAGGGAAAGTGATTGCAACTCTTTTCTTTGAACCATCTACCAGGACAAGACTAAGCTTTGAGACTGCGATCAACCGGCTGGGTGGCAAAATCATCGGATTCTCAGATTCAAATTCATCCAGTGTTTCAAAGGGTGAAACCCTCCATGACACCATCAAGATGGTTAGCAATTATGCTGATATGATCATCATGCGTCATCCCCTCGAAGGAAGTGCCAGGTATGCAGCAGAAGTATCTGACATACCGGTGATAAATGCCGGGGATGGTGCAAATCAACACCCAAGTCAGACTTTGTTGGATATGTTCTCAATAATGAAAACGCAAGGCAGGCTTGATGACATCAATCTTTTCATGGTTGGGGATCTTAAATACGGGAGAACAGTGCATAGTCTGCTGATGGCCATGTCGCAGTTCAGAAATCCCATTTTTAACTTCATTGCCCCGCCGGAACTTGCAATGCCCGATGAGTACAAGTTATTCCTCTCCCAAAAAGGAATTCGCTATTTTGAACATCTGGAGTTCAATGATATAATCACTCAGGCAGATATCATTTACATGACCCGGGTTCAGAAAGAGCGGTTTATTGATCCTGTGGAATATGAAAAGGTTAAGAATGTTTATATTCTCAAAAATGAGATGCTTGAAAACACCAAACCGAACATGAAAATATTGCATCCGCTTCCAAGAATCAACGAAATACACACCAATGTGGACAGCAATCCGAAGGCCTACTATTTTACACAGGCCCGAAACGGGGTTTTCACCCGCATGGCAATCATTTCTCACTTATTAAACCTTCAATAATCCGGAAAATATGGAAAAGCAATTAAATGTCAGCGCCATAAAAGATGGGACCGTTATCGACCATATACCAACCAGGGCGCTGTTTAAAGTGATTCAGATATTGAAGCTTGAGGAATTCAAAAACATGGTAACCTTTGGCAATAATCTTGATAGTAAAGCCATGGGGACCAAAGCTATCATAAAGATTGCCAACCGCTATTTTGAAGATGAAGAGGTAAACAAGATTGCCCTGGTTGCGCCAAATGCCAAACTTAATACGATCCGGAATTATGAAGTTGTGGAAAAGCGTGTGGTTAAAATTCCTGAACAGGTGTTAGGGATTGTTCGATGTTTCAATCCAAAGTGCATTACAAATGCAGAAAATGTCAATACCAGGTTCCAGATTATCAATGATAAACCCATTGAAATGAAATGCTACTATTGTGAGAAAATCACCTACGAAAACGAAATCAAAATCAAATAGCAGGGATCAATGGAGCAAATATTTTCATCAGTTTTGGGAAAATTCAAGGAGATTGAGACTGAAAACCACCCACTCGAAATCTTATTGTCAAGGACTGCTGAACTTTTAAGAGAAAGCATTCCACATTATGACTGGGTTGGATTTTATATACTCGACCCACATGCTGATATGCTTATTTTGGGACCATTTTCCGGAAATCCAACGGAACACACACATATACCTGTTGGCAAGGGTATTTGCGGACAGGTGGCTGTGAATAAAAAATCTATGATCGTACAGGATGTAACAGAGCAGACCAACTATATTGCATGCAGCCTGGATGTTCAAAGTGAAATTGTTGTTCCAATTCTTAAAAACGAACTGTTCATTGCTGAAATAGACATTGACTCACATGATTTTGCACCATTTTCCAGCGAAGATGAACAGTTTCTTACCTCCATTGCAGAAAGGATTTCCGTTTATTTCTAACGGATCCTGTCTATCGATTTGACGAGCTTTTCGTCTCTGGCGATTCCTTTGACAGCAAGGAACACAAAGACAGCAGCTATCAATGGAAAACTAAAGAATATTTTCAGGGAATAAATGCCACCCAGGCTGTTGTGGAAATTCCATGTATAATAATAGATCAGTGCTGTCATTCCGGTAAGTAGCAACATGGCCAGGTAAGAGAGTTTGATCTGCCGGATCCTGTTGCCATAACTGAACATTATCCATGCAAGTAATACAAGAACCAGTCCGGCGTATATAATCAATGGCCAGGTTTTTGGGCTGATTGTCAAGGTTTCCTGGCCTTCAGAAACTACCCCTGAAAGAAAAACTAAAAAAAGGTTACCATCCTTCCCTGATAATCCGGCAAGTGGCACAAAAAAAAGGACTGCGACAAATATACCCGCAATTAGTAAATATAAGGATTGAATTCTTTGAATCATAAACAGCTGTATTTTTACTGCAAAATTAAAAATATTAAGGATCATCCTACTTTTTTTTAACTTTGAACTACATCAAAAAATTCAACATGAGAATTATCGAACCTTCAGAGCTAATCATAAACCCGGACGGATCCATTTTTCATCTCCACATGAAACCGGAGCAATTAGCAGTGAATATCATCCTGGTCGGTGATCCCGGCAGGGTAAAAATGATCGCCTCCTTCTTCGATAAAATTGAATCAGAGACTGAGAACCGTGAATTCGTTTCGGCAACAGGCTATTACGGGCTAAAGAGAATTACCGTTTTATCAACCGGAATCGGGACAGATAACATAGATATCGTTGTAAATGAACTGGATGCGCTGGTAAATATTGATTTGATAACAAGGCAGGTGAAGAAAGATCAGTGCTCCCTGAACATTATTAGAATCGGAACATCGGGAGGATTACAGGGAGATATACCTGTGGATGCTTTCCTGGCTTCCAAAAAAGCCATTGGCTTCGATGGATTGCTTAATTTTTACGACAAGAGAAACGAGGTATCTGATCTGCCATTCGAAGCAGCCTTTAAATCATTTGTCGGCTGGAATCAGCTTCTTCCCTCCCCTTATGTTGTTGAATCTGATGACGATCTATTCAGCAAGATCGTTGACAATGAATTCGTTTCAGGTATAACCATATCTGCACCAGGGTTTTATGGACCGCAAGGCCGTAAATTAAGATTGGAAATAGCCGATCCGTTGATCAACGATAAAATTGAGGCCTTCAGATATAAGGATCAGCGGATCACCAACTATGAAATGGAATGCTCCGCCATCTACGGATTGAGTAAGTTGATGGGACACAAAGCTTTAACAGTATGCATCATCATTGCTAACCGCGTATCAAAGAAAGCCAATGAAGATTACAAACCAGTTATGGTCAAATTAGTGAAAAAAGTCTTAGACAGAATCTGATATGACAAACAGTGATCAGGAAATGGATGCTTTAATCTCCCTGCTTGATGACGAGGATGAGCTGGTATACAAGTCAGTGAAAGGCAAATTGCTTTCCCTGGGAGCAGCGGTAGTTCCAAAACTTGAGCATGCCATACTTTCAGCCGGTTCCATTGAGCATCTGAATAAAATAGAGGAGATTATTTCATGTTTGAAAAGAGAGATCATTGTGGATCAGATCAAAAAATGGATCAACAATGAAAACCGGACTTTAATTGAAGGATGGCTTTTAATCTCATCCATTCACCATCCAAATATTTCGAGGGAAAAAGTAGAGAACAGCATCCAGAAAATATACCGTGAGGCCTGGCTCGAGATTACAGAATCAATGACCTCGCTGGAGAAAGTTGCCGTAATCAACCATATTTTTTTCAGAATCAACAATTTTGATATTATAGAAAATGATACACCCAAGGCAGAAAATATTGTACTGGATAAACTACTTTTCTCAAAAACTGGTGATGTATTTTCGCTTACAGTACTTTACCTGATTATTGCCCGAAATTTCAGACTGGACTTATCACCTATCATGCTGGCAAATAAACTGTTGCTTGTGTATGAAGACAACCTTGCCACATCCCTGGCTTACGGGACCACAACAGAAAAATATCTGTTTTACATCAATGTTGCCCACCGTGGATCCATAATCAGTCCGAAGGAGGTTCAATTCCTGTATGATAAATCCCAGAAATACGGAAAAGCTGTTTCACGGGTTGAAACAGACATAAGCCTCATCAAAAGATTACTTAGCCTTATGTACCTGATATATACCAGTGAAGGCGACCAGGTAAGACTCCTTGTAACTGAAAATATCCTTGCATTATTGGAAGGCTATTAAATACAAAGGCCACCTCAGGTAGGTGGCCTTTGTATTATTAAGAAATCTTGTAATCTGATGGTCAGTGGTCAGCCAATCAACTATTTCGCATAGTTAACAGCCCTGGTTTCGCGGATAACAGTAATTTTTACCTGCCCAGGATAAGTCATCTCATCCTGTATCTTCTTTGCAATGTCATAAGAAAGACTTTCAGCCTCGGCATCAGTCATTTTATCACTACCGACAATCACCCTCAGTTCACGGCCTGCCTGAATTGCATAGGTCTTGGTAACTCCCGGATATGAAAGCGCCATGTTTTCCAGGTCATTAAGCCTCTTTATATAGGACTCTACAGCTTCACGGCGTGCACCTGGGCGAGCACCGGAAATTGCATCGCAAGCCTGAACCAGTGGTGCCAGCAATGTCTCCATCTCAACTTCCTCATGGTGGGAACCAATTGCATTGCAGATATCTGGCTTTTCCTTGTATTTTTCAGCAAGTTTCATTCCCAGTACAGCATGTGGCAGTTCCGGCTCATCATCCGGAACCTTACCGATATCGTGCAAGAGTCCGGCCCTTTTTGCTTTTTTAGGATTCAGTCCAAGCTCTGCAGCCATGATAGCACAAAGATTGGCAGTTTCGCGGGAGTGCTGCAATAGATTCTGTCCATAGGATGACCTGTATTTCATTTTACCAATCAACCTGATCAGTTCAGGATGCATTCCATGGTTTCCCAGGTCGATCGTAGTCCGTTTTCCCGTTTCAATAATTTCCTCTTCAACCTGTTTTTTAACTTTGTTGACGACTTCCTCAATCCTGGCAGGGTGAATCCTACCATCAGTAACAAGCTGGTGAAGAGCAAGCCGTGCTATCTCCCGCCTAACGGGGTCAAAACCGGAAAGAACTATTGCTTCGGGCGTATCATCAACGATGATTTCTACCCCGGTTGCAGCCTCAAGGGCACGGATATTTCGTCCTTCACGGCCAATAATACGGCCTTTGATTTCATCGCTTTCGATGTGAAATACCGTTACTGCATTTTCAATGGCAGTTTCTGAAGCAACACGCTGAATGGACTTGACAATAATTTTTTTGGCTTCCTTGTTCGCATTCATTTTGGCTTCATCCATAATCTCCTGGATGTAAGACATTGCCTCTGTCTTCGCTTCATTCTTCAAGGAATCAATCAATTGAGTCTTTGCTTCGTCAGCAGAAATCCCGGAAACTGTTTCCAATTGTTCAACCTGCTTTTTATGCATACGTTCCAGTTCTTCGTTCTTCTGCTCAATCATTTCGAGTTGTGCATTCAACGTTTCCCTCAATGCATCAGCGTCCAGTTTAGCGGTTTCTGATTCTTTGATCTTTCTTTGCAATTCTTCTTTCCGTTGAAGGTGAATTGCCTCCCTTTGCTTTAGTTTATTTTCAGCTCCTACGATCCTCTGATTACGTTCATTGATATACAGTTCGTGATCAGCTTTCAGCTGTAAAAATTTCTCTTTTGCCTGAATGGCCTTTTTCTCCTGAATTATTTCAGCTTGAATTTCGGCTTCCTTGATGATATTCCGGCTTTTGTTGTTCAATAGGAAATTCCACAGGAAGTAAGATCCTGTACCTCCTCCCAGAACTGCAACCAAACCTACTATGATTGTTGTATCCATACAGATAAAATTAATAAATTAAAAAAAAACCGCAATCTCAGTCTCTTTTACCAGCAAAAAGCCAATAAAAGAGAGTAAGATGCGGTGAAATATGACGAAAAAATTAAAGTATACTTTCTTTCTCGATATACTCTGCTAAAAAGTCGTTCATATGCTCCAACTCTTCGACAACAGGCGAATATTCCATCTGCCTGTCACTGTCAAATTTTTGAATCACAAATTGCAAAGTCGCCATTGAAAGACAGTCCTGAATGTCTTTAGACGGATATCTTTGTTTGTACTGAACTACTTTATCGTTGATAATCTTCGCTGCCTTACGGATATTCTCCTCTTCCTTTCTGTCAATCCGAAGAGGATACATACGATCGGCTATATTAATGTTTATCGAAAGCTTATCATCCATCGCAGGCGGATTACTTATTTAAAAGTGAGATACATTTATCAATTTCCCGCACCAATCTATTTATTTTAATTTTGGCTTCGTGAGAATCTTCATTCGCACCGGCCAACGAATTAGCAAACTTCAAATCCTCATTTTTTTTGGCCATATCCTGATTTGATATGGTCAAAAGGTTGATCTGTTCATGCAGGCGTTTAATCTCTTCAAGGTGAAACTGACGATCGGCCTTCATCTTTTGATGTATGCCAATTAACTGATCGAGTTTTTCTTTAAATTCTCGTAATAAAAGAGTTTCGCGCTCCGTCATGTTCAAGGATTACTGTTACAAAGTTAACATTAAAATCAATATACCCAAATATTAACCCTTGCAATATCTGCCTTTGAGGCAAAGTTTGCTACATTAGCAACTTTGATTTCTACCACGGCATGTTAAAAATTCTACCTGTTATTTTTGTTCTTTCTTTTCTGTCAGTCCGGCTAAACGGACAGTTGAAAATGACTTCAGATTACGTTTCACCCATCAGAACTCCCCTCTCTTTTTCCGGTGGCTTTGGTGAACTTCGAAGAAATCACTTTCATACCGGACTTGATTTCCGGACATCGGGTCAAACAGGTATTCCTGTATATGCTGCAAAAGAAGGATCAGTTGCACGGATCTCTGTTTCAGCCTCTGGTTATGGCAATGCACTGTATCTTGTACATCCTGACGGCAACACTACCGTTTACGGACACTTGCAGCGCTTTCATCCAAAAATTGAAGCATATGTAAGAAGCCAGCAATACTCGCTCAAACAATTCGCTGTCAATCTGACTCTACCTGCAGGATCAATTGCATTCAAAAAGGGTGATCTTGTAGCCTGGTCGGGAAATTCAGGCAGTTCCGGTGGTCCGCATCTTCATTTTGAAGTAAGGAATACAATTTCGGAGAAGCCCCAGAATCCAATATCTTACATTCCCGGTATTCTGGATAAGAGTTCACCACGTATTTTCTCACTTTACCTGTATCCTTTGTCTGCAAACAGTTCTGTTAACAAAAGCAGGAACAAGGTGCGACTGGAAACCATTCCGGCCAATCACATCACACGGCTGAAAAATCAGCTTCCTGCAGAGGTTTACGGTGATATTGGAGTGGGTATTCAAACGGATGATGACTTCAATGGTGCAGGTTTCAAATGCGGAATTTATTCAGCAGAACTTTACCTGGACCAGGAACTGGTATACACAGTGAGGTTTGATCATCTTGCCTTTGACCAGGGTCGGTATGTCAACAGCTATGCCGATTATGAAGAGCTGGCAAAAAGCAAGCGCTGGATTCAACGGCTTTTTTTACAACCCGGAAATAAAATGGAAATAAGTAAGACCAATGATACCCGGGGAATATTAAAGCTTTCGGACGGAAAGACACATCAGGTTAAAATCATTGTCTCGGACGCATTCCATAATGCCACCTCTTTATCTTTCAAGCTCATATCCAATGCTTTGAAGCTTCCCGACAGGGAAGAGGAATTCACCCGAAAATTCTATTATGACAAACAGAACAAATATGAAACAAGCGATCTGAAAATTGTGATGCAGGAGGGTTCGCTTTATGAGGACCTCAATTTTTTGTACCGCAACACTGTCAAAAATGGCCAATTTGTGTCCCAGATTCACAGTATTCACAACCAATATGTTCCGGTTCATCTGCCTTATAGCTTATCCATTAAAACCCTGCAGGTTCCTCTTGATCTTCAAAGCAAAATTCTGATTGTAATGGTTAATAATACCGGGAACCTCTCGCCGGTAGGTGGCGATTATTCAGAGGGTTGGATTACTGCCCGTCCCCGGGCCTTTGGCGATTTTGCTGTAGTTACAGATACTGTGCCGCCGGTTATAAGGCCTGTGAACATCAGGAACAATAACCTGGTAAATAAGGCAAGGATAGATTTTAAGATTACTGATAACCTGTCCGGCATTGAGATTTATGAAGGTGAAATTGACGGCGACTGGGTTCTGTTTGAATACGATGCAAAATCAGATATGCTTAGCTATACAATTGATAAAAGCAAACTTAAACCGGGCCGAAAACATTCCCTTCAGCTGAGGGTTGCAGATCAGAGGAAAAATGTGGCAATTTACAAAACTGTCTTTTACCTTTAAAAAACCACAAAGTATCACAATATATGATAAAACTCATTCTAAGTGAGTGCATTTGTCTATCTCCCCCTCCTCATTGAACCAACATATTTTTTATTTTTGTCAAAATCATAATTGAAATCAAAATGATAAAACACATCAGGATATTTTTTGTATTGGCTATCGGCTTAATGCAGTTAAACCCCTCCATTGCCTGCACTAATTTTCTAATTACCAAGGGAGCTACAGTTGGAGGAACTCCAATGATCACCTACGCTGCGGACTCCCACACTCTTTATGGAGAGCTATATTATTGGCCATCTGCCAATTATGCCCCGGGAACACTTGTAGATGTGTATGAATGGGACACCGGCAAATTCATGGGCAGAATTCCTCAAATTGCTCATACATACCAGGTAGTGGGAAACATGAACGAGCATCAGCTTGCCATTGGTGAAACAACATATGGAGGCAGAAAAGAGCTTGCTTCGCAATCGGGTGCCATCGTTGATTACGGCAGCCTGATATACATGACTTTGCAGAGGGCAAAGAATGCAAGGGAAGCCATCACAGTAATGACAGAAATGGTAAAAGATTTCGGCTATGCATCAAGTGGTGAATCATTCTCCATTGCCGATAAGGACGAAGTCTGGATACTTGAAATGATCGGTAAAGGAGATGGACAGAAAGGTGCTGTTTGGGTCGCCCTGAAAATTCCTGACGGGTACATCTCCGGACATGCCAACCAGGCAAGGATTACCCAGTTTCCGCTGGATAAACCGGCAGAATGCCTTTACGCTCCGGATGTAATCTCATTTGCAAGGGAAAAAGGCTGGTTCAGTGGTAAAAACAGTGAATTCAGTTTTTCTGATACCTATGCGCCTGTGGAGTTTGGAGGGGCAAGGTTTTGTGACGGCCGTGTCTGGGCCGGGTTCAATAAAGTAAACAAACAGATGGGGAAATACGAGAGTTATGTGACCGGTAAAATCACCTATGACAAAAACAAATATGCTACCAACCGTATGCCATTGTGGATTAAGCCCGATGCACCCCTCACCCTGGAAAATGTCTTTGGTCTGATGCGTGACCATTTTGAAGGTACAGTCCTGGATATGACAAAGGATGCCGGAGCTGGTCCATATGAACTCCCCTACCGCTGGCGTCCTATGACCTGGAAAGTAGATTCGGTTGCCTATTGCCATGAAAGAGCAATTTCAACCCAACAGACTGGGTTCTCATTTGTAGCCCAATGCCGCCCGCAGTTGCCTGACCCGATCGGGGGAATCCTCTGGTTTGGCGTCGACGACACCTATTCAACCTGTTACATGCCTGTTTATTGCGGCATCAACGAAATTCCCGCCTCCATAAAAGTTGGTAACGGAGATTTTCTGACCTGGTCAGAAACCTCCGCTTTCTGGATATTCAATACAGTGACCAACTTTTGTTACCTGCGTTACAATGACATGATCAAGGATCTGCAGAAAGTTCAGTCGGGTAAAGAAAAGGATTTTCAGGCCAGTGTAATTGGGACAGATGCAAAAGCACTTGAATATTGGAAGAAGGGAGACAAAGAGAATGCCATAAAGACTCTTACCTCTTATTCTGTTACCCAGGTGGAAACTACTGTAAAAGATTGGAAAGAACTTGGCCACTACCTGATGATCAAGTACAAGGATGGAAACGTAATGCTTGAAAAGGATGGGAAATTCCAACGAAACGAATTTGGTAAACTTCCTGAACAGCCTTCGCATCCTGCTTACCCCGAATCATGGTACAGAATGATTATTGAAAAGGACAAGGACCATTTCAAAGCCAATGAGTAATGACAGCTTAAAGAATCCAAAACGCCAGGTTATCGCCTATTCCATTGCAGCTTCAAAGAGCTTAATCGGCTGTTTTATCTTATTTCTTCTTGTTGTCAGTTCAACTGCCAAAGAAAAACAGAAGGAGTTCAATTACCTGAAAAACGGTGTTTCATTTTCCTTGCCGGGAACCTGGAAGACTATTTCCGATGAATCCCTTCCAGGCAAGGGTTACTATTACTCTGCTGAGAGTACCGGAAAAAATGCTTCCGGGCTATTTACCCTTGTTACCATCAACAACATGGAGAAACCGGTAAAAGCCCTCCTGGTGCAGATGCAGAACATGAAAGAGAGTGATCTCTACAAAGATTCAGGTATAGAATTTACTGCCATTGAAGTCGGCAGGTTTGGCAGCATGGAGGGTAACAGGATGATGTATGAATCTGTGGTAAAAGGGACGAAAGTCTCAGGCACAATTTACTGCTTTAACTGCTCGGAAAAGACCTACCTGGTGTTTCTCCAGACCGGGATTTCTGATCAAAAAAATAACATCAAAGCTTTTGATCTTATTGAGTTAACCTTCGCCTGCAGGTAAAAAAAGAGCCCCGGGAATACCGAGGGCACTGAAAAAGTCCCTCGGACACAGTAATTAAATATGAAGCAGTAAAA
>CAZDLO010000043.1:0-30300 GCA_964506325.1 uncultured Tangfeifania sp.
ACCTTCTGATCCGTAGTCAGATGCTCTATCCATTAAGCTACGGGGCCATTGGCGTGCAAACGCGGTGACAAAGAAAAGCATTTTTTTTGAATATTGAGAGGTGGCCAGCGTTTTTTCTGATGAGCAGAGAGCAGGATGGGGCAGAGGGCAGAGGGCATGGAGTAGTGAGTGTCTTGTTGTCTTGTCCTGAAATGGGTTTACAAAAAGGTAGGCCACTACCCTGGACAGGCATTTATAAGTGGTACTGGAATGTTTCCGGAATTTGGGTTGTAACAGCTGAAATTCCTTTTATTTCGTTGCCCTATTTCCAATGTGAAAGGCTCTTCTCTTTCGAACACAAATTCCACTTTCCCAATGTTTAGGTTATGTGAATTATGCTTATATTTAAAGTAAGGTTGAAGTGGTTGAAGTTTGAAATTTTCTAATATTGGTTTGCCAAACAAAGGTGTTATGTTGCTGAACACGAATATCACAGTCCTGTATAATATACACATAATTGCATATTTCCTGTGACAGGGGAAGTGTTACGGTTGTGTCTGATTGGTATTGATACTGACGTTTATTAACTGTATTATTTAACCGCTTTCATTATGAGTAAGTACCTCTACTTGTCCATTACGCCGGAGGCATTGATCGCCTCTATGCTCCCTCCTGCCGAGTTCGGTGAGTACATGGCCACCGGAACCAAAAAGAGCAACAAAGGTCAGATGATCTTTTTTGAGGTCGACCTGGAGCAGGTCAAAGATTTGGTCGATAACGACTATATCGAGACCAACTGTGTCCGTCATCCTGATGGTTCGCCAAAGCATTCTGTCTACCTTTCTGTTTATCGTGTGCTTGAAACCGTTCCGATCAAGGCCCTAAAAAATTTGTACCTCACTACCGACAACGGTATTACACTGGAACTTACACCTACTCCGTATGACAGTTCCTGCCAGGAAAAGTCGACCCTCCATCTTTACCAGGAGTTATGCCCGGTATTGCCGCAGGTGGTAAGCGACATGTGCCCTCCCTCATTTGTGAAAGCACTGACCGATGGTTCGCGCCAGTTTAAATTGCCCAAACTCTTCTTCGTTGAAATGAAACTGGGTGAACTGGCAGGGAATCCGGCCACAGGTTCTGCCGAGCACCTGCCTTACACGCATGTCAGTCATCTCAGGGATTGTCTCCTGGCCCTTTCCGGGTACGAGAAAAGAATGAAAACAGTGGTTCGTTCCTACAACGGTTCGTTGCTTTATCGTACTGTTGCTTCGGGATTCTATGTCGGGGCGAAAGATGAAATGATTTATTACCGTTATCCTTCCATGTCTGAACTGGAAGAGCTTAACTACGATTTTTTAGCAACACTTTAATTTCGAATCTTTTAAATTCTAATATCGTTGATTTTCGCAGCGAGGGTGGGCTCTATTTTTTTTGATTGCATTTTGGCGTTTATTGCTTTTTTATTTTTTGGACTTGGTTATGACCATCTTCTCCGAAAACCCTATTTCGTTTTCGCCGGTAATTTTTTTGGTGGATCGATATTCACTGTTGTAAACCTGAATTAACGGAAAACCTTTATTAACCCACCTCTGAAAAAACAGTTTAGTTAAACTGTGGAGGGTTCCATTCCTGCCCTCTGTTATTCAAT
Organism: uncultured Tangfeifania sp.; assembly: GCA_964506325.1. Classification (GTDB taxonomy): domain Bacteria; phylum Bacteroidota; class Bacteroidia; order Bacteroidales; family Prolixibacteraceae; genus CAINVV01. Next base: position 1,631 of record CAZDLO010000043.1, read on the forward strand.
AGATAAATAACAGTATTTGCGAATGAATTGACTAGCTTATTGGTATTTACATTTTTTACAGTTAACTCCTTGTAAAATAGTCAGGTTTCATGATTGCCGCATTCTATAAAATAATCTATATTTGCACTCTATTTATAATTATTCTTAATAAAAATAAAGAGTGCGGTTATCTGAGGTAGGCGAAAGCAGAACGGTGGTCATATCCAAGGTCTTGGGACACGGATCGTTCCGGAGGAGAATTTCAGAAATGGGATTTATCGCCGGGAAAGAGGTGTCTGTGATGAAGAATGCCCCGTTCAAGGATCCCGTTGAATACCGCCTGATGGGATATAATGTCTCGCTGCGCCGCGTGGAAGCAAGCCTTATTGAGGTTGTTACACCAGAAGAGGCTCTTTTGCTCCATGCTCACTCCTATGATGGCACCATCGATCTGGAGGAGATGAAAATTTCGGCCAGGGAGAAGGGGCGAATGATTAGTATTGCCCTGGTGGGAAACCCCAATTGCGGGAAAACGACCTTGTTTAACCGGCTGACCAATTCCAAGGAACACGTCGGAAACTACAGCGGGGTTACGGTAGGAGCTACAAAATCAACTCTTTCGAAAAACGGGTATCATTTTGATCTTACCGACCTTCCCGGTACCTATTCTTTAACCAGTTATACGCCTGAAGAACTTTACACCCGCAATTTCATCCTGCAGGAGATGCCTGATATTGTTGTCAATGTGGTTGACGCTTCCAACCTGGAGCGTAACCTGTTTCTGACAACCCAGCTCATCGATATGGATATCAAGGTGGTGATTGCGCTAAACATGTACGACGACCTGATGGAGAGCGGTGCCAGGCTGAAGCTGAAAAAGCTCGGAAAACTTACAGGCATCCCGGTGGTTCCAACAACGGCAAGCAGCGGGGAAGGGCTGGAGCAGTTGCTGGAAAAGCTGATCGATGTGTATGAGGACCGCGATCCTATTGTCAGGCATATCCACATCAATTATGGCGAAGAGATGGAGAAGTCCATCGACCGTATCCGGAAGGAAATCAAGAAGGATAAACCCCTGACTGCTACTTTTTCATCCCGTTACCTTGCCATCCGGCTGATTGACAAGGATCCGGAAGCGCTGAAAGTACTGGAGTCCTCGTCAAATTATCAGTCAATCAGAGAGGTTGCCGGCTTCGAAATCGGCAGGCTTGAATCACGGTTGGATGACGAAAGCTCACAGCTTATCACAGACGCAAAGTATGGTTTCATTGCCGGTGCGCTGAAGGAATGTTATATGCCTGGGGTGATGAACAGGATGATTGCCACGGAGAAGATCGATAAGGTAATGACTGATAAATTTGTCGGTTTTCCCATCTTCCTGGGTCTGATGTTTTTAACTTTCTATGCCACCTTTGCTCTTGGGGCCTTTCCTTCAGAATGGATGATGAAAAGCATCACACTGTTGTCGAGGGGACTGGAGGGCTGGATGAACAATGGGATGCTCAAGGATTTGCTGATTGACGGCATTATCCGCGGACTTGGCAGTGTGATTGTCTTTATGCCCAATATCCTGATACTTTTCTTCTTTATTTCCCTGATGGAGGATACCGGTTACATGGCAAGGGCTGCGTTCATTATGGATAAGCTGATGCACAAACTTGGACTGCATGGCCGGTCCTTTATCCCAATGGTGATGGGATTCGGCTGTAACGTGCCGGCCATTATGGCTACACGCACCATCCGAAACCGGGGAGACCGGCTACTTACCATGATGATTATCCCGTTTATGTCATGTTCGGCCAGGTTGCCGGTTTATGTTGTTCTGATTTCGGCCTTCTTTCCGGTCTATCCAGCCCTGGTATTTATTGGAATCTACCTGCTGGGCATAGCAGTTGCCATTCTGTTCTCCAAAGTTCTTAACCGGACCGTCTTCAAGAGGAAGGAGACACCGTTTGTCATGGAACTCCCACCTTACCGGATGCCGGTGATGAAAAACACCCTCCTTCATATGTGGGACAAGGCCAGCCAGTACCTCAGAAAGATCGGAGGGACCATACTTATTGCTGTTGTATTGATCTGGGCACTTGAATATTTCCCCCGAAATGGTCAGGATGCAACAGGTGTGCCAGCTTCTGAAAATGCCCTTCCCACGGTAAAGAAGGTCTCGCAAATGGAGCAATCCTACCTTGGAAGAATCGGTCATGCCATTGAACCGGTTATAAGGCCCCTGGGATTCGACTGGAAAATGGGAGTCAGCCTGATTGCCGGCATTCCGGCCAAAGAGGTGGTAATCGGTACCATGGCAGTGTTGTATGGAACTGAGAATAATCAGCATAAAAACGAATTGTTGCAGACCAGCTTACAGCGTCAGGTATACGAAACCGGTCCGAAAACAGGTGAGCCTGTATTCAACCAGGCTGTTGCTCTCGCTTTCCTGGTCTTTGTATTGCTCTATTTTCCCTGTATTGCAGTGATAGCATCCATTAAAAGAGAGTCGGGGAGCTGGAAATATGCCATTTTCACGGTTGTTTATACCACTGCTGCCGCCTGGATTGGGGCATTTCTTACCTACAACATCACTTTATACTTTATATGACCCTTGTCATGCAGGATATTATTGTTTACATCGTTATAGCGGCAGCAGTAGTTATTGTCGGATACAGGGCTTACCTGGAAATCCGCAGCATCAGCCATCCGGATCCTTGCGGAGGTTGCGGAAAATCCTGTGAGGGATGCCCCATACAGCCCGGGAAAGCGAAAAACAAACCATAAAATTTGGTGGCAATCTGTCTGAAAGCTGTACAGCGGGAAGGTTAAGCCGGAATATTAGTAATTTTACCCCGGCCCTTGCAAGGCCATAAATAACCGCAAATAACTCATCATGGCTCATGCATAAGTTTTTTTCAAAGGATGCTTTTAAAGTGATGCACCAACGGGATTTCAGGTTGTTCATGGCTTACCGGCTGATACTTACCTCGGCCACCCTGATGCAATCGGTGGTTGTAGGCTGGCTTTTATACAATATCACCAAAAGTGTCCTTTCATTGGGGATGATCGGGCTGACCGAGGTAATACCACAGGTCAGCATTGCCCTTTTCGCCGGTCATTTTGTGGATATTTGGGACCGTAAAAGAATTATTTTTTACACAACGTTTTTATTGCTGCTGGGGTCTGCCATCCTGGTTGTTTACAGCATTCCATCGTTCGGTTTTCATGAGACAGCAGGGGTCTGGCCTATCTATGTTACAATTTTTCTGACCGGACTGACACGCGGCATACTGATGCCGGCGCACACTGCCTTGCTTGGGCAGCTGGTTCCCCGAAAGCTGCTTACAGGAGCCGCTACCTGGAGTGGTACCATGTGGCAGGTGGGGGCAGTTACCGGTCCCGCACTGGGTGGATTGGTCTATGGCTTTTTTGGTGTGCTGCCTGCCCTGGTGCTTGTACTTGCCTTGTATTTAATCTGTACTTCCTTGCTTTTATTTATCAAGAGTCCGGGTAAAGTTGTTATTTCGGAAGGAAGCACTGAAGGGATATTTGCCAGGATGAAAGAGGGGATTCACTATGTTTTCAACAACCAGATCCTTCTTGGTGCTTTCACCCTGGACATGTTTGCGGTTCTTTTTGGCGGAGCAGTGGCCATGCTGCCGGTTTTTGCCTCGGATGTGCTGAAAGTCGGTCCGGAAGGGCTGGGAATTTTAAGAGCTTGTCCGGCCATCGGAGCGATCCTAATGTCTGTTGTGCTGACGTTTTATCCTCCTGTGAAACGTTCGGGGCATTTGCTGCTGTTCAGTATTGTCGGTTTTGGAGTGAGTATGATAGTTTTTGCCTTGTCAAAAAACTTTTTTCTTTCCGCTTTCGTTCTTTTTTTAAGCGGAGCATTTGATGATGTTAGCGTGGTGATCAGGGCAAGCATCCTCCAGATTTTCACTTCGGACGAAATGAAGGGACGTGTTGCTGCCGTGAACAGCATTTTTATCGGTTCTTCCAATGAACTTGGAGCTTTTGAATCGGGCGTCGCTGCAAGTGCCATGGGTTTGATACCCTCCGTAGTTTTTGGAGGTGTAATGACCCTGTTGGTGGTATCAATTGCCGCTGTCAAGTCGCCGGCACTGAGAGCCCTTTCACTCAGCATTCATTAGGAGGTGGTTTTTCGGGATCTTTACCGCAAAGGTCGCAAAGCAGGGGCAAAGTGCACAAAGCTTAAAAACTGACAACAGGCACTCTGCCGGTATTCCTGGCGAACCCTGCGGTAAACAATCGATACCGGGTCACTACCACCTTAAAGCTGCAGTCTCAGGACCTCGGCAACCTGGTCAATGGTCAGATCCCCGCGTTCGCCAAGTCCCCTGATTCCTCTTTGGGTAAACCTGTCACAAACCACCTGTATGAACTCCTCCCCGACATTGTAGGCTGAGAGCCTTGTAGGTATTCCAACTGACTCGAAGAAACTGACGGTTTGACTGATGGCAGCATCGATTCTTTCTTCCTCCGTGCCGGTTTTAATCCCCCAGATGCGCTCTCCGTATTGCAACAGTTTCTCCCTTTTGCTCTCGCGTTTGACCTGCATAATTCCCGGCAGCACAATGGCAAGGGTTTGTGCATGGTCGATGTTATGGAAGGCGGTAAGTTCATGGCCAATCATATGTGTGGCCCAATCCTGCGGAACGCCAACACCTATCAGGCCATTCAGGGCCATGGTGGCTGCCCACATGTAGTTGGCGGCTGCATCATAGTCGCTGCGGTTGGCCAGGGCTTTTGGACCTTCCTCCACCAGGGTAAGAAGTATGGATTCGGCAAAACGATCCTGGATTGGAGAGTTGACCGGGTATGTAAGGTACTGTTCAATCACGTGTACAAATGCATCTGCCACACCATTGGCCACCTGCTTGTCGGGGAGTGAAAATACTGCTTCAGGATCAAGGATTGAAAATTTGGGCATCACAGCGGGTGAAGCAAATGCCATTTTTTCAAGGGTGGAAAACTTAGTGACAACCGCCGTTCCATTCATTTCTGAGCCGGTTGCGGGAAGTGTAAGTACACTTCCAAGCGGAACTGCCTTCGAGGCAAGCAGTGATCTGTTGGCCAGGAATTCCCAGGGATCGGCTCCATCCCAAAGTGCAGCTGCGGCAATGAATTTAACCCCGTCAAGTACGGAGCCACCACCAACTGCAAGAATAAAGCCTACATTTTCCCTTTTGACAATTTCCACTGCCTTCATCAGCGTCTCATAGTGCGGATTGGGCTCGATACCACCAAATTCAACAAGGTCATATCCAGGCAGGGCATCAATTACTTGCTGATAGATGCCATTTTTGAAAATACTGCCTCCACCGTAGGCAAGCATCACTTTTGTGTCGTTGGGAACAAGTTTGCTGAGTTTTTTTATCTGTCCCCGCCCGAAGACAATTTTTACAGGGTTGAAGAATTCAAAGTTTTGCATAGGATTTAATTGAATGACCTTAATATTTTTGTTGAAATAATGATATATATGATTCTGTCTGAATGTTCATGTTTCAGAAATTCAAGTATATAGCAACAGGTGACTTGTGGTTCACCATCCTTGCAATTTACTCAAAGCAAAAGAAAAAGTTTCAGGCAGCAAAGAAAAATTCAGGATTCAAAAAAATAGCGGTCGAGGAATTTTTTCTCCAGGGCATTCACCGGGTTTAGCTGGCGTGTCCGGTATGCCATCCGGGCAACTTTTTCCAGTACGACAGTATGGTCAAATGCGTTCTGCACCTCTTTTCCCCAGCAAAATGGACCATGGCCATGGACCAGGATACCAGGAATCCTCATGGGATCCAGTCCCCTTGAATTAAAGGTTTCAACAATTATTTTGCCTGTTTCAGTCTCAATATTTCCCTCCGTTTGTTGCGTGGAAAGAGGCTTGGTACAGGGAATTTCTCCGTTGAAAAAATTGGCATGGGTTATTCCAAGGGGAGGAATGCCAAGTCCGGCTTGCGCCCAGCAACTTGCATATTCCGAATGGGAATGCATGATGGAACCAATCAGCGGGAAATGCTGGTATAGAATAAGATGAGTATTTGTGTCTGAGGAAGGCCTGAGATCACCAGATATAATATTGCCTTTCAAGTCAACTACGACCATATCCCCCGGCACCATCTCATCATAGGATATACCCGATGGCTTGATTACAACCAGTCCATTTTTACGGTCAATAGCGCTAACGTTTCCCCAGGTATATATCACCAGGCCTTGTTCCAGAAGTTTCAGGCTGGCTTTGTATACCTGGTGTTTTAAATTCTCAAGCATGTTTTGTTGTATATAGATTTCAGAACCAAAAATCGTAATTTAATTTTAAATTATAAGTAATATGGTGAAATAAATTATAAAAAGGAAATAAATAATTTGAAAATTTGAAAATTTGAAAATGTGAAAATTTCGAATTGTCAGGTTTTTTAGGTTTGCTGCAAAGCTTTCCTTACTTACGTTTACCGGGATTTTGTTGTAACTTTGTTAATTGTGGGTTCGGCAGTTGCATTAATCAGTCATTTCATCAAACCGCAAAAAATGAATACAAAATTTGCCCCGTTGATTTTGTTCCTGTTTTTTTGTACTGTTCCAGTTTTAGCGCAGACTACTGATCGCAAAGCCGAAAAAGAAAGGAAGCGTGTGGCCAGAGAGGATGATGTTTCAGTCCTGGTAGAATCCAAAATCTTCGAATTCAGGGCAAATCGGGCGATCCCTTCCGGATACAAGTCGGTCGACCTGACTACCAATCCTAATTTTGTTGCGTTCTCTCCCGATTTTATTGTAAGCGAGATGCCTTTTTTTGGAAGGGCCTATTCTGCCTCGTACGGGGGCGAAGCAGGTCTGAAATTTGAAGGCAAACCTGAAAAATATACAGTAGAAAGGAAAAAGAAGAGTTATGAGATAGAGGCAAAGGTAAGGTCGACCAAAGATTTTTACACCATCAACCTGTCTGTGAGCTTCAACGGCAGTTCCTCCATGTCCGTTTCCTGCAATAACCGGACAACAATCTCCTACAACGGTGAAATTTATCCTTCAAAGGCATCTGAATAAGAGGGATGGCCTTCATGACAACCAGCCGATTATTCAATTACCGGCGATTTGGCTACACGGCGTTCGTCTCGTTTGTAGTGATTGAATTTATAAGATACCGAGAACCTTATGGGGAAATTGTTCCTCGCCGTTATCATCTGGTTGAATTCAGTACCCTGAACATGCTCTGTTTTTTGGTACATCCCCATAACATCTCTTCCGGTCAGGGTAAACGTTAGTTTATTATCAAAGAACATTTGCCTGAAGCCAATTCCGCACATGTAAACCTGTTCGATATTGCTTTGTGCGGTCATTGCCGGACCATAATACGAGAAATCCACTTCCAGCAGGGTCGTTGGAGTTATTTTAAAATCCGCAGTTGTGACGGTATACCATTGCCGGTAACTTTTCTTGCCAGCAATCTGGGCAACAGTTACATCAAGGTTTGAATCGATAAAGTCGAGTTTCTCACTGAGGCTGAACCATGATGACGGTATCCACCCTGCGTTGAATTCCAATCCCATCGTACGTTCCGTACCTGTATTCTCATAGCGGTTCTGGATGGATTGATTGTTGTAAACAGAACGGATGATGTCTATTTTGTCTGAAATATTGTACAGGTAGATTTCGCTTGAAAGTGTAAATTTCTTAAAATTTAGCAGGTAATTGAGGGCAATTTTGTCTGTAATCTCATTTTTGAGTTCCGGGTTGCCGACCAGGACATTGTAGAAATCGTACCAGCGGGGCAGTGGATCCAGTTGAATGGTCTTTAGATGATCGGTACGTCTCGAATAATTGAGCATAATTTCCTGGATGGAATCAATTTTGAAGGAGCTGTTGAATGAGGGATAGAAATCAAAGCGATCAAGTGCATAATTGTTGTCAAGCGTTTTTAATTCCCTGCTGAGATTTTCGGCTCTCAGCCCAAACTTGAATCCGAGGCGCCTGGATTTTAATTGCAAGGTTCCATAGCCAGCCTGGATGATTTCATCAAAACTGGTCTCCTCAGTCGTTACAATCGGCCTTGGGGGAAAACTCAGTTCTGAATTGTAGTCTTCATTTTCTTTGTTCAATGCCATCTGATAACCAAATTCCAGGATTCCGGATTTTCCGGCCGGCAGAGCGAAGTCGGCATTGGCCTGGAAGTTGTTATATACCTTGTTGATAAGAGCATTCTGGTTCATTAGTTCAAAACCGGTCAGGCTACTGGTCTGATTCTGAAAATTGTCATCATACTTAAAGGTGTTCCACAGGGCAGAAAATGAAATGCTTTTATTCAGGGAGTCATGTTTGTGGTCGTAGGAAAAATCTGCTCCGCCGTATTTTCCTTTCCTCGTATTCGAATCTGACATGATGCTGTTAACCGGGGTATTTCGGGGTGGTGTTGTTGTCCCGGCTTGCCAGTCGCCGTTGTTGGTGGTTTCAAAACTGCCTGCATTGCCATTCACCGAGATTTTATCCTCCGGCGAAGGAACAAAATCCAATCCTGTCCTTAACCCGGTATTGATCCGCTGTGCTTCCTGCAGGCCTGTTTTGGTAAAAATTGTATGGTCATCCGTATATTCGGTATTGTAATCTACGTCTCCTTCATTTCTGCGTTGGTTGTGATCAAAACCGGTGTATAAATTGATTTGGCGGATTTTGTAGTTCAGAAGGACATCGGAAGAATAGCCGCCTAGTTGATCAATTCCTGCCTGAATATTCCCGTTAAGACCATCGATGGTACTTTTCTTGGTGATTAGGTTGATTATTCCACCGGAGCCCGAAGCATCGTATTTGGCCGATGGACTGGTTATAAGCTCTATTTTTTTTATTTCTGCGGCGGAGGTATTTAACAGGAGTTCATTGCCTTTCATGGAGGAAGGCTTGCCATTGATGAAAACGAGCAGGTTGCTGTTGCCATGAATCGCGATTTTTCCGTCCGGGCTTTGCGTCACGGTGGGCAGTTTGCGCAGCAGGTCGGAGGCGGACCCCCCTGCAGCGGATAGTTCGTCTTCTACATAGATGGTTTTCTTGTCGAGCTGGTAGGAAGGTTTCCTGCTGTTACCCCTGACTGTTATTTCACCAATGTCAATATTGTCAATCTGAACCTGAATCGGATCCAGTTCAATGGTGTATGGTTTGCCTGATACTTTGAACGGCATCGACCGGTAATCCCTGAAGCCCATAAAATGGACAAGGATGGAGTAATTTCCAGGAGGTAGGTTGCTGAAGTGAAATTCACCTTTGAGGTTAGTGGCCGTAATCAGGCGGGGAATTGTATCTGGTGTATGGAAAAGTGAAACATTGGCAAATTCCATGGGCTCTTTCGAATCGGAATCCATAATTCTGCCCTTTATCTGATAAGGACGGTCATTGGCAGAAACATTTTTAATCAGGAAGTTCAGACCAGGTACTGGTGCCAGAAATAGTAAGGGTAGCGCTATAAACCAAAAAATTCTGCTCATAAAACAGAATACTATTTAACAAAAGTTAATATATTTTTCACAAATATAACAAAATTGACAGGAGTAGTGCCTGTTCAAATGAAAATTTGAAATAATTATGAGGGTAGCAGGTATAAATTCTTAACCGGGATACTGGATTCGGATGAAGGAAATTACGGTCTCCATTGCCGGATTTTTCTTCTTCTACACGATTCTTTACTTTGATTATTTGCTGTCTGGCTGCTGCCGGCAGGGTTCAAGCCGGATGGTGAAATGGCGAAGAATTGGTGCTTCGCCTGTAATCCGGTATCCGTTGGTTATTGAGTCGCGCCTGTCAAAAACATTTTTCAGTGCTGCGGCCACCACATTGAGATGCAGGTTGGTATAAACCCTTCTAGGGATAGCGAGGCGCATAAATTCAAGTTTGGGATAACGGTTCTCACGCGTTTCCGGATCACGGTCTGCCATCAGGGTTCCCACTTCAACGGCCCTTATTCCTGCCTCCAGGTATAGTTCGATGCATAAAGTCTGGGCAATGAACTCCTCTTTCCTGACATGGGGAAGAAATTCTTTGGCATCAACAAAAATTGCATGTCCCCCGTAAGGCTTTTGAACTGTGATCCCGTAGCCGGAAAGTAGTCCGCCCAGGTACTTGACCTGGCCGATCCTGCTGGCCAGATAGTCTGGATCGGTGGCCTCCATCAGGCCGATGGCAAGGGCGTTCATGTCCCGGCCTGCCATCCCGCCGTAAGTGACAAAACCTTCAAACATGATATTGAAGGTGCAGGCCTCATCATACCAGCTTTGCTTCCGGGTGGCAATAAAACCTCCTATGTTGACAATTCCGTCTTTTTTACTGCTCATGGTCATACCATCGGCATAACCAAACATTTCCCGGACGATTTCCCGGATGGTTTTGTTTTCGTACCCGGCTTCGCGTTGTGAAATAAACCAGGCGTTTTCTGCAAATCGGGCAGAGTCGAGTATTACAGGGATGCCGTAATGATCGGCAAGCTCTTTTACCTCCCGGATATTTTGCATAGAGACAGGCTGTCCGCCAGAAGAGTTACAGGTTATCGTCAGGATGATAAATGGTATTTTCTCTTTCGGATGACTGTCCAGCAATTGTTTGAGACTGGCAATGTCCACATTGCCTTTGAAGGGATGGTCGCTGTCGGTAACGAACGATTCTGCGATGGTGCAGTCGACCGCTGTGGCATGCCGGAATTCGATGTGTCCCTTGGTTGTGTCAAAGTGTGAATTGCCGGGCACCAGGTCCCCGCTTTTTACAAGTACGGAGAAAAGTACATTTTCAGCGGCCCTGCCCTGGTGGGTGGGAAGAAAATAATCAAATCCAAACAACTCCCTGACAGTTTCCTTCAGAGAATAATAGGAAGAGGAGCCTGCATAACTTTCATCACCCGTCATCATGGCTCCCCACTGACGGTCGCTCATGGCACCTGTTCCGCTATCGGTAAGCAGGTCAATATAGACCTGCTCACTTCGGAGGTTGAATAAATTGTAGTTTGCCTCACTGATCCATTGTTCACGCTGACTGCGTGTACTCAGACGGACCGGTTCGATCATCTTAATTTTATACGGTTCAGCGTCAGGAAGTTGCATATATACTAAGCTTGGTGATCAGAATTAACTAAACGGTGTGAATTTAGTCATATACCGCCACCAAAAACATGAAATTCATCATGCAGCAGATGAAGCCGACAGCCGGAGTGAACCGGGAGAATTATTCCCGCAGCGTACCGGAACAAATTCCTTTCAGCGAGTTGGCTGCTGATTCAGACGGATATCTCACTGTGCCTCACACAGATTTTTCCAATACACGGGCACGATCACATTTCGTGTTTCTCCACCTTTATGCAGCCCTCCTGGTATTCGGCAATTATTTTTCTAACCTGCTGCGGGGCAACGCGGCCATATACCTTTTCTCCTACCATGACAACCGGGGCAAGTCCGCAGGCACCGACACAACGCAGGCAATTCAGTGAGAATTTCCCGTCAGGTGTAGACTGCCCTACTTCAATGTTGAGCTGTCGCTTGATTTCGTGGAGAATCTGCTCTGCACCTCTTACGTAGCAGGCGGTACCCATACAGACAGAGATAGGGAATTCGCCCTGCGGTATCATATTGAAAAATGAATAGAAAGTAACCACTCCGTATACTTTTGCAACAGACATGTTGAGCTCATTGGCGATAAGCTCCTGTACCTCGGCCGGGAGATAGCCCAGTTTATGCTGGGTTTCGTGAAGAATATTTATGAGTTCCCCCTCTTCATTCCCGAAGGAAAGGCAGATCTCCTTTACGATTTCAATTGTTCTTTGGGATAATTTTATTTTTGGCATGGAAATTTGCTTTAATGGATTCTTTTAGTGTGTCTTGCTTCCATTTATATCGGTCGACTTTTTACTCCTGTCGAAATATTCGGTATGCAGGAGATGATGGGCCTTGTCGCTCATCGGTTTTCCCAGGAATTCTTCATACAATTTAGTGATGTATGGATTTTCATGGGATTTTCGCAGGGTCTTCCCGGAGTCTTCCTTGTAAAGAGCCATCTGGCGCTTTTTGAGAATCTCGGCGTCACCATGGTGGTAGGGTTGTCCTCCGCCTCCTATGCAACCACCCGGGCAGGACATGATCTCGATGGCGTGAAACTGGCTTTTCCCTTGCTGGATATCCTGAAGTAACTGGCGTGCATTGCCCAGTCCATGGGCTATTCCGATGTGTATTGGTAATCCGTCAAAATCGATCGTGGCATGCCTTAGTCCTTCCATTCCTCTCAGCTCCGTGAAGTCTAACCTGTTGAGCTTCTTTCCGGTAAATACCTCGTATGCGGTTCGGACAGCAGCTTCTATTACACCGCCAGTTGTTCCGAAGATGACCCCGGCACCGGTAGACTCACCAAGCGGGTGGTCAAAATCTTCGTCCGGAAGTGATTTGAAGTCAATGTTAGCCAGGTTGATAAGGTGCGCAAGTTCGCGCGTAGTCAGGGCAAAGTCTACATCAGGATTTCCGTTTACTGAAAACTCTTCCCTGCTGCATTCATATTTCTTTGCGACACAAGGCATTATTGATACCACCACAAGATCTTTGCGGTTTACTCCGATTTTATCTGCAAAGTAAGTCTTGGCAATGGAACCAAACATTTGCTGGGGTGATCTGGCACTCGACGGAATATCTTTAAGATCAGGAAACTGGTGTTCGAAGAATTTTACCCAGGCAGGACAGCAGGAGGTAAGCATTGGCAGTTTTACATTTTTATCACCGCCAAGAAAGGCGCTTAACCTGCTGAGAAGTTCAGTTCCTTCTTCAAGTATTGTCAGGTCAGCCGCAAAATCAGTATCAAAAACGTAGTTAAATCCCAGGCGGCGCAATGCAGCGGCCAGTTTACCGGTTACAAGAGTTCCGGGCTCCTCCCCGAACTCCTCGCCAAGTGCGGCTCTTACGGCGGGAGCTGTCTGTACGATCACGGTTTTTGCAGGGTTCGACAGTGCCCTGATTACGTTTCCTGTATGGTCGACTTCTGTTAATGCACCCGTTGGGCAAACTGCAACACACTGTCCGCAATAGGTGCATACGGAATGGTCGAGGTTCATTTCAAATGCAGGTGCAACAACGGCTGTAAATCCTCTGTTGATGGCTGAAAGGGCACCGACCGACTGTACTTCATTGCACATCATCTCGCACCGGCGGCAACGTATACATTTATCCAGTTCGCGGATTATTGCAGGAGAGGTATCTTCACGATAGGTGGATTTTTCGCCTTCGAAGTGAATCTCCCTGATGCCAAGGTGTTGCGCCATACTCTGGAGGTCGCAGTTTCCGGCTTTCGCACATTTCAAACAATCGGTAGGGTGATCCGAAAGGATGAGTTCAACTACGGTACGGCGGGCATGGATCGCCCGCATGGAGTGGGTTTTAACAACCATCCCTTCGGCTGCGTCTGTACAGCAGGCAGGGGCCAGGTTCCTGCGCCCTTCTACCTCCACGACACAGACCCTGCAACCGCCGGGCTTGTTTTCAATGTTAAGGTCGTCAAGCTTCATATAACACAGGGAAGGTATTTTGATTCCTATCTGTGCCGCCGCCTGAAGTACCGTGGTACCCCGCTCAACGGTGACGGTTCTGTTATCTATTGTGAGATTGATCATTTCCATTTTTGAATATTTAAGAGACGCTGACCGCATCAAATTTGCATTTATCATAACATACTCCACATTTGATACAGATACTGTTGTCAATGCTGTGTGGAGACCTTTTCTCCCCTGAGATAGCACCTACCGGGCAATTTCTGAAGCACAAGGTGCAGCCTGTGCATTTTTCATTGTCTATGGAGTATTTTACCAGTGATTTGCATTGGCCTGCCGGACACTTGTGCTCTTTTACATGGGCAAGATATTCATCATAAAAATTATCGAGCGTTGAAAGAACAGGATTCGGAGAGGTCTGGCCGAGTCCGCACAATGAGGTGTCCTTGATTACTTTGGAAAGGGATCTGAGCCTGTTGAGATCTTCTTCTGTCCCAAGGCCCATGGTAATCTTATCCAGAATCTCGAACAACCGTTTGTTGCCGATACGGCAAGGGGTGCATTTTCCGCAAGACTCATCCAGGGTGAATTCAAGGTAGAATTTTGCAATAGATACCATGCAGTCGTCTTCGTCCAAAACGATCATTCCGCCGGAACCCATCATGGATCCCGCAGAAATCAGGTTTTCGTAATCGATGGGTGTGTCCAGGAAAGCAGTCGTAAGGCATCCGCCGGATGGACCTCCGGTTTGCACTGCCTTGAATTTTTTACCTCCTTTGATTCCTCCGCCAATGTCAAATATCACTTCACGCAGGGTCGTTCCCATCGGAACTTCCACCAGCCCTACATTGTTAATTTTACCGGCAAGTGCAAAGACTTTGGTGCCTTTTGACTTTTCAGTCCCGATGGCATTGAAAAAATCAGCCCCTTTGTTGATAATCACCGGAATACTTGCAAGCGTCTCCACATTGTTGACAGTGGTAGGCTTACCCAGGTAGCCTGATTCTGATGGGAAGGGAGGTTTGAAAGTGGGTTCTCCGCGCAGGCCTTCCATAGAGTGAATCAGGGCTGTCTCCTCTCCGCAGACAAAAGCTCCGGCTCCGTATCGCAAAGTGATATCGAACGAAAATGAGGTTCCAAAGATTTCATCACCTAACAAACCGTATTCCCTGGCTTGTTGTATGGCCGTTTTAAGGCGCTGGATGGCCAGGGGATATTCAGCCCGAATGTACACCAGTCCTTTGGACGACCCTGTACAGTACCCGCAGATTGCCATCGCTTCGATCACTGAATGGGGATCACCTTCCAGTATCGAGCGGTCCATAAATGCTCCGGGGTCTCCTTCATCCGCATTACAAACCACATACTTCTGGTCGGAAACCGATTTCGCAGTTAACTCCCATTTTAGTCCTGTGGGAAAGCCACCGCCTCCTCTGCCTCGCTGACCGGAGCGTTTTATCTCGTCCGTCACCTGTTGAGGGGTCATTTCACCCAGGCTTTTTGCCAGGGCAGCATACCCGTCCCGGGCGATGTATTCGTCGATGTTTTCAGGATTGATCACCCCGCAGTTCCGCAGTGCAATCCGAACCTGTTTCTTGTAAAAATCCATTTGTTTGGAGTCACTTACAGGAAGCTCGGTTTCCGGGTCCTGGTACAGGAGGTAAGGGACCTTTCTTCCTTTTACCAGGTGTTCCTCAACGATGATTGCAGCATCTTCGGGTTTTACCTGGACATAGAAAGTGTTGTCGGGAAGAACCTTGACGATCGGTCCTTTTTCACAGAAGCCGAAACATCCGGTCGTGACAACCTGAACTTCATGGTTCAGATCATGTTTGTCGATCTCGGCTACCAGGTTCTCCCTTATCTGTTCGCTTTCAGATGCCTTGCAGCCGGTTCCTCCACATACAAGGAGGTGTATTTTGTAATCTGCCATAATAGTGAGTATAGATTAATTGTCTATTGTTCTGTAGTTTACGGGCAATATTCCATCAACCAGTTCGTTGTGAATGATGTATCTGTCAATGATTTCTGATGCCCTGAATTTGTCCACCTCGCCAAAAACGATAGGTTCCTTGCCTGGTATGGAAACCTCGATGGTGGGTTCGGCATAACAATAGCCCATGCATCCTGTCTGCGAGACTACCGCCTCTATGGCTTTCAGTTCCAGTTCATCGATCAGGAAATTCATGATTTCCTTGGCTCCGGAGGCAATTCCACAGGTAGACATGGCGACTTTAATCCTGACAATATTTTCAGAATTGTTGCCATTTTCACGCAGTTTGATTTTTGCCTGCATGCTTTCTCTTAGTTGCCTGAGATCGTCGAGTGTTTTAATCTTATTCATTTTTGAAAGATTATGATTGTTAAGGTTCTGCTTTTATCTCTTTTAAATTTTCAACTATCATTTCCCGGAGAAATTTTCTGATCTCACTATTGCTGTTCTGAAGATCTCCTGTAATTTCCCGTATGGCGAAGGTATCAAAAAGGTAACTGCCGTGCATTGTTTCATGCTTATAGATCAGCCTCAGCTGCGGATAACCAACAGCCAGGAGGACCAGTACTTCGTCTATTTCCCCAAGCGGCAACCTGTCAGGATGACCCATCACAAAAGCAGCCTCCAGTTTAGTCCCTATTCCGGGTTCAGATAATAGGGTGAATGATCCTTCAGTCCTTTCAGCATTCTGCTTTATCAAAGGCAATCCCAAACCAACTCTCCGGGTATCCCGGGATGTGTAGAAAGGGTCAGTAGCCTTCGCTATTTTCTCTTCGTCCATTCCCTCACCATTATCCTCCACCGAAAGAGAGTAAAGGCCACTGGCCTGATCCTCCTTAATGGTGACCTGGACCAAACGGGCTTTTGCGCGCTCCGAATTTTCTACCAGGTCAAGAATATGCAAGGCTACATTCTTCATTCAATTTTTTCAATCAATTATTATTTTTCTTCCTTCCAGTCCACACAACGCTTTTTTGATCTCGTCAAAAGTGGGCGCATGCATTTCAAAAACGGTGCATCCATTGCCTATTTGTTCCGGCATGTGAGCGTCTGAGGCCCGGATAAGCGGCACATCAGCTGCCAGGTTGTATTTCTGCCTGATATCCGATTCCCTGCTTCCACTCATTATGCCAAATGCATCACAAACAAGTTCCTTTGGGATAAACCCCAGCTGACTAACAATTCCAAACAAGGGACGTTCTATGTGGGCGGGAACAAAAAGCCCTCCCAGTCGGTGAACTTCCCTTTCTACCTGGTCAATACCCTGATCGAGCGCAACATTCAGATAATTCCCGATCACCTGCCTCACCTTTTCATTCCGGCCTGCCACCACCTGGTAGCCCAACCTTCCGGGTGTATAATTAATGACAGTGAGATGAAGATCCAGGTATTCCTGGAACATTCCCAGCGTGACTTTATCCCTGAAATAGGCCAGGCAGTGCACCTCTTCACGTGTCGTTACCTCAACGCCACACAAAGTTGCAATACCTTCTTCAGCAGCAATCTCCTGAACAAGGGCGCATTGCAGGGTGGAATTATGATCCGTAATACCTATCATGTCAATCTTTTTTTCCCTGGCTTTCCTTACAATCGCTTCAGGACTCATCCCCAGTTCTGCACAGGCAGATAAGACTGTGTGGATGTGGAGGTCTGCCCTGAATCGTTTCATTTGTATATAATTTGATTTTTAAAGGTCGCATGGAATACCCAGTTATTCATTATCGATTGGTGTGAACATATTCTCATGGGTATTTCATTTGTTTAAAATATTTTTTTTTAAGTTGCCGCAAGGAAATGAAGTTCAGCGCAGCTAATGCCTACCTATTCATTTTCGGTTGGAGTGAAAGTATTCCTCCCGCTATTCCATGCCTTAACTATTTGAACAGTCGATCAAAATTATTTGATTTACAATGAGTTATTGCCTTTTACCTTTTGGTACATCAAACCGGTTATCTCAAAAGTTGATAGTGGTGTACCAAGGACAGGTATTTTCTCTTCATTGCTGTGTTCAACGGTATTCTGTTCGGGTGTCAATGAACTAACAAGCAGAATACAGGCCAGTTCCTTCAGAGAAGCTATGGCTACCACATTTCTGTGGGTCTGCAGGGTTACCCAGACATCCCCTTCGGAGGAATTTCCCATTACATCGCTCAGCAGGTCGGATACATATCCACCTTTAATTTCGCGGTCAAGGCCCTCCTCGCCGGAGTAGACCTTCAGATTCAATTCTTTTACCAGTTCAGAAACCTTCATTTCGTCGTCCTTTTTTGTTACAATCTGCCATAAACCTTCCTTCTCCCCACCTTTTCTCGATGTTCATAAAAGCCTTTCCAGTCTGTATTTTACCTTCATTTTGCCATCTTTCCTGGAGAAATACGCAATCCGACATTTTCGCCTTGCCCTGTACCATATCCTCAGCCAGAGCCTGGCAGTTAGGGGCACCGCAGGCACCACAGTCAATTCCGGGAAGAAAACAGATGATCCTTTGTGCCTTGCTCAGTTTGTCCATTGCCTTGCTGATATCATCATCCAGCCTGAAAACGTTCTGAGGGGTGAGTTCTTCAGTTTGCAGGCATCCTGACAAATATTCCCTGTCGAGGTTGGCAGGTAATTCCTTCTTCTGACAGGAGGGATATTCCCTTGATCTTTGCTCCAGCCGCTCTGTAGTGGTAAACCTGTTGCCGGTCATAAGGATGCCTCCTGAACAACTCTGGTCGCAGGCCCTCATCTCCAGGAAATCAAAGCCTTTTACTTCATCATTTTCGAGGCGGTCCAAAAATTTCACCACGCTGTGGATACCATCAATCGCTATGGCACGGTTGCCAAACCTGGAAGATTCGCCCCTGGAAGTGCTCCAGAGTATCCCTTCGCTTGTGAGGTTTTTACGCTGTTCTTTGGTGTCGCTTATCTCAGCCCTGCCTGAAGTTTGCCTTATTTTGTTGTAGAAATCACTCATGCTGATAATTCCGTCAACCACAGAAGGCATCTCACCGGCCAGGTTTTTTACTGCGGCAATCTTGGCAGCACATGGGGTGATGTAAAAAATGCCGATTTCTTCTTTGGGAATTCCCTGCTGCAAAAGTGACTGGAGGATAAAATTGGCGGCCAGTTCATGAGGAGCCTTTAACGGAATTATATTGTCAATAAGGGAAGGATATTTTATCCTGATAAGCCTTACGACTGCCGGACAAAAAGCGGAGATACACGGTCTCAGGACTTTTCCCTCGCTAAGGTATTCTTTGGCAAGATCTATCAGAATCCGGATGGGTTGCTCTACTTCAACCATGTGCGTAAACCCCAGCTCCCGGATAGAAGCGTAAATCTGCTCTTCAGAGATGTTGTCAGGAAACTGGCCGATTAATACTGCCGGGAACAACGCAATCCTGTATTTAAAGTCTTCCAGCATTTTCAGGTCATTCTGTGTAATATAAAAGGCATGGGCAGGGCACGCCCTCATGCATTGTCCGCAGTCGATGCATCTCTCCTGGGTAATCACCGCTTTTCCCTCATGAATCCTGATTGCTTCTGTGGGACATACCCTCATACAATGGATACATCCGACGCACCTGGCGTCGTCGATCTGGATTGCATGATGTGTTAAACCCTGGTTCATAATTCGAAAGACTAAGCGTTAAATGATAATGGATAAACAGCAGATACAGCAGGTATAAGTTTCATACTACTTATTCATAACTCATAATTAAATATCATCGTGACGGTTGTTCCAATCCCCGGCGTACTTTCAACCCGGAGATTATCCGAATTCTTCTTCATGTTGGGAAGCCCCATACCAGCTCCAAATCCCATTTCACGTACTTTGGGGGAGGCAGTGGAGAACCCTTCCCTCATCGCTGTTTCAATATCGGCGATGCCCGGACCAGTATCCTTTATTTCCGCCATTATCTGGTGATCCCTGACTGAAACTATCACTTCTCCCCGGTAGGCATGTGCAGCGACGTTCACTTCAGCTTCGTACAAGGCCACCACCATCCTTTTCACAACCTTTGGATCAATGTTCAGCTGCTTGAGTACTTTTTTTGTCTCGCTCGAAGCTTTGCCTGCCTTGTCGAAATCTCCTCCTTCAATGGTGAATCTTAGTTCAATCATCTTAAAAGAGTGGCTTAATACCGTGAGAATAGAGTATTCCTGAAGCCTTGAACATGGAATAGGGTGATTCAATAACCACCATATTAAGCCCTTTGGCCAATTCAACAATATCCCCTGATATTTTTTTGTTACGGACTATTACAAGGAAATGGATATCTGCCACTTCTGCAGTTCTGATTATCTGAACATTAGCCAGGCCCGTCACAAGCAGGATGTTCTCAGCATCAAGTGTCAAAACATCACTCATCAGGTCCGAACTGAAAGCATGTGAAATTTCCTCAGCGATCCGGTGATGACCACAAACTATGTTGGCGTCCAAAAGTGCAGCAATTTTTTCTATCCTCATCTAAACCAATATGTTAGTCAATAATAACTACAAAATTTTATTATTGAAAAATTTTGTTCAAATGTCCGAAAATCAATCGAAGGAAAAAAATTCAATTAAACGATTTTTGCAATTTAAATTCTTTCAAAACAATTAGTTCCGCTTATAATATGTTGAAAAAATATACACATATTTACATATATTCATAACAATGGTCAATGAATAATTCGGGTATGGCAAAAATCCCATAAAAACACATGTACCGGCGAAATTCCGGTCTGCCTTGTCCTAAAAAATCAGCTCGCTTACAAAAAATCCGGTTATTATATTGTAACTTAGTGGTTCCATTAATATGGAAGTTATGCAATACAGGAGAAAATGAATTATGAAACTGTTATGCTATTCAACTTGACAGTCAATTCCGAATATAGTAAAAAAATCGACCGCTAAATAGCCTCACATTTAAATTTATGATATACGAACAGGGTGCTTTTTTATCCGGCTTAATATCTGATCCGGAGGTGTCTTACAAAATAATTGACTCTCTGCCATTTCCTGTCAATTACCGTGATATCAATGGATATTACCTGTCCTGCAATAAATCGTATGAGAGATTTTTTGGTAGAAGCCGTGAAGAATTAATTGGGAAAACTGCTCTTGAATCTCACTCCAATGAGGAAGGCGAAATGATTTCGATGAAGGATAAAGAGTTGCTGGAATCAAATACGGACGTGGTTTATGAGCACCAGTTCAAATCTGCCGATAACTTCAACCACGACATCCTGGTTTACAAATCGGTCATAAAAAATTATGCCGGGGAAATTGAGGGCATTGTTTCATCCCTTTACGATGTTTCAGATCGAAGGAAGGCAGAAGTAAAGGCTGAAAAGGCAAAAGAGACCTCCGTTATTTCGTCTGCCATGCTTCAGAAAATCAAGGCCGGAATCGTGATCGTCGATCACAACATGAAAATTGTCAGTTGCAATGAGATGTTCGCCCATTTGATGGGCGAGGAGACAGAGGAGCTTTATGAAGCTATTCCGGGATTGCAGGGGGCGGATATAAAGGAGCTGGTACCTGAAATTGTTGGAAAAATGTTCAGCGGACTTCTGCATACCGGTGAAGAGCAGCTTGAACGTGACGTCACTTATAAAAACATGCTGTTGCACATCACAATTGTTACAATCTATAAAAACAGGGTGGTCGGAGCCATTATCAGGAATCTTTCTTCCCCCAAGCTTGTCAGGGAGGAGATCATCAGCAGGGCCATGAAAGTGACCCGTCAAAACATAGAAATGGTTCAGCAGGTGGCTACCCTGCTGGCCGAAAATGCTGCACAGACCGAAGATATGCTTAATTCCATTGTTGCAGCGTACAAATACGGGGAAGACAGAAAGGATGACTGAGTTTCACATTGAAATAGATTTTGCCCAGAAACAACCATCCGGACAGATGGTTTGCGGCGACGTATTCATCTCCAAACTGATCAAGGAAGACGGACGTACGATACTGGTTCTGTCTGATGGTGTAGGACATGGCGTTAAAGCCAATGTTCTGGCTACAATGACAGCCACCATGGCACTGAATTACACGGCCCTGTACAAACGGCCTGAAGCAGCAGCACGGATCATTATGCAGGCTTTGCCCAGGGATAGTGAAGGGGTTAAAACCTATGCCACCTTTACCATTATTGAACTCGAAAATGACGGGATGGTGAGAATTGTGAATTATGACAATCCTAAAAGCGTGATTGTCAGGAACGGCGTTCCATTCACGCCCACCAAAGAATACCTCCTGGATATCAAGGGGATTGAGAATATTGGCAAAGTGTTGCGATGCAGGGAATTTCGCGCCCAGAAGGAAGACAGGATCGTGTTCATGAGTGATGGTATTACCCAGTCCGGAATGGAAAATGAACACATGAAAATGGGTTGGGGGCAGGAGAATGTCGAGACCTTTGTGGTACAGCAGCTTGCCCGGACCAGTGACATCTCTGCCAGGCGCCTGACCAAGAAAGTTTTGAACAAAGCCATTCAGAACGACGGGTTTCACCTTCGGGATGACGCCAGTTGCGGAGTTATTTACTTCAGGGATCCGCGGGAGATGCTGCTGGTTACAGGCCCTCCGTTTTTTAAGGTCAAAGACTGCGATTTTGCCCAACGGATACAGGACTACAAGGGGATTAAGATAGTGTGCGGAGGAACAACGGCCGAGATTATTGCCCGTGAACTGGAAAAAGAGATTGAAACCGAAATTTCCCTGAGTGATCCTTATGCCCTGCCAAAATATAAGATGGATGGATTCCACCTTGTTACGGAGGGAATCCTTACCATCGGGAAAGTGGAAGAATTGCTGGAAAACTATGACAGTGAACAAAAATCAGGGAATTCACCGGCTGAGGAGATCGTCAAACAACTGATGCTTCATGACCGCATCATTGTGCTGGTTGGCACCCGCATCAACTGGGCACACCACGATCCTGATCAGCCTATTGAAATGGAGATCAGGAAATTTGTGGTAAAACGAATAGTTAAACTCCTGGAGGAGAGGTACTTCAAGGAGGTTGTGGTGAATTTCTATTAGGATTCCCCTTTTTTCAGGCCGACCTACCATTCATCCTATGACGAAAGGATGTGTATTGTATCCAGCAACTTGGTGTTTACCTCTTTGTCGTACTTGATGGCTTTGTTGAAAGGGGTAAGTTCGACAGAGTCATTGGAGATGCCTACCATAACACTCTTCTGATCGTCCAGTAATGCTTCCACCGAGGCTACTCCAAGCCTGCTTGCCAGGATCCTGTCGTAGGCAGTTGGAGATCCTCCTCTCTGGATATGTCCAAGGATGGTTACCCGAACATCATACTGGGGAAACATCTCTTCTACCTGTCTGGCAATGTTGAATGCTCCTCCTGCTTTTTCACCTTCTGCGACAAGAACAATGGAAGAATTCTTGCTTTTGCGGTATCCTGACTTTATGTAGTTCTCCAGAGTGGTAATATCCGTATCCGTTTCGGGAATCAAAACAGCTTCTGCCCCTGATGCTATTCCTCCGTTGAGGGCAAGAAAACCGGCATCCCTTCCCATTACTTCAATGAAAAAGAGTCTTTCATGGGCAGTTGCAGTATCCCTGATCTTGTCAACTGATTCAATGATTGTATTTAATGCGGTGTCGTAGCCGATGGTGTAATCTGTGCCAAAAAGGTCATTGTCTATGGTGCCCGGTACTCCGACGATCGGAATACCAAATTCCTGGGCAAAAATCCGTGCTCCTGTAAAAGTTCCGTCTCCACCAATGACAATAAGGGCATCAATTCCCTCTTCCCTGATGTGGTTGAAAGCCATCTCCCGGCCTTCCCTTGAATGAAATTCCATGCAGCGGGCCGATTTTAAGATTGTGCCGCCAAGCTGGATGATATTGCTGACATCACCGGATGCCATATTTTTGAAGTTTTTCTCGATTAAACCCTTGTATCCCTGGTAAATGCCGACCACTTCGCGGTGATAGAAGATGGCAGTTCTGACAACTGCCCTCACAGCAGCATTCATTCCTGGTGCATCTCCTCCTGAAGTGAGGACTCCAATCTTCCTGATCGGACTGTCGGTATAATCCTCCGGCATCGGTGATTTGTTTTCTTTATTCATATTCTTAAAATGTAGAAATTCGTTATCCCGGAAATTGGGTTGTATTTTTAATGTCTTTTATTCATTCTGTGCTTTATCCATTTTTGACAGAAAATCGGCGACTTCCTGAAGCAGCTGCATCGGGGTAGAAGTAGCCCCGCAGATACCAACGGAATTGATTTTTTTGATCCATGCCGGTTCTATTTCATTCAAATCGGATATGAATTTTGTGTTTGGGTTGACTGCAGAACAAATGTCAAAAAGCATTTTCCCGTTGGAACTTTTTTTCCCACTTACAAAAATAATCAAATCATATCGTGCGGCAAATTTTTTAATTCCAGGTATCCTGTTGGCTACCTGCCTGCAAATGGTGTCATGTACTTTAACTGGTACACCGGTGGCATTTTTGCTGAGTTCCTCAGTCAGCAGGTGTAGTCCCTCCAATCCTTTTGTTGTCTGGGAATAGAGAACGATCGGGCGTGAATAGTCCAGCTGGGAAAGATCATCAACCCCTTCTACTACCAGGGCTTCTCCGTTCGTTTGTCCAACCAGCCCGTTTACCTCTGCGTGCCCCTTTTTGCCGTAAATAACAAGCTGTGTGTTATTCTTTGTGCCGGTTTCATAGCTTTTGAGAATTCTTTTCTGAAGTTTCAGAACCACCGGGCAGGTAGCATCGATCAGCCTGATGTTGTTCGCCTGGGCGTAGGCATAGACTTCTGGAGGTTCACCATGGGCGCGCAACAGTACAGTTGTGTCGTTCATGGTGTAAAACTGTTCATGAGAAATGGAGGTTAAACCTTGCCTTCTAAGGCGTTCAACCTCGGAGTTGTTGTGAACTATGTCTCCCAGGCAAAACAATTTTGTGTCCTTTTCAAGACGTTCCTCTGCCCTGCGTATAGCTTCCACCACGCCAAAACAAAACCCGGAACCTTTATCTACCTCAATCTTCATCTCAAAAAATATGCTACTGTGCTATTGTGAAAGTGGAATGGAAGACCGGCGGCATTCCTCCACCTCATACCTCATAATTCATAATTAATAACTCATAACTCCTAACTCATTCCTTACCCTCAGCCCCATGCTATTTAACCTGTTTCTCAATCTCCGTCATAATCCACTCAAACTGTTCTTCTCTTGAGAGGTAGCTGTTGTCCAGAACAACAGCATCCTGCGCTTTTCTCAACGGGCTCTCTGCCCTGTTTTCATCATAGCGGTCTCTCTCAGTGATATTGGAGAGTATCTCGTCAAAATTCACCTGTTCATTTTTGGCAATCATTTCATCATATCTTCTTTGTGCACGGATCCGGGCGTCGGCTGTCATGAAAATTTTCAGTTCGGCACCAGGGAAGACAACAGTGCCAATATCGCGGCCATCCATAACAATCCCTTTGGCTCTTCCCATTTCCTGCTGCTGGGCGACCAGCAGCTGCCGGACAACCCCAATAGCAGCAACCTGGCTTACGTTTTGTGCTACAGCCAATTGGCGAATCTCTTGTTCAACATTTTCACCATTCAGAAAAATGTCGTTGTGAGAAGTGACAGGATTGAAACCAAATGTTATTCTTATATCTTTTAGTTTTTCAGGTAAAGCCACAGAATTTATGCTGTTATTTTCTAAAAGTCCGTTTCTCAGGAAGTAAAGTGTAACTGCCCGGTACATGGCTCCTGAATCAATAAAAATATAATTCAAGTACTTTGCAATCTCCTTGGCAACGGTACTTTTTCCACACGACGAATACCCATCGATTGCAATAATGATTTTTTTCTCCTGCGGTTCTGGCATGGTACTGGTATTTCGTACAAAGATAATCATTCCCGTGTACAGGAAGAAGGAAGGCCAGGTTTACCGGTATAATTCAGTTCCCTGTAGTGTTGCAGGATTGAAATGCGGGAGGTGCATATAATATTCTAAGTCTCAGTTGGTCCGGGAGTTCGGGATTATTTTAAACGTGAAAGGCTGGTTGTCAGTGAGAAATTGTGAACCATCCCCGACTGGTAATAACCTGACAAAGCATAATTGAAGCCTATGGCTGCAAGCCTGATGCCCAATCCGGTTGTAAAACCTGCCAACCCGGTCTGGTCCTGCACCGTAAGGTCCGCATGGCGGCGGTAATTGTAACCTAACCGGAACGTGATTTTATTTTCAGGAAAGATTTCTGCACCTGCAGAGATGTGCCGCATGGCCGCTGAAAGATAGGTCTGTCCTCCGTTAGTAGTATGGATGCCATTGGGATCTGTCTCCGCCACAACGGGTCCCCAACGGTTCAGGTCGTAAGCCGTCGCACACAACCTAATCGGCGCATACTTAAGTTTGTGGGTAAATCCAACCTCCAGGGACCATTCTAACTTTTCATGCCGGCCTCCCTCATAGTAGGTGGAAAGTTGGGTTCCCAGGTTCCTGAAGCATACGGCCATTGTTGTAAGTTGATCTGAAGTAATCCGGAAAATGCCTGCATCGAAGGCCAGGCCAAAAGACCTGTAGTTTTCCAGGTGGGAATATATGGGTTTTATGGATGCTCCGGCAGTACAAAGGCTGCCGATTTTTTTCGCATAAGACATGGTCAGGGCGTAATCAGATGCACTGAAACTGCCAGTGACCGTTCCCGTCTCATCAGCAGCTACAAACTGGCCATAATCGGCAAACTGAATGCCTAAGGCAGCGGTACCATATTTACCATAGTCCCTTGCAAATGCAACATATCCGAACCCAATCCCTGCCAGGTACTTTGCATAGCTGGCAGACACTTTGTTGGTCATTTCAGGGGATAGCAGCGATGGATTTTGTAATATTAATTCAGGGTCAGGATAGGGCATGGCAATCTGGATCCCTCCAAGTGCAGCTGTTTCTGCCGAATTGTTCAGCCGGAGAAAATTGAATACACCTTCTCCGCCAGCCTGACCGGAGAGGGATGAGAGAAGAGCCATCACAAAGAAAAATGAGAGAAAGAGTTGTTTCATTGTCTTCAATCAACCCGACAATATTAAGTAAAATCAGCTGATATATTGCCTGGAAGAGCGTGTCAGGGATATTTCTCCTTGAGTTTGTCAACTATCATGAAAACTATGGGACATACCTCGCAGTTCTTAAGTGTCAGATTGAGAAGCTGGCTGAACCTCCTTCTGTCAGTGTGCGGATATTCACGGCAGGCTTTCGGCCGGTATTCATAGACGGAACAATAATTGTCCGGCATCAGAAATGGACAGGGTGCACTTTTGAACACATAGTCATGGTCTTCATCAAGATGCATATATTGTTCAATTACCTGTGAGGGCTTTAATTTCAGGGGCTTAGTCAGTCTGTCAATATCCTTGTCGGTCATCATCGGACTAATACTTCCGCAGCAGTTGGCACAAGTGAGACAATCGAAGTCTGCAAATGCTTTTTCGTGCAGTTCGTGAACTACTTCATCCAGGTTGGCCGGAATCTTTTTCTTCAGCCGTTTGAAGAACCGCCGGTTCTCTTCCTGAGCTTCACGTGCAAGTTTCCCTACATTATCCTTGTTGGGGAGTTGTTTCATTTACCCGGGCAATTGTTGAAAAACATCAAAACAGTTATCTTCCTCCATCCTGTTGTATGGCAACGATTTTTTCAACTGATTTTTTCAGTTTTACCTGTGCAATCAGCAATCCGAATATTACCACTGTTATGCCAATGAATTTCCTCATGGTCAGGGGATCATCCAGGATGTACCAGGCAATAATGGCGGTGAAGACCGGAATGATATTGATGAATATGTTTACATTATTGATTCCTAGTCTTTTAACGCTATTGGCGTAAAAAATAAATGCAATACAGGAGGCAAATATGGAAAGCTTTAATATCCCGGCAAAGGCTGTAAAATTAAATGGGATAGTTTTAAAGCCATTGAATTCAAAAATGAACCACAAGGGGAGGAAGTAGACTATTCCAAAAATATTTTGCCAGGTAATTATTGCTGCCGGGTGGTATTTTACGGCCAGCTTTTTTAGAACAACTGTGTAAAAAATGGCTGATACAACGGCAAGAAACTCCAGCGCAATCCCGAGAGGGGAGGCAGTCATGTTCCAGGAAGAGTCGAATACAACCAGTGAGACGCCAAAAAAAGAAAGCAATATGCCGATAAATGTCCGGACAGAAATCTTTTCACCATGAAACCTGGATGCAGCGATTGGCGAAAAGAGTGGAATTGTTGCAACAATGACAGCTCCGATTGTACTTGACACATATTTGAGCCCGTAACTTTCTCCCAAAAAGTAAAGGAAGGGCTCGAAAAATGAAAGAAGTACAAATGTTCCCAGGTCTTTGCGTTCAATTCTGACCAATTTTCCTATAATCCGGGAATAGACCAGCAATAACAGGGATGCAATGATCAACCTGAACAGAACTGTTGTCAATGGCCCGTAAACAAGGTATACCTCTTTTACCCAGACGAATGAAAATGACCAGAAAATCATAGCCATAACGACGGAAAGGTAAACCCACCATTTTTTCTCCTGCATCTTTCTTGAATAGGTGATGTTGTTGTTTTTGGATATATAGCCCGGTTCCCTGAGGCGACTGCAGCCCTATTTCCAGGGAACTTTAGCCGATTTGTAATAATTGATTCCCATGAATCTGAATCTTTCAGACTGGCTTCCAAGCCTGATTTTGTATTCATCCCAGCTTCGTGATGCTTCCGACCATCCAATTTCAGCATATCCCGGCAATCGGGGGAAAACCAGGTATTCAATTTCGCTGATGTTGGTTACAGTTTCAGACCATAGCGGGCATTCGACACCAAGGATGTTTCCCCTTGTTATTCCCGGAACAAGTGTTGCCGGATCCCAGTTGTACCCGGTATCCACTTCAATATACCCGGCCCAGTCTAATCCGAGGACGGTTTTGACATCATATTTCATGTCGAGATAGGTCTTTGCGGCAGGCGACATCAGCAGTTTGACCCCTTTGGATACCCCGCGTTTTGCATTCTCAGCCCTGGCCCAGTATTGCGCAACCGAACCGGGTTTAAGTGCTGCTTGTGTTGTTTCATCCCAGCCTACCATCTGTTTTCCGTTGGAATTAACGATATCCTGCACTTTCTCAATAAAGGGGATGTAATCCTCTTTCTTGGTAACATGGGATTCGTCTCCGCCAACATGGATATATGGACCCGGAGTTAAGGCCGCCAGCTC
>CAZDLO010000044.1:0-29945 GCA_964506325.1 uncultured Tangfeifania sp.
TTTCCTCTGTGGACCTCTGTTCTACTCCGTGTGTCTCTGTGACAGTTCTTTTTGTTACACAGAAACACGGAGATAAAAAAGATATAAGACATGAGCTGGAGTTATGAGTTATGAATTATGAGTTATGAGTGGGGGCAGGAGTTGTTCGTTTTGCTCTGTGGACCTCTGTTCTACTCCGTGTGTCTCTGTGACAGTTCTTTTTGTCACACAGAGATTGAAGCACCGCGAAGCGTCAACAAACCCTTCCCGGCGCGTGGGGTTCTTCACCAGGTGGAGACTTCAGGTTCGTGCTGAAATTATCATCCGTGCTTCGTACCCCACCTTATGGATTTCACGGCAGAGGTCAGCAAAGTGTGCCACTGCTGTGATATTTTATGGTTCTGATATCTATAAGGCTCAACGGTATTTATTATTTAACTTTGGTACAGTAGTCAGCTTCATTTATGAGGTGACCTTTCTTCCCTGTTAATACTGGAATTTTCAGGTTGTTGAGCATAAGGGTTGAAGTGCCCTCAGTATACCATTCCAGGATTGTCCTGGTGGCATATTACCTGCAATGAATAAATTCGCTTTATTTGTCTACTCAAAACTGTAAAGGCATGATATTAACCATTGACATCGGGAACACCAACATTGTTTTCGGAGTGGCAGACCAGAATTCATGGCTTAAAATCTGGAGAATACAAACTGATTTATTGAAAACTGCCGATGAATATGAGGTGATTTTCAGATCATTGTTCACCAGTTCAGCCATTAACGAAAATGAAATTTCGCGGACGGTACTAAGTAGTGTTGTCCCCAGCCTGATCAGGCCTTTCAGGGAAATGCTGGGTCATTTGCTGGATCATACGCCTTTCCTGGTTGAGCCATCAGTCTATAATAAACTGCCGATTGAGATTTTGAGTCCGGATGAAATTGGTACCGATATTGTTGCCGATGCAACGGCTGCATTCATCCGCTACGGAGGACCTTGCATGGTGATTGATTTTGGCACTGCGCTTACTTTTACCACCATAAGTGGCAGCGGCAAAATTCTGGGTGTTGCAATAGCCCCGGGATTGCTGACAGCATTAAAGTCGCTGACAGGAAATACGGCCCAGTTAAGGGATGTTCAGCTTGTTGCCCCGCCTTCCGTACTCGGAGACAATACCATCCATGCCATCCAGTCAGGAATCGTCCTTGGTTTTGCCGGCCTTGTTGATTCCATGGTCGACAGGGCGGAAAGTGAACTTTCCTGCAGGCTGAATGTGATCGCGACAGGAGGGTTGTCGTCCGTGCTGCAGAATATTTCAACGAAGATCCGGGTCATCGATGAGAACCTTACGCTTGACGGGCTCAGATACATGGCGACCATCTTTTGATCCGGCCGGCGGGGAAGATAGCAATGGAATATTTTAGGTCATTCTTCGAAGATGAACAACTCCTCGATGGTCACTGAAAACAGCACTGCCAGGTCGTGTGCCAGTTTCAGGGAAGGATTGTACCTGTTTTTTTCCAGGAAGACAATCGTTTCCCGCCTGACATTCACTTTTCGGGCTAGCTCCTCCTGCGTCATGTCGTACCTGGCCCTGTACTCCCTTATTTTGTTATTCATCTTTCACTCCCCTGAAAGTTAATATCACCCAGGAAAGAACAAAAACCACGGCCATCCCCAAAATACCAATCCCGATTAAGGTGTGATTTGGCAAATCGATCCTTTCGCTGAAGAACATGATGAATAACCAGAGGTAAATCGAAATGTAAAAGGAAACCGAAGATGCTTTTACCATGATTCTCCTGGATAATTCATCTTCGGCAGGTTCTCCCCTCCGGACACTTCTCAATCGTTTGACGCCAATGAATACGGCCAGTCCGACCACCATGACAAGTACTGCAAATTGCATAATTAAACCCAGGTTCAAATTGATTTTTGCATTGGCAAACCAGAATACACTGGTAATTATTACCAGGGCAGACAAAATAAAAATTAAAATGGCTCTTTTCATAACACAAAAATTAATGTTATATATATCTAACACAAAGTTAGAAATAAGTAACATTAAAATCCAAATTTTTTACCAATTATTTTCAGGAAATTGTTCTTTGCCTTGAACCATCCTTCTCCCTGTCAATGAATCATCCATAACCCATAAACAGAAAAGGCCCCTTTCGGAGCCTTTCTGGATGTTATCAGGCGGATTACTTTTTATCGTAAACCAGAGTTACTTTTACCTCTTCCCCATCACGGCCCTGCCTGGTGGAGTTGACGGTGAGGGTGGCTGCGTCTGTACGGGACCAGACTTCAGTTGAATTCATGGTCATTTTCTCACCGTTCATTTCGAAGGTTCTGGAGGTGGCGATGGAGAGGGATTTGTTGTCGGCCGACCAGGTGGCAACTGATTTACTGTCACCTCTTTGGGAAGTATTGACAGATTCCTTTCCGTCGAGTGTATATTTCATTGTGGTGGTCATCGTTTCACCATTTTGATTGGTCCGGGTCCTTTCCACTGAAAGCAGGTTGGCTTCCTGGCTGACAACGACATCTCCGCCGAGCATCCTCGCCATACCCTGGTTTTCACCAAGTTTGCTTTTTTCCTGGTTCAGGGACCATTTCCCCGTAAAATCTGCTTTGCCTGCCTGTGCACTGGCAACAACCGGAGTAAGCAAGGCGAGCATCAATGTTAAAGCTATGAACTGCATGAAATAGGGGCTGAAAATTCTTTGGCGGATAGCATTCTTTTTCATTTTGAGATTGTTTTGAGTTGATAATAAATTGTGTAGCCAACCAAAGGTAACTAAATGATTTGTTAAACAGGAAGAATTTATCCATTAAATTTTGGGTGCCACCGGCCTTTGTGTTTCAATCACTGCTGGAATTATTCCTGTCGTGCCTGCAGACGTTCACAAGCAATGGGGCAGGTTTTAGCCGGTAACAACAAATCTCCTGTCGCCAGCCGGACTATTCAGTCCACACCCTGGAGGTAGCGCTTCCATGGCAGGCATTGCAGGCTCCGCTTGTTATGGCCGATGACATGTATTTAGTGGTGGTACTGCCCATAGCACTTACATACAGTCCGGTTCCGAAACTGATACTGCTGCTTTTATAGATGTTTCCGGATTTGTCTGTTGTAAGTGTGGCGACCACCGTTCCCTGCCCGTTGGGCAAGGTGGTCAGTTTGACAACTGATCCTGGGTAGGCAGAGGAGAGATCCTTCTTGTATACAGAGCCACCGACCGAAAATTTGTGGCAGCCCAGGCAGTTTTTCCCGTTGTTGTGGCTCGACCCCAGGTTGGCGGTGTTGAGTGTGTTGGTGCCGGAAGTTGGATTTGTGGTAGTTGGGGTTTCTGAGGAAGTGTCTGTTAACTCTTCCTCCTTTTCGCAGGAGAAAAGGGCCAGTGCGCATACCAGCGCCGTAAATACCAATGGATAACTCACTTTCATCGCAAATAATTTTTAAATGACTACATTGAAACGGGGAGCAGCACTGCTGATTCCCGGTTATTCAGTTTTGGATGATTCCGGCGTTTTGGAAAAGGGATTTAATTTTCAACCTCTCCCCTGATTCCGGAAATACTTCTTTTTTGAATCCGGGACTTGAATTTTCCAGGCAACTTCAATTCAGACAGGCAATCGGTCAAAATTATGCTGCAGCATAACAATCATGATTGGCAACAAATATATTTACCCGCTTGTTTTATGAAATGCTATTTCAATCAAACAGCAGAATATTTCAATCAAAAAGTAAAAATCAGTGGTTGCAGTCTTGTGATTTCCGGAGCAATTGCCACCTCTCAAGGTGCTGTGAAAACCTCAAACTGTACGGACCTTAACCAGGCAGCTGCGCAACCCGGCCTACTTATTCCTGTAAAGGGCCTTGCGCTGCTGCTCTTCATTGTCATACTGATTCCGGTAGAGCACCTTGCGTTCCTCTTCAGCATTGTCAATCTCCGGACCCTGTTCAATTTTCCTCCAGTCGATGGTCTTGTTGTATCTCTTCATGGCTTTCTCTGCATCGAAAATACGTGTATCATGTTTCTCCAAGGTATAAGGGGTAAAATCAGGTACAGGAGTGAAAAAATCCTGGAGCAGCGAGGCAGTCACGTCGAACTGGTTGACATAGGGTACATTCAGAATGTTGTAGATGGTTTTCAGGATTGAACCAAAATTGGCATGGGTATGGGATACATAACCTCTTTTCACATAGGGTCCTGCCATCATCAGTACCGATCGGTGGCCATCGATATGGTCGACTCCTCCCTGCGGATCGTCTTCTGTAATGATGACAAGCATGTTCTTCCAGTACTTTGTCCGGGAAAGGAAATGGAGGATTCGCCCTACCGCAAGGTCGTTATCCACCATGAAGGAATGAGGATAAGGATAGCCGTCTTCAGGCCTGATTTTCGCCCCATGATCGTTGGGAACCTGCATGGTGATCAGGGAAGGCAGTTTTTCTTTCCCTTTGATCCATCTCTGTGTAAACTCCCGTTCAAACTGTTCCATCCTGTACTGGTCGGGAATATTCATGTTGTACCCGGCGTAATCGTGGCTTGTCCGGGAAAACAGGGCTTTCTGCATGGGGAACATCACAGCATGGGCTGCGCCGGTATTGGTGTCGAACCATTCCTCGCGAACATGTCCGGTTTCATTGGCTTCGCCGAAATTGTAAAATGAAACATTCTTTCGTTCAAGTGCTTCCCATAAGCCGCCAATCTCCGCATAATCTTCAGGGTCCATGCTTCCGGTAGTAGACGGGAATCGCCTGCCGGGAGCCTTTGAGAATAACTCGGCTGTTTTTGAAACGCTTGAATTTGCCTCCACCCATTCGTTGGGTATAACTCCCATCATCCAGTGATGCCCGTGGATGGAAGCATCGCTGTCGCAATAGAAATTATCAGACAACGACCACTGTTTAGCTGCTTTGATATGGTTTGGACTGATTCGCAGATTCGGAAATTTCTTCCGCAGGGAATCCGGCAAGGTATATTCATTGTTGACACCATAACGTGCCAGGGTGCTGTCACCCTCGGCATTCTTCAGCTGACCGAAAATTTCATCGTAGGTACGGTTCTCCTTGGTGATGTAAACGATGTATTTGATCGGAGACTTGCGCAACCCCGGCAGAGGGGGCAAAGGATTACTGCCATCATCCGCGACGCTCACCGTTCTGAAGGTATTGTCAACGGATTGTTTCGTGTAGGCCGCCAGTTGGGGGCCGTCCGGACTGCTTATTTTCTGAAAGCTGCCCAGCTGAATGTCCCCTACATAATATCCCTGTATCGGGGAAACAAAATTTTTGCCTCCATTGGGTCCAGCACCTAGTCCCCTGCAGGTGGTAATGTAAATCTCCTTCTGGTCTTTGGATACCTTGACGCGGGTTGGTCCCCAGCAGGATGGAATCAGCCCTTTGGTTGTCCTTGATTCAACGTCGATTACTGCTACTGCATTGAATCCCAGCAAGGCAACATAAAGTGTTTTCTCATCCTTGCTCAGGTCTATTCCAAATGGCAACAAGCCCCGGAATTTGTCAATCTTCGGATCAACCAGGATTGGAATATGGCCGACAAGCTTGTGGTTTTTATAGTCGATCACCGAAATATTGTCGTTGGTGGCATTGGTGACATAGGCAAACTGCTTTCCGACAGCAATGGAGTTCGGACTCGCACCTCCCACTACCTCAGCATCTTCTATCATCTGCCCGATCTGATGGCCGGTTTTGAATTTATCGATGACTTTATTCGAGTTCAGGTCGATGGTAAAAACGCTCATGGCATCAGGATGCAGCGGACTGCCGACTCCCGGGATCTTTCTGCCTTCTACCACGGTTCCGTTGATAGACTCTTGCGTGTTGTCCCCGTACGGATGATGGGAAATCATCAGCGAATCGATATTTTCAGGTGTTGCGCCGGTAATCAGCGGGTATTCATACAATCCGACATTGGCAACCAGAACGGTCTGCCTGTCGGGGCTCAGGGTCAATCCGAACGGCAAACGGCCAACCTTGATAGATGCCTTCACCTTTCTCGTGGACAGATCAATGCGGACCATCCTGAAATTGGCCCTGTCAAGTACCAGCAATTCATTGCTGGCCTCATTCAGCACCAGGTCTGACGTGAAACTGTCCCCGTAATCAATTCCATCCACCATTCCGTTCAATGAAAATGAATCGATGCGTGCCAGGTTGTCGATGTCATATTTTATAACGGCACCATTGTCTCCTCCACTCAGGTAGACAGTCCTGGAATCTCCTGCGAAAGCAACTCCCAGGAAAGATCCTTTGGAGAGGGGTGATTTGATTTTGTTATCATAGCCGGGAACCCTGGTAGCATTCATCGTCAGTAGATCGATGATGGTAAATACACCGTTGTGAAGGGTCACTGCCTTTCTGCCATCCGGCGAAAGATCCATGCCAAACGGGTCGTTGGTAATCCTGATAGTTTTACCGGCAGGTGTAAGAAATCGTCCGCTTGGTAAAATCGTCCTTCCTTCGGGATTTATTTTGGCGAATTCGTTTCCGGCCGGGACAGCGAGGATATTCACTTTCTTTTGAGCAACAGCAACATCGATTGTGCAAAAGAAAAGGATCAAAGCCAACATGCGATAGGGAAGATTCATAGCTAGTATTTTATTTTTATGTTGATTCAGGATGAATTCAGGCAATACCTGTGCCTGCACAATGCATTGCTTCACAGCCAATGACAGTCACTGGCAATTAACAATGCCTCCAAATTTTATTACGGACAAAGAAAAGAAAAGAGAATCAACTTCCCAACGAAATGAAAACCGCGTGTCAAAGTTCCTTCTTTTCTGTTTTCGCGACTTTGGTATCAGCCACGCCTGTAACCTGGTGGGTTGAGAAGTTGGTCACGTTTTTAAGAATAAACTGTGGTGCCCCATCCCCTTTCTGGGCATCCACATTGTAAAAAGCTGCGTCTGTCACTTCATCCAGCACGAAGGCAGGACGCTCATCGCGGTTCATGTAACGCAACACTACATCGCTGACCTTCAATCCTTTCACGTACCTGAAATACATTCCGTAGGCAGGTAAGGTATGCCAGCGGTAGGGATCGGGGTACATGTCGATATTCTGCGGCACCTCCTTGTCGATCTCATCTTTCTTCGCTCCTGCACGGAAATAGATGCGTATGTTGCTTAGTGTAAGGTCTTCAATGAAATGGCCGGGGATACCCATCACCATGGCAGCTCCGAGTGCCGGAAATTTCGGACGTCCTCCGACATCATAAATATTGACATTACTGATGGTGATGCGTCTGCAAACCCCTACCGGAGTCCCTGCCGGACCTCGCATGCGGGCATTCAGGCGAATGAAGAATGGGGTGTCTGTCACATCCCTCATGGTGATGTTGTTGATGACGATATCTTCAATTGTGCCGCCATCAGCCGTTTCAATGCAAATACCGCGGGAATGTTCAAAAACACAATTGGACACCGAAATATTTTTAAATCCGCCATTGGATTCAGTCCCCATCTTCAAACGGCCTGTGATGCAGTGGTTGGCATTCGGGTCAGTATCCTGGAAATCGGTTTTGAAAGTGCCGTCCATCAGTGTGCCGTGATCGTATCCATAAACATGGCAGTTGGTGATGGTGACATTCTCCGTTGCTTTTGCATAGCCGAGTGCGAAGGAAGATTTAAGGCAAAGTCCGTCGTCAGTAGGGGAGTTGATGTTGCAGTTGGAAATGCGTACATTTTTGCAGCAGTCGATATCAAAAGCATCCCTGTCGGCATCTGCACGTACATTGTCGATGGTGAGGTTGTCAACTCCGGTTGCAAGAATGCAGAAATGACCTCCATGCAGAATGGAAATGTCCTTTATTGTAACATTCAGGCAATTTTTCAATCCGATTGCTTTGTTTCCAGAACCTTTGATGTTGGGTTTGTCAAATGTGTACAGTCCTTTCCCCCAAATCATTCCATTTCCGGTAATCGCTATATTGCGGAGGCTGTCACCGTAAATCAGGCTGTTTTTCCAATAGCTGTGTCCGAAATCCTGGAATTTTTTGTACCAGGCTTCTTCCTCCGGCAGGTCATAACCCACTCCGTCCACTTCCTGGTCTCCGATCAGTACTGCACCCTGGTCGAGATGGAGTGTGATGTTGCTTTTCAGGTGAATGGTGAAGGAGAGGTAGTTGCCGGCAGGAAAGAAGACGGTACCTCCTCCGTTCTTCGCGGCAGCCGAAATGGCCGAATTAATTGCCTTGGTATTGTTTGTTTTGCCGTCCCCCCTGGCACCATAAGCAGTGACATTGTAAAACATCTCTTTCGCTGAAAGTGAGAACACCAGTGAAAAAATGAACAGAATGGTCAGAGCAGCCCTTGAAGTCTTCATGATGGAATACGTTTTAAGAAACTCCGGTGGGAGTTTTGCAGGTGAATAGTAGTAGTTAATTCCTTTAATGACTGTTTTTTAACATGTAATCATGACAGATCAGTCCCTTTCATTGTCAGCAGTAGCGGGAATTATTCCGAAACTATCAATAATTGTAAATATGGCAAAGGGTTTGGAGGAAAATCATTGAAAGAACAGGGAAATTGGCAGGGAATTATTTTATTTATTCCATTACAGTAAGATTTTTTGTTGGAGGTTGCCGGCTGAGCCTGGGATTCAATGCACGGATAACCGGGAACAATATTGAACAAAACCAATATCTTTATGTGCGCAATTCCACAAAATGAAAAAATATTACTACCTGTTGCTGATCTACTTCGTATGTTTGGTATGGTCCGGTACAAGGCCCTTTAATTACCTGATCTGGATCGGCGAGGTGACACCCGTACTTCTGGGTTTGATGGTTGTCGTTTTGACCTACAAAATATTCAGATTCAGTATTTTCACCTATGCTGCCATCCTGGCCTCCTGCTGTATTATGATGATTGGGGCACATTATACCTTTACCCGGGAACCATTCTTTGGCTGGATTCGTGATTACTTTGAATTAAGCCGCAATAACTTCGACAAAGTAGGACATTTTGTTCAGGGGGTAATCCCGGTTCTTGTGTCGCGTGAAATATTCTTCAGGAAAAGAATCCTCAAAGGGTACAAATGGGTTTCATTCATTGCCTTCTGCATCTGCCTGTCGACAACTGTTGTGTATGAACTGGTGGAATTTCTTGCATGCCTGGTTGCAGGGAAAACACCGGATGAATTTTTGGGTGCGCAGGGTTCTGTCTGGGACGCCCAGTGGGATATGTTTTTCGCAGCCTTGGGTGGATTGCTTACCATCTACATTTTCAGCGGTATTCACAACAGGATCATTGAGAAGGAGTTCCCCGGCACTTTTGAGCGGTACGAAAGATTTGTTTCAGAATCGGATTCTACCGTCCGGTAAATCAAAATTTTGACTTGCAATCATATCTGAAGGATAGATAAGCCAACCTTTGTTGGAATCCAGGTCAATTCCGGCAGCCCTGTAATATGCTTCCCATATCAGTGTGGCACAATGCCAGCCGGCATTTTCCGGGGTTTGGACGATATTCTGTTTCTCTCCGGAATCATCCCTTTTTGAAGAAAAAAAGTTGTAGCCTTCTCCCAGCTGTGTCTCCAGGAATCTGATGAGGGAATCTTTTTCAACATCGGACAGGTTCGTACGAAGCCTGTATCTCAATCCTTTGAATTTATTGCCAAATGACATCCAGGCTTTTCCTTGCCTGATCTGACCCTCTTTACTGAACACAAACCGGCCAGGAACCTGGTCGTAAAACAAGGCCTCTATCACGGGTGTCTTCTCCAGGACTTCCCCGATGGTTCTGCCTGACATGTCTTCAGTTACAACGGCAGCATGACCGAATTTTCTGCCTCCTTCCAACGGAAAGCTGCCGGGCAGCCAGCTCCAGTTTGGTCGGACGAGAATATCTCCTTTTCTAAGTGTAAATACAACTGAATCCGGAAGGTTGTCGACGCAGGGGATGGACTGGTATGCGCATGGGCCCTGACCTGGAGGTTTTGAGATGTGCCAACCCTGCAAAATGAGAAGAGCTGTTGCCATTAAAAGGACCTTCTTCATTCGACTGTAAATGAGGGTTTTGAATTCGTGAAATAGGTTGCCATTGCTGGCCTGTTGAGATTTGTTGCAGGTGTTTTATGCTCTCACCCCATCAAAGATATTTTTTTCAGTTGGATTTTTACACAGCTGTTCTTCAATGAATTTCTTTCAGCTCCTTCAGGCACCCGGCACAGAGGCAGTCCTCATAATGGGAGGAGATACGATCCAGCAGCTGGTCTGAAATCTCCTCTTCCATGCAGGGACAGTGTATCGTCAGTGTACAGATATGCGGCCTGTCGCAACGTGAACAGGCACGTGGCTCAAATTTCGAAAACATGATTCTGGAAGGTTGATAATTTAGAAAAAAACCTCGGTCCGGATATCTTCCGGACGGATTCCGTTTATTTCGAGGTATCCGGCGACCTGGTTCACCATGTTTGAATTCCCGCAGATATAAAAAACAGAATCACTTCTGATACCTTTGTCCTTCAGGTACTGTGTCACCCTGCCGTGGAAATCCACGCCGGTTTCCTGAGATGTGCAGAGTTTGTAGGATCCTGCCGGGTAATCGGTGGAGTCATATGCTTCGTGACTGTGCCTGACACCATGTATCAACTCACAGTTCAGTCCCGGGTTAGACAGGATCATGCTCCTGAATGGTGAGATGCCAGTGCCGGTTGAGATGAAGGTAAAATGCCGGTTTTCTTTCTGGTCGTTCTCTCTCAGGACAAAAAATCCGAAAGGGCCTGAGATTTCCAGTTTTGTGCCCATCTTCAGTGATTTAAGCTTGACGGAGACATCCCCGTCTGTCACCTCTTTGATGAGAAGGTCGATGTATGGGACATTATCAGGACTGTAAATCGAATATTCACGTGCGTTGTTTTCCCCGGGGATGTTTAAAACCAGGTACTGGCCGGCCTTGAATTCGAAGTCGTTTTTCTCCAGTCTCAGGACATAGGTGGATTCTGTAATATCTCTAATATCCAGCACTTTGCACAGTGATATCTTTTTCATGCGGGCGTAATAGGAGTTTTTCTTGTGATGCAACTTAACAGGCTGAATCACCAAAGGTTGTTTTTTATGCATTGTAAAAATTTAAGCATTAATATGTCTTTCTGCATGGTAGGAGGAACGGACGAGCGGACTGCTTTCTACCATTGTGAATCCCTTTTCGAGCGCTGCTTCCCGGTATTTGATAAATATGCCGGGTTGAATGTATTCCTCTATTTTCAGGTGATGTGCAGACGGCTGAAGATACTGGCCGATGGTCAGGACCCTGCAACCGGCGCGGCGCAGGTCATCCATTGTTTCATATACCTCCTCCTCGGTCTCCCCCAGTCCCACCATGATGCCCGATTTGGGTACAATACCTGATGAGGCAATGATCCCGATTACTTTTAGGCTCCTGTCGTAACGTGCTATGTCCCTCACCCTGGGTGTCAGCCTCCTGACAGTTTCCATGTTGTGGGAGATTACTTCAGGACCGGCCTCCACAATCTTGCCAATCAGTTCCTGGTTGGCGAAGAAATCCGGGATCAAAGTCTCCATGGTTATTCCAGGGTTCATCTCCCTGACTGTTCTGATCGTCAGTGCCCAAAAATCAGCTCCGCCATCTTCCAGGTCATCACGTGTGACGGAAGTTATTACACAATGGCGGATTCCCAGGGCCCGGATCGTCTCCGCAAGCCGGCGGGGTTCTTCCGGGTCGACCGGATCGGGAATCATGTTCTTTACATCGCAGAAGCGGCAGTTGCGTGTGCATTTTTCACCCAGGATCATGAAACTGGCCGTGGAGGCGCCCCAGCATTCCGCCTTGTTCGGGCAATTGCCGCTCACGCAGATGGTATTGAGTTGCTGGCTGGCAGCCAGGTTCTTCAGTGAAATGTACTCCTTTCCGGATGGGAGCGGAGTCTTCATCCAGGCTGGAAGCCTTCGAACAGAGGGAATCATCAAACGCTAAAATAAAGTTATAAATATGGCTGCAGCTAGCAGTGCATCAGTCAGTAACACCGTAACAATGTTCGCACCAAGAGCCGGAATCAGCCTGTCCATATCATTATACGATTTTAATGCCGTGTAGGTTGCCTTAAAAATGATAGGAATTGGAAT
Source organism: uncultured Tangfeifania sp. (assembly GCA_964506325.1). GTDB lineage: Bacteria > Bacteroidota > Bacteroidia > Bacteroidales > Prolixibacteraceae > CAINVV01. The sequence goes on from CAZDLO010000044.1 coordinate 12,091, forward strand.
CAGTCCCAGGTAAAGCCAGTAAGATGACACTCCTGCCAGCGGAAGCACAAAGATGATGGCAAACGTTGCAATAACTCCTGCCGTATAGACATAGGCAGCATTCCTGTTTCCAAATTTGATCACCAGGTGTTTTCGCCCTCCTTTCCTGTCTGCTTCCGTATCGGGAAATTGGTTGAGCAAAAGAAGCAATGCGGTTAGTATTCCCGGGGGGATTGATATCATGATCACTTCGACGGGCAGCAGTGTTCCCAGGGATTGCCCGGGAGTTGCTGTCAGTGAGATAAATGTGCCAAGTACCACCAGCGTTCCAAGTGTCAGTCCTGAAAACAGCTCTCCAAGCATCAATTTGGTCAGCAAAGGTGTGTAGAAGAGAATTGAAAAGGCTCCTGTCAGCATAATCGCAAAAAGAATCCAGTGTGCAGTGATTCCATAGTAAATTCCAATTGAGCCTGAAATCAGCAGGGTTACAACCGCTGCAGCCAGTACCTCTGCCGGCTTTGTCAGCCCCGACTTTATCATTCCGCTTCCGCCGCTGAAAGGGGTTCTGTTGGTGTTGAGGTCAATACCGGTAAGATGATCGGAGTATTCATTGAATAGGTTCACGGAGGCATGGGCCATTACAGTGCCGAAAATTATCAGTGCCATATCAAACCACCTGATGACATGGTTTGCCGGTAAATATTTGTAGGCCAATGCGATGCCGATCAGTACCAGCAGTACCGCAAGAATGAGAAAATTGGCCCTCATCTGGTTGAGCCAAACTACTATTTTGTTCGGATTTTTCATGGTGTAAACTTATTTAATTGATTAATAATAGATTATGATTGTTAAAGTATAATTTCATTTCGTTCAACCACCGAGTAATCCAGGTGGCTGGAATTAAAATAAGACGCTGTTTCGGACCTGTTCCGGGAAATCGCCAGCATATATCCTCCACCTCCCGAACCGCATATTTTCAGGGCGAAATCTTCCCGGTCAAGGCCCTGTTTCCAAAGTTTTTTCAGGTTCTCCGGAATCATTTCCCCGAAATGGGTAAGTTGAAAAAGGGAGTAGCTTTTCAACGAGAACCCGAACTGTTGGAAGTCTCCCGAAAGTAAGGCCTTGATTGTCGCGGAAACCAGGGGGATGTATTCTGTATCAACCTTTTCCCTGTACTGTGGACGTTGGTAATTTTCCATAAAATGGCCTACCAGTTTACTGGTTTTTGCCTTGTAATGCGTATTGATCAGGAAAAGGGTATGGGATTCGAAAAACATTGAAAGGTCAACTGTTTTGCAGGTTGACGTTAGGTTTTCCAGGAGAACAGGCTTTTTTACATAGGATGTTAGCGGGTCAATTCCTGAACTGAGACCGTGAAAATGGGATTCCATGGCAGCCAGGTGTTCACGGGTCTCTGCAACGGCCTTTAGTCCCGGGGCTTTTGCATACCTTGAATAAAGTGCTGCCGTTAACGCACCGGAACTTCCTAGTCCTGAACCGTAAGGGATGGATGAATCAAAATACAATCCCGTCTGCAGATCATCCTGCAGGTGATCCAGTTCCAGAAAGCTGAATTTATCTTTGCCGGATTGCAGATAGCTGAACAGTTTTCCTAATTCTTCCTTCGACCCTGTTTCCTCGCGGGGTGTGAGGCTGCCCGGGGTTCCGGCAAATCTGAATCGGCCGGAATACCGGGAGAATGGGATCGCCAGCGCCATCGAGTTCAAAAGGATGCCAAACTCTCCAAACAGTAGTATTTTTCCCGGGAAATCCATGTCAGTTTTCTGTTGGTGCATTAAGTTGAACTGGACCCTGGCCAATCCTGTCATCTATCCATTCGCCCTGCTCACAATATTTGCTGAGATTTTGCCTGATGAACGGCAGGATCATTTCCTTCTGGTCTTCATAGTAGATCAGGTGTACATTGGGCCCGGCATCGATGGAGAAAAACAAGTCCAGGTCGGTCGATTTCCTGAATTGCACAATTTCTTCAATGATCCTGAGGGTATTGGGTTTTAACAATATTACGCCTGAGGCCGAGGAGAGCAACAATGCATGTAGTGCAAGCGACTCTTTTTCGGATATTTCAGCTATGGTCAGGAAATTATTTCCCCTGATAGCCTCAGTCATTTTATTGACATGGCAGTTTGCCTGCTCAATTCTTCCTTCCCGGAACGGGTGACTGATCATTGAAGCATGCCCTGCGCTGCTGGAGAGTGCTTTTTCCTCCGGACTGACAACCAAAATACTGTCACGGAGGAGTCTTAACCTGCTGTCTGAGGGCAACAGGAAAGGTGTAGCATATTCGTCGGATGAATCTTCGATCGAGGAAATCTTTCCCCAGCTCACAATTCCTCCGTACACCGAGCGGGAGGCGCTGCCTGAACCCTGCCTCGCAAGGGCGGATGCCCTCCGGAAAAAATCCGCAGAGGGCAGTTTTTTGCCGGTCACCAGCTCCTCCATGCTCAGCAGGCAAAGAGCCAGGGCGGCCATAGAGGAGGCTGAAGAGGCTATTCCTGCAGAATGCGGAAAACTGTTTTCGCTGTTGAAAACCATTTGATAATCAGTCAGAAATGGCAGTTCAGGCTGCAAAGTATTCAGATAGCCGGCTATCTTTTCACTGAATTTCAACTGTGTATTGCCATGAAAGAAATACTCCATGTCGATGGAGTGGCCTGCACCCGCCTTTTTCCGGAACGACAGCCAGGTTGTGGTGAAAGATTGATCGAGGGTGATGCTTATGGATCCATTTACCGGAAGTTGACCGGTCCTTTTACCCCAGTACTTTACCAGGGCAATATTGGAAGGGGCCCTCCAGCCCGTTGTTGTGGTTTTTTCTGTCATCATTGTTTTCAATACTTAATCATTCTGCACCAGCAGCGTACATTCTTCATTTCCGGTCTCCTGAAAATCCGCTTCATTAACTTCGTTGTCCGGAACGACTTCCCTGAAATTCAGGATGGTAGTAAGGTTCTTTCGGATGAAATAGTTATGAACAAAGGATTCAGGTTCTTCCGAAGCCGCCAGGATAAAATCTCCTCCCCAGGTACCCAGTGACTTGACGGATCCCGGGAAATCGCTGAACAGCAATTCCCTGACCGGTGTTTTGCGGATTATTCTGCCGGTAATCTCTTCGTGCTGATCCATCATGGACCTGAAACTGGTGAGATCTTCAGCTTTTTCCAGTCCGAGGGTCAACGCCGAAATTGCATCCGTATCCCCGGATGAGACAGATCCCAGATCCATCCCGCGGATACCTTGAAGAGTGTTCTGTTTCCGGTTCAGGTAGACAAAATAGAGGTGCCGGTGAAAATGAGGGTGAAAATCAGCGATACGGTAAGAAGGGGTATTCTCTTTTGTGGCATAGATGATTGGATCTGTGGATCTTGCACAGGCTATATCATACCCGGATCCCTGGAATATTATCCTGTTGAGTACAAATGGATCACAATCGGCCCAGTATGCAATGTTGGAGATCAGTGAACTGCTTGACCCTATGCCCCAAGCAGGATCGAAGTCCATTTCTGAGGTTATCCTGTATTCCTGCTGACATTTCAGGAAACCCGGATTTAATTCACTGGCAGCCTTTAAAATCCGGGAGAGTGTTTTAGAAACCTCAGGCATACCGGAATTTATTACGTTGAAATGCGGGAGTTGAAAGGTCGCTGTAAACCACGGACTTCCCTTTACCATGGATTGCCAGAATATTTTTGGTTCTCCAGCGAGCGCTTTAACCGTTAATTTCTGACCATATTTTAGCGGCAAGGCAAGGGAGAGCGCACCTTTAAGAACCAGGTATTCACCTGATACCATTAATTTGGCTCGTGATTCAAATTCTTTTATTTCAGTATACTTCATTCCTTCCTTTCCCGATGATTCCTGTTATTTTTCAATTCTGAATTGCCGGATAAAATCCCCGACCGCGGAATAACTTGCAGTGACTCCACTGAAGTGTCTGAGGGCATGCTCCTGTTCCGTTTTATCAGCGTTTAACTGGTTTAGCATGTTGGTGAGATGCATCCTCATATGGCCCTGCTGTATGCCTGTTGTGACCAGGGATGCTACGGCTGAGAAGTTGTTTGCGAGTCCGGAGGCCGCCGCAATCATCATCAGTTTTTCTGCATCGGGATAGTTCATAATTGCCATTGCCTTTTGTACTACCGGATGAATTTGGGTGATACCGCCAACAGTGCCTACCGACAACGGAAGAGCGAGTTCGTAGCGAAACATGCTGTTATCCAGGCTTATGGTAGTTAACCCTTTGTATTTTCCATCCCTTGAGGCATAGGCGTGAGCCGAGGCGGCAACAGCCCTCCAGTCGTTGCCCGAGGCCAGCATTACTGCATCTATCCCGTTGAGGATGCCTTTGTTGTGTGTGACGGCCCGCGGGATGTCAATATTGGCGACATCAACTGCCAGCGAGAATTTTTTAGCGAAAACTGCCCCTGTGAGGTTATTGTCCCATTGATTCAACTCCCGGACCGGGCATTCGACATGGCATCTCACCATGCTGCCAGGGGTGTAGTTTGAAAGGATGGCCATAATGATCTCAACATGGCACTCTTCAGAATTTAATTCGGGTAGCCCGGCCAGGACAGAGGCAATTGTTTCCAAACAGCTGTTGATGAAATTTGCTCCCATCGCTTCTGCGGTCAGGAAAGAAACATCGAGCTGATAGTATCCATCCAATTCCCCTGTTTTATCGATGAGCTGAATCCCGGTAATTCCACCCCCCCTTTGTCTCATCCTGGCTGTCAGTCCATCGGTGGCAGCGAACAGCTTATTCCTGATTTCAGGAAACAGGCCTGTGATTTTGTCCTTACCTCCATCCCAGGTGAAGTGGACCTGGCCTTTTTTTGTCACCGACGTCACCACGGCTCTGAATCCACCTCTTGCCGCCCAGAATTTTGCTGCTTTGGAGGCAGCCGCAACCACTGAACTCTCCTCAGTCACAAAGGGAACGGCCAGGGGCTCACCGTTGATGACCATGTTGGTTACAACACCCATCGGCACCGGGAAATTGCCAATGTAATTTTCAATCATATCCCCGAATACCTGCTGATTTTCCTCCAGGGGTGCATCATAGTCGTGCAAAAGAGATATATCCGAGACCTTCAGTTTCGAATGTCCGGCGAGGTAATTCATCCTTTGAATCCTGTCTAATTTTGAGAAGCCTGATATAATCTCCATATTATTTTGGATTTTAATTATTTGTCAGGGCTGTTTTAAAGTAAGATAGCTTTCGGCCATTTTGTATCCTTCCACCTGTTCACGAATGAATTGCTGTAATTCGGAATATTCTCCGCGGCTGTATTTCAGGAACAGGGATGCCTGCGCATAAATTGCCGGAAGAACTGATTTTTGGGTCAGGTAGTATCCATCCAGGAAGTTCCTGATACCACCCGAGATGATGAGCTGATTGCATACAATCTTCTCTCCTGAGTTGACTATCCCGTTGATCAGACCTACCATCTCTTCGGCCGTGACACCTACATTGACCAGGGGCTGGTATTTGAATCTTTGGTGCACCGGCTGCCGGCTGTTCTCAATTTTCGAAAAGTTGGTACCTCCGAATGCCCCAAATTCAATGGCTGCCAGAGGAAGCTGCAAGAGCCTGCGTAAACTCCGGGGACCGAACCCTTGTCCGACCTCTTTTACTATTATTTGAAAATCAATTGACTGAAGTAGTTTTTCAATCGTTTCAACAGGGGGACGGCGGATGATGTTTCCTTCCGGCTGAAAAAATTCCTGCAGCGGATTGACATGAACAATCAACCCGTCGGCCTGTAATTGGCCTACCAGGCGGCGTATGGTGTCTGTCTTTTTGCTTTCAACAAGCTCTTCGACCTGGGCAATCCCCAGGTTGGCAAATAGCGGCTGACTATCACCTATGACAGGCCTCATGTTAAAATCATCGAAGTTAGTGTCGTCCGCCAGCAACTTCCGGCAGGATCCCAGGCCCATTCCCATCCCGAACTCCCGGCATGCCTGTGCAAGGTTACGGTTGATGATTCCCGAGAGAGCATGCCCTCCGGTCATACTGGATACCCAGATCGGAGTCCGCAGGATCTTTCCTGCAAACGGGACCTGTCCTGTCTCCCCTTCAGGGAAACCTGAAATCATGGGTTCGTAATAGAACCGGTTATCCAGTTCATGCACTGGTGTTTGCATCTGAAGCGCCAGGTTGATATGGTCAGACTTGCGGTCTGTCATTTCCCGGGAACCTGTTCTCCTGGTGTTTTCTGCTTTTTTGATGATTTCCATTATTATTTAGAATAAGTCTTAATAATATTCCTGGAGATGACCATTTTCAATATTTCAGAGGTGCCTTCGCCAATCTGGAGCAATCGCTGGTCACGGTAAAACCGTTCTATGTGGTTCTCGCGCAAAAAACCAATCGCACCATGAATCTGAAGGGATTCATCCGACACTTCCTTTGCAATCTCAGAGCAATAGAGCTTTGAAATTGCTGCCTGGTTGGCGAAGGGCAAACCTGCGTCCTTCAATCGGCAGGCATGGTAAAGGGTGTTTCTTGCCAGTTCAATTTTTGTGGCCATTTCAGCCAGTTTGAAGGAAATGGCCTGGAATTCTACCAATTGTTTCCCGAACTGCCTGCGTTTTTGGGCATACTCCAGTGCCATTTCAAAAGCACCCTGTGCAAGGCCCAGTCCCATGGCGGCAATGGATAACCGCCCGGAATCCAGGGTTGAAAGCATGATTTTCATCCCTTCCCCCCTTTTCCCCAGGAGGTTGGAAGCCGGGACGACACAATTTTTGAAACTGAGCCTCCCGTTATCGGCTGCTCTCCACATCAGTTTCCCTTTTATACGGGTTGAGGAATACCCGGGCGTCGACCTGTCAACAAGGATGGCGGATAATTCCTTTTCTCCGTTCCTGTCGCCGGTGATGGCCTGGATTGTTATTCCGGAGGCAATGGATGAGGAGCTGTTGGTAATAAAAAGTTTTGAACCGTTGATCACCCAGTTTTCCCCTTCCTGCCTGGCCATTGTCTCTATCCCTTTGGCATCAGACCCGGCATTGGTTTCTGTCAGGCCAAAGGCCCACAGCTTTTCCCCGGTACACAGGCCGGGAAGGTAGTTGAGCCGTTGATCTTCCGTCCCAAAAGTGTAAAGAGGAGCAATTCCAAGGGAGTTGTGTGCCGCCACTGTGGCCGCAGGGGAACTGTCTACCCGTGCAATTTCCTCAATGGCAATGATATAGGAGAGGTAGTCAAGCCCCTGGCCGCCGTACTTAACGGGCAGGGTAATCCCGAACAGGCCGGCTTCTCCCATCTGTTTGGCCAGTTTTACAGGGAACTCCTCCTTCTCATCCTGTTCGATTGCGATTGGCTTAATCATGAGTTCGGCAAATGCCCTGACTTTTTCCCTGTATTCGATGGTCCGTTTGTCCAAAAATTCGTTCATATTAATCCTCCAAAATTATGAGGGGCATGCGGTCCGTTACCTGTGCCCCCACTTTTACTGATATTTTCTTCACCCTGGCATCCCTGTGCGAAAGAATGTGGTTCTCTGTCTTCATTGCCTCTATCACCAGCAAGGGGTCTCCTTTTTTTATCAGCTGTTTTTCCTTGATACAGATATCCAGAATCCTGCCATGCAAAGGGGAAATGATCTCAGAGTATCCTGCCGGATTTTCATGATCTGCCGACAGCCCTGCTTCCGGATTATTCTTCAGAAGAAGGGGGAAAGTGACCAGGTATTGCCTGTTTTCCAGGCAAATTCTGATTTCTCCCTCACCGGAACAGTGATAATTTACTTTGTGTGTTACATCGTTGATGGTGATATCGGTGCAATTATCCGACCTTTTTGCTGCTAAAAAGCTGTTCAGTACTCCGTTCAGCCTGAAGGAGGGATTGGATCGGTCAAGTCCGGTCAGGTTAATCATATAGGTCCTGTCGTCCACTGTGACAGGGATGGTTGGTGCTGTTAAGCGCCAGTAACCGGTATATTTCCATGGATCAGAGATACTGGACCCGTCATTTTCCAGGTATGAATTTACGATGGCCAGACCGATCAGGCTGGGAAGGTGATTGAATCCAACCTCTCTTTCCTCATGTTGTATGAGTTCCAGGTGGTGTGCCTGGCAGAATTCGACCGATTGGATATTCTGCAGGAAGAGGCTGTGGGAGAGAATCATTTCGAGGTAGCCGACATTTGTATCCGGTCCTATAATGTTTAGATCCTTGATGCTCTCCCTTAACAGGGCAATTGCCTTGTCACGGTTGTCGCCCCGGGCAATCAGTTTGAGAAGCAGGGGATCAAAACTGCTCTTTGCGTCCCTGCTGATCCGGATATCCGCCTCTGTCCTGACATCCCTGCTGTCGGGCAGGTTGACCGAAAGCAAAGGCCTGGATGAGGGACAAAAATCCCTGGCGGGATTTTCGGCATATACCCTTACCTCTATGGCATGGCCGGTAACGGACACTTCTTCCTGCAAGCGGGAAACAGGGAATCCGGAGGCGATTTTCAACTGCTCGCCGACAATATCGATTCCTGTGATTTCCTCTGTTACTGCATGTTCCACCTGGATCCTTGGATTCATCTCCATAAAGAAATATTTTCCTGTTTCATCAACCAGGAATTCAACAGTACCTGCACCCGTGTACCGCGACGCTTTCCCGATCTTTACAGCGTCGGAGAGAAGTTTCTCCCGCAATTCAGGCGACAGGAAAATGGCAGGAGCCTCTTCAACGATCTTTTGATGGTTGCGCTGAACAGAGCATTCCCGCTCATACAGGTGGATCATGTTTCCCAATGTGTCGCCAAGGATCTGAACTTCCACATGACGGGCATTCGGTATGAATTGTTCTGCAAAGAGCTCGCCGTTGCCAAAATATTCCAGGGCAGCCCTGGATGATCTTTTTGCCTGGTTGATCAGTTCCTCACGGTTGTAAACGACCTTCATGCCTTTACCACCCCCGCCATAAGAGGCCTTTATCAGAACGGGGAAATCAAGTGCGATGCCCGACAGTTCTGACAGGTGATCTATCCGTTGGCTTGCAACAACAGGTATTCCAAGGCTTTTGGCAAATTCCTTCGCTTCAGGTTTGTTTCCCATGAGCCTGAGTACCTCTGGATCCGGTCCAACGAAGATGATATGGTTTTCTTTACAAGCCGTGGCAAATTCGGGGTTCTCCGATAAAAAACCATACCCGGGATGAACAGCGGATGCATGTGTTGAAACAGCAATTTCTATTATCCTGCTGATATTCATATAGGTCTCAGCTAAGCCATCCTCCCCGAGGGAGACTTTTTCGTCGGCAAGCATCACATAACCGGCATCTTTTTCGGATTCTGTATAGATCGCGACAGTTTTTATGCCCAACAGCTTTGCAGACCTGATAATCCGCAAAGCAATTTCCCCCCTGTTCGCCACCAACAATTTATCCGGTAATGCCATATATTTCTGAATAACAATGTTTTGTTTGTTTATCACGCGGTATTTCTGAATCACCATTTCGGTTTTCTCTTCTCCAGGAAGGCAGAGAATCCTTCCCTTGCTTCCTGTGATACCCTGATTTGGGCCAATAGTCCGGGGAGTTGCCCCATCAGTCCGTGCAACTGTTGCATGGTTAACTGGTTGATCAGTCGCTTGGAGGTTGCCAGGGCCTTTGGACCATTGGCAACAACCTGGTCAATAAAGCTTGAAACATGCTGATCCATTGCATCCTGCGTGGGGAAAGCCTGGTTAACCAGTCCGTATTTCACGGCTTCTTCGCCACTGAAGGTTCTGGCCGAAAAAACCAGTTCCCTGAGGTCTGACGCCGCTACTTTCTGCAAAAGGTAGGGTGTGATGGAGACAGCTGCCATTCCGATCCGTGTTTCACTCAGGGAGAACCTGGCATCACTGAGGCAGCAGGCATGGTCGCAAACCGCCACCAGCCCGTTCCCGCCACCATAGATGTTGCCATGGACGGCGGCAATTACGATCTTACTGCTTTCAAAGATGGCCCTGAACATGGCTGACAGTTCCTCACTTTCCTTAAAATTCTCTCCCGGGCTGAGGGTGAAGGCATTCTGCATCCATTGTAAATCGGCACCCGAGCAGAATGATGCTCCCCGGCCCCTGATAACCACGGCGCGGATCTCACCCACCGTCTCCAATCCGGAAAAAAACCGGGTGATCTCACGGATCATGACCTCATTGAGGGCATTGTGCACTTCGGGTCGCGAAAGCCAGAGTGTTACAACCGGTCCGTTATAGTCTGCATGAATAGCCTGGTTATTTTCCATTCGGAAAGGGATTTAGAGGGGGGATATTAAGGTCTATTGATAAAGTTGGGAGCTGTCGATAAAAATCAGGTATTGGCTGATCAGATCATCCTGCATTTTCCAGGTGCAGGAAAACGGGACTTCCAGCGTTGTATCATTGTGGCGGGTATATCGTACCATCCCATTCACAAAAATTGCATCACCGGTGCTCCATGATTCAAGTCCGGAGTGGGAAATTCCTTTCAGGCTTTTGAAAAAACCGTCCACATAGGCTTCAATTGCCGCTACGCCGGTTACTTCAGGGTTATTGGCAAAACGAAAGGTTCCGTTCGCTGTAAAATAGGAGGCAAATTTCTTTGCATCCTCGCGGTCGATCGATTGATATACTTCTGTTGCAAATGATTTAAATTCCATGTTTATCTGTTTTTAAGTTTTACATTCTGAACACCCCATTCCTTGGAGGTGCTGTTTTCTTATTGGAAGCAATGGAGATCGCAAGGCCCACGACAGTCCGGGTATCTGCAGGATCAATAATCCCGTCGTCCCAAAGCCTGGAAGTGCTGTAGTAGGCTGAGCTCTCCTCTTCAAACCTGCGGAGAAGATCTTCCTGGTTGTTTTTGTTGATGGAGTCGAGTACATCCTGTGCCTGCCTGCCTCCCATGACGCCAATCCTGGCGTTGGGCCACATAAACAGGAAATCAGGGTTGAAAGCCCTGCCTGCCATGGCATAATTTCCGGCGCCGTAGGATCCGCCGATGATGACGGTAATCTTAGGAACCACGGAAGTCGATACGGCGTGGATGAGTTTGGCGCCGTGCCGGGCGAGTCCTTCGTGCTCATATTTCTTGCCAACAATAAATCCGGAGATATTCTGGAGAAAGAGAAGTGGTATTTTGCGGAAGTTGCAGATTTCTATAAAATGGGCCCCCTTGACGGATGCCTCCGAAGTAAGAAATCCGTTGTTGGCCACAATTCCCACCGGGAATCCCAATATCCTGGCATAACCTGTTACCAGGGCCTGTCCGTAATTCTGCTTGAACTCCTCAAATTGACTGCCGTCTGTGATCCTGGCTATTATTTCACGGATCTCGACCGGTTTCCTCAGGTCAACCGGGGCAAAACCGTATATTTCTTTCGTGTCACAGACCGGTTCTTCGATGGGAGCCGGATCAAATAGCTGCGGTTCGCCTGAAGGTATCAGCTCCATTATGTTCCGGCAAATCTGCAGGGCGTCGGATTCATTCTCCGCCAGGTGGTCTGCCAGTCCCGATATCCCGGTATGCACCATGGCCCCGCCAAGCTCTTCAGCGGTAATTTCTTCGCCTGTGGCCGCCTTCACCAGGGGAGGACCGCCGATGAAGATGGTGCCCTGGTTTTTGACGATAATGGTTTCGTCGCTCAGTGCCGGAACATAGGCACCGCCTGCGGTACAGGATCCCATCACAACAGACAGCTGGGGTATTCCGGCTGCCGACATTTGTGACTGGTTGTAAAAGATGCGGCCAAATCCATCCTGGTCGGGGAAGATCCTGGACTGTTCCGGGAGGAATATGCCACCTGAGTCGACCAGGTAGATGCACGGCAAATGGTTACGCAAGGCAATTTCCTGTCCGCGAAGATGTTTTTTGACAGTTTCATGGACATACGTCCCGCCTTTCACCGTTGCATCATTGGCAATGATCATGCACAATTTGCCATGGATTTTTCCGATGCCGGTAATGATGCCGGCAGACGGAAACTGGTTGTCGTACTGTCCCCAGGCGGCCATGACCGAGAGTTCAAGGAAGGGCGATTTTTCGTCAATGAGTAATTCTATTCTGCTCCTGGCGTCCAGTTTTCCGCGTGAACGATGCCTTACTACAGAAGTATCGTCATCACGTTCAACGATGCTCCTCATCCTGGAATGAAAGAGATTCATCAACTCCTTGTATGCCCTTATTTTCTCTTCAAAACTACCTTCCGTACTATTTTTATGTGATATGAGTCGTTTCAATGTACTTCTCCAATCAAAGTTTAAACCTGAAAACATTTCAGGTTGCCCTTTATCGTTGTTTCCCTGTTGTTTGACAAACAGGAATACTCTGAAAATAAGGGATTTATTGTTTTTAAATTAATTTAGACTTAATAATGATAAAGATAAAATTTTTTTGGTGCACGGCAGCTGAAGTTTCATTTTCGGGAAAAGAAAATTACCTGCCTGATTGTCAAAAAAAAACAGGTCTTTTCAGGATATTTGCCGGGAAGGAGAATTCACTGCACCGGAGGTTCCTGCCAGCCTGAAGCTCTTTCGGTAAACACTCCTGTTGCCAAATTTAAGGCTGTCTGCCTTTCTGAGATTCAGCTTCTCCGTTGGGGAAATACTTTTCCGGTCCCTGCACTCAGCTGAACAGCATTTCTCATAATGTTCAGCACATTCCAGGCACTGGATAAAGAGCAGGTGGCAGAGGTCGTTCGCACAATTGGAATGAACGTCGCAAGGTTTACCGCACTGATGGCATTGTGCGATGACCTTCCCGTCGACGGACTCACCCATCCGGCCGTCAAAAACAAAGTTCTTCCCCGTGAAATGTGACTCGAGGTTCAGCTGCCTGATGTTTCTCGCGTATTCCAGTATTCCTCCGTGGAGCTGGTTAACATCGCTGAATCCGTGGTGTTTAAGGTAAGCGCTTGCCTTTTCGCAGCGAATACCCCCGGTACAATAGAGCAGTAATTTTGAATCCTTTTTATCCTTCAGCAAATCAGTAACCATGGCAAGCTCCTCACGAAAGGTGTCCGCTTCCGGACAGATGGCATCCCTGAACCTACCGATTTCCGATTCATAATGATTTCTCATATCCACCACTACGTGTTTCCCGGTCCCTACCAGTTCATGAAATTCCCGGGCATCCAGATGCCTTCCGACATTGGTTACATCGAAGGCGTCATCATCCAGTCCGTCCGCCACCAGTTTGGGTCTCACCCTGATGGAAAGTTTCCAGAACGATTTGCCATTGTCTTCAATGGCATATTTTACCGGAATCCCCTCGAAAATCGGATGATGTCCCAGCGATTCCAGGAAACCGGCCAGGTTTTCCTCCGGGACACTCATTTGCGCATTGATACCCTCCCTGGCGATGTATATCCTGCCAAAACAATTAAAGGCAGTCCACTCCCGATAGATCTGATCCCTGAATTCCTGCGGGTTATCCAGGATAAAATAGCGGTAGAAAGAGATGGTTTTCCTGACAAATGTCTCAGACACCAGGTTTTCCATCAGTATTTTGCGGTCGACAGAATTATAGAGAGGCATGGTTGTAATGTTTTTTAACCTTGTACGGTGATTCTTTTCCATGGTTAACCAGCGGAAGGGAATCGGGACTTGTACCGGAATTATTTAATTGCATGTAATTCAGCATTGTACAAAACGTATATCGTGCTTTTTCCATGTTTAATCATTCATGAGCGCGCAAAAATATCAATTTCTGACGTGGATTACTATTTTTATTAGGACTAATTATGAATAAATAACAAAATAGCGGTTGCGGGTTCGCTGAAGGGAGGCGCAAGATCAGTCCGGCAATTGAAATTGCACGGTTTACCTGCCATTTTGCTTCAATGATGGTGGTCCATCACCCGTTGTTTACGGGTTTTTCGCCGCAGGGTGCTGCATCAGAACTGGCTGGGATACAGCACCTCTGGTGAACAGGCTTATGCCTTTAAATGGATTTCAGAAACCATACCTGATTTACAGTTATTGGAATATTGCTTCAGGAATTCACTAAATTACTATATTGCGAAAATGAAACGACTACAATTTATATACCTGTTTTTGCTGCTGGGACTGGCTTTCGGCTGCAGTAAAAAATCGGATCTGCCGGTTGCAGAGGACAATAATGGCGTCAAAGTTGTTTCAGGAAAAGTACAGGGTGCTTCCAAAGGGCTTGCCGGCGTCGTTGTTACAGACGGAACCGGATTTACGGTGACAGATGTAAACGGCAGTTATTCCCTTGCATACAGCTCAACCGCCACGCACATATATATCTCGACGCCACCGGGTTATTATGCCCCTGTCCTCAATAGTGTTCCCCGGTTTTTCATCAGCCTTGGCAGCATTGCCGACAAAAAGAATGTGAATTTCAACCTGTTGAAATCAGGATCCTCAGATGAGAGGCATTTTTTTGTGGCAATAGGTGATCCCCAGGTAAGTTCGGCGGCTGATATCGCAAAATACGATAACAACCTGAAATACCTGAAATCAGATATCCTGCAGAACCAGCTGAACCCGGTGCACATGATGGTGTGCGGGGATATCGTATATGATAAGCCTGCCATGCATGGCCCGATAAAATCGGCCCATTCTTTTGTGGATCAACCCTTCTATTATACGATTGGCAATCATGACTGTGTGGCAGATTTTAATATCGCTGCCTCGGATGCAAACCACAGGATCTCTTCCGAGGTATATGTCAGCCACTATGGACCGACCTGTTATTCCTTTAACCGTGGTCAGGCCCATTACCTCATACTTGACAACATCTTTTACCGGGGCGGACCAAACACGGAATTCCTTCCCAACATCACCCCTGAACAGCTGGAGTGGGCAAAGAAGGATCTGTCCTATGTAGGGAAGGAGAAAGTATTGATTGTAATGGTTCATCACCCCGTAAAATCAAGGTCCGGCAGCATATACGGAAACAACGACCAGTTGCTGGCTCTTCTGTCGGGGTATAAGGAGGTTCATGTACTGGTAGGGCACAAGCACTATAACTCTGTAGTGACCGACAACTCCGGAATTACCGAGCATATTGTCGGTGCTGCCTGCGGGGCCTGGTGGGCCGGTCCGGTTTGTCCTGATGGTGCTTTCCTTGGCTACAAGGTCTTTGAAATAGATGGAACTTCTGTCAGATGGAAATACAGGGCCTACCAGTTTCCCAACAAACAGTTTAATGTCTACAAACCGGGGCCGAGATCGGCAGGGCTCAGGCCAAGGGAAGAAATGGTGGTAAATGTCTGGGACTGGGATCCGGCATGGAGTGTCAAATGGTCGGAAGACAACGGGGCAACCTTCAGGGGAATGGCCAGGTTCACAGATATGACCTATGACCCTGGTGCCTTTGACAATTACGGAACAGTGAACTCCATGGGGGCATCCCTCACCGAACATATTTTTACCTGTATACCTTCGGCAAATACCAAAAAAGTCATCATCAGGGTTGTTAACCGTTTCAAAGAAGAGTTCTCCGAAACAGTAAGCTGGTAGAAGGGAAATCCGGTCAAACCATTAATCCCCAATGAATAGGTAACCGGATCCGGTGTGGTCATTTAGTCACCCGGAATCCTCAGGTCGCCCTGGACGGTCCCGCAAAAGAAATCATGCAATGAAAATTGTCAGTTAAATCCAGCCGATTATACCTGCCAAATCCCTACATTTAGGGATTAATTATGTTTAATCATGGACAAGATCATCATTGACAACGGACCTTCGCTCGATGCCTTCGGGAAAGAGCTGACACTCTTTTTTAAATTGTACGAAACCAACTTCCCGGATGTCAATGAGCGGGAAGATCCGCAAATTATCACAGACAGGATCAGGCAGGAGACCAGGAATGTGTCCGATCCCGAAACTACGATCATCCTTGCCATAACCGGGGATAAGGTCGCAGGTGGAACTGTTATTGAATATTATCCTGAATGCAGGTCCTTTTTGCTGACCTATATCGTAGTCGGCAATGAATTCAGGGGGCAGGGCGTTTCAAGGTTTTTGCTGGAGAAGGGCATCGGGTCGGTGGTGGAATCCAAAGGCCTGGACCAGGTTGCTGCCGTGTTTTTTGAATCAAATATCCCATGGATGACGTTCAACGATTCTTTTGATCCCTGGATGAGGTTCCAGGCTTTTTCAAAGCTGGGTGCAAAATGGATAGACCTGGATTATATCCAGCCATCTCTTGGAGAAGGGAAAAGCAGGGTCCGCAATCTTCATCTCATGACCTTTCCTTTTCTTACAGGGATGAAGGACAAACTGAATAAAACCGATCTGACTTCTTTTCTGAGGACATTTTACAAATCTCTGGGGATCAGGGAACCTGATAACGATCCCGACTTCCTGAAAATGAGGGAGGATATTGATGATAAAGCCGAAAACAATGCCCTCACCCTAAAAGAGCTTCCCCGGAAAGAGCGGGACGATTTTCGTTTTGCGGATGTGGCCGTTGCCTGCTATTTCTCAGACAGTACTTCAGGAAAGCAGGTGTTTCAGAAGCAGGGGAATAAACTCAGTTGTCCGGTCATGGGCTCCTACGAGACCGACCTGCTGTTGTACCGTTACCAGGGAAATCCGCCCTTCCAGACCTTTTGTCTTACAGAAGCACTGGAAATCAGTTGTCTGGTAAAATTTCCCGAATTCACAACTTTCATTTCTGAAGGACGCCATGAAACCTTCAGGGCGGATCAGACTCCGATCCACCTGGACATCAAAATCTGCTGCACCTTCTTCAACAACCGACACAGGATATGGACGCTGGTTTTCCTGCCTGTTGAAGGCAGTAATATTTCACAGGATGAGGTGATAAAGCTGATCAACCTGTTCACTGTTTCCCAGGAAAACAACAACATCGCCGAAAGTGCCACCTTTGATTTCATGAAGCGGCAAGGCCTTTCTTTCAGTCAGTTGGTGAAGCTGGCAACAGACAGGGCCGCCTCTGAGCATAAGAAACTCTTCCTGGAGAATCCCGGCCGGCTGAAACCAATTCATTCAGGAATAGTGCATGTGAACACACTAAGCTGCCCCCGGGTCCAACAGGAGCCGGAGAATATGGAGAGTGTGATCGGAATGATTGGCAAAATTTCAAAGAATGAGGCTGGGGCTGTTCCGGGGATGGAAAAAAGTTACAGGGAAAATCCCGGCGTTGAGGAGATTCTCAACCTTTTTTGCGGCTTTACGCTTGGAATCCTGGATTATACCAGGATGAGTCCGGAAGAAGTAGTTGACACCATACGCCCGATTTCCGGCAGCAAGGATTCATTTAAGCTGCTGAACAAGGGAATCCTTGCCTCTTTTTGCCACAACGGGGAAAAGCCGCTCCAGACAATTTCCTCCATTGGCATCAACCCTTACCTGCTGGTTTCGGGAGCCGTCCTTGCGTTCAATGATTTTTTGTCGGCCGAGGCAGAAAACAGCCTGGACAAACTGCTGGATGATATCAACGATGAGGATAAGCCCACACCCAAACTGAACGAACTGGTAGAATCCAGGAAGGAACTGGAACGGATACTCAATGAGGAGATTCTCACCAATGTTTTTCATTATCCCACAGAACGGATTACGCTGCAGCACGGACTGTCCCACAGGGGTATTCTCGACAGGGTAATGAATATCAGCAACAGGTTAAAGGAGTTGATCTCAGTTATCAACGATCAGATTGAAAGGGACAACAAGAAGAACAAAACCATCGTGGCCCTTTTACTGGCTGCCATATCCATCCTCGGACTGGAGGCATTTTTCGGAAGGTTCTTCGCTTCCCTGCAGGAGTACGGCGGATTAACAGCCATGTGGGAGAAGGAAGGGATCAAATGGGCCATCTTCCTCCCGGTATACATCACCCTCTTCTCTGTCATTGCCTATTTTACAATCAGGGATTTGAAGAAGAGGGATTGAAGAGGTGAAAT
>CAZDLO010000045.1:0-29893 GCA_964506325.1 uncultured Tangfeifania sp.
TCAATAAGCCATTCAACAATATCATCGGATGGTCTACTGTCTCCATCATGGTGTTACTGTCGGTGATGCTGCTGGGTTCCCGAATAATGGATATGTTCTGACATTCCTTCCGATCTCCTCAACAAACCTCGCTGCCACACGGATAACGCCCCGTCATCCTGGCCTGTTTAGTCCGGGAAGGTCGGATTATAGCCCCATTCAACCAGGAAACCACCTGGGATAAACCATCTCACCCAAATTTTCATTGAAGAAAACACGCCTTTCAATGAGCCATCTGATTTATATACTTAATTCATTTCAGGGCCGGAATAATCCATGCTAATTTTAAGCAGATAGCAGATAGAGCTTTTATAATACCCGTGTAAAAATTTAGTTAACAGTAAAATTGCCATATCATGAGAAACAACGCATTCAAATTATTTATCATTATTATTCTGAGCAACCTTTTTATGAGTTGTGCAAAAAACACAACTGATTCAGGCCCTGTCTCCCTGAAAAGTGCCGTATTGACCGGCACCCAGAACCTGAACAAAGCTGTGACTGACATCAGAACTTCAAAGGCTTTTGAGCTTTTATCCGTCAGCAGCGCAGATGCCCTGAAGGCAGCAACCGTTTATTCCGCCAATATCGGACTGGATCTTGTAAAGGGCCAGTACGATTACAAGGCGCTTAACACTTCCGGAGGCAACATGCAGCCGCTTATCCGGTTTTTCACCAAAACGGACAACAGTAAAATTGTTGTCAATATGCCGACAAGCAAGTTAAAAAACCCCAGGACATTAAGAAGCTACCAGGCATCAGATGCAACCCTTGCCAATAATTTCAGCATATCCGTGTCTGAATACCACAACAATTACAACAACTACCGTGATTTTGACTATGTCAATGTTGCGGACATCACAGTAGACAATGTTAAAGCAGGAAGCCTCAACATCAAATCCTTCAAAAGTCCTGATCTTGGCAAGGACTATGCTTCTTCCTTCACCTTTGAGAATGGTTATACCACCAAATATATTTACAAAACCGGTGATCCGACTACCTCAAGTTTTACCATCCTGAAAGGAACAGCAGTAATGTACCAGGAAGAGGTACTTACCACCAGGGATGAAACAACTGAACATGGTCACGAGCGCCAGTACAACCTTACAGTTGGTGATGTTAAAATCGTCAGGAAATCGGACAGAACAGTTGAGGTTTATGTCAAGGGAACCTTGCAACCCACTGCCACCGTCAAAATTATTGACGATGACGAAAACGAAGGCGAGGAACACTCGGTTTGTCACAAGCGCGATCTTCTGATCACCTTCGAAGATGGTACTACCGCTAAATTGTCAGACCTTATTGGTCAGTCAGTTGCTGATATCTCCACTTTGTTCAAATCACTTCATGATGTTTATTTGGCAGCCTATGTCGTTGACTGGCTCGCCTACGATATTTACTACAAAAGGTAAATCAAGCAGTTTTCACACTTTTCCCGTTTTGTTTACTCCCGCAGAGGCCGCCCGGTCAATGCGGGAGTTTTTTTGCTCCATTTACTTGTGTTCGCCGTTCTTCATGATCGGACTTGTCTTCCAGGTTGCCTTAGGACCGAATCGTGTCTGGTTTCCTCCATAATTAATTTTTTCAAAATCGGGATATTGGTAAATCATCCGTACACCTGCAAAAAATATCACACTGGAAATGGCTGCAATTGCAATTGTTTTAATCCATAACCTGCGGTAAAAGGATCCCAGGTCTTCTTCCTTGTGCAAACTGATAGATTCCTGCTCCCGTGGCAGCAACAAAACCAGTACTGTTGCCAGTATTGAATGGACAAAGATCATCCACTCGGTGAGCAACCTGCCCGGGGCCCAGCCTGTCAGTGCCCGCTCAAAATTGGCAATCACCATGATCCAGAGCAACAGCAGGAAAATAAGTTGCCCTTTGGCCAAAGATTTTTTGGGTATGAGCGGCAAGGGTGACCTGTAGTGCCGCTTCACGATGATTACGCAGCCAATAACCAAAAGCGCCCAGGTAAGGTTAAACCATCCGGAAGGCGACAGGTGGAGAAAATCTACTCCCGGCAATCGTCCAATATATGGTGCATCCCATTGAGCTGGAACTGTTTCCTTTGTACCGTCGGCATTCTGAACCACACTTACCCAGATTTTAGGGTTTAATTGTTCACTCCATACCTGCACGTTTTTAAATACATTGAAATAGGTAAGACCCAGTAAAATAACCAATACTGAAAATGCACGGGTCCACCTGGAACCGGAAATACCAGGATCCGGAACAGTGTCATCTTTCCCTTTATTCATCCTGGTCACCAGAAAGCCGAGGGCAATGGCAATAGCTACACCATTGACA
Source organism: uncultured Tangfeifania sp. (assembly GCA_964506325.1). Lineage (GTDB taxonomy): Bacteria > Bacteroidota > Bacteroidia > Bacteroidales > Prolixibacteraceae > CAINVV01. The sequence goes on from CAZDLO010000045.1 coordinate 2,350, forward strand.
AATCCATAGCTTTGCTCGAGAAAACTATGCCAGTTTTGCCCCTGCCAGTTGGACCATGCTCTGACGACGGAGGTATATTCCTCACTGCCGGGCAATATTCCTTTGTTTTCCAGAATTTTCGTGCTTCCGAATGAAGTCATCACCTGTTTGATAAACTGCACCCCGGCAAAACCAAGCCCGCCAATGGTACCGCTTATGAGGGAGGCCACGGCAACCGGCCTAAGATTGTTCTTCCACATCCAGAGAGAGGTCCCGGCAAAAACGCCTGTTATTCCGGCCCAGCTGTCTGATCTCGGGGGAGTCATCCTGATGCCTCCGTATTGCTGAAAGAAAAGGCTTCCCAATACAGGCAATGCCAGGAACGCCAACAGGAACCCGATGCTCATATAGGCAATCAGGGATGCCCCGTTCCGAAGTTTGCCGAACAAATAAAAATAGGCCACAATACCAAGAAATAACCCTGTGATCCATCCGATGTGCTGGGGATAGTCTCCGAACCATACCGGCCAGTTGTTCAGCATATTGGAAGCATCAAATGCCTGCCTGCCTGTTTCCGGGTTGATGTAGGTAGGGTCTCCCAGGACAAATGTCAGGGAGGATCCAAATTTATTTTCCATTCCGGCCATCCTGAGCAAAGCCTGAATCATCCAGCCGGCAAATGCACCCACGAAAGCAAACAAAGGCATTAACAACCTGTTTCGCTCATCTTTCCGATCCCATAAATCATATAACCCGACTCCTGCCAGGGCAAAAATGGCAGCCAGATAGTCTGAATCAAACCAGTAAAGAGGATTTTTATGCCGTGACCAGGTCCCGTCAAATTTTGCTCCATCCTCAAGCCAGCTTGCCAACGGATCTTCAATAATATCCAGAATCAGCCACATACCAAATACAAACAAGAGCGGCTTAATGAATTTACTGATGCGCTCGCTGGTTTCGACTGCTGCAAAGGCTGTACCGGCACCTCCGAGGGCTGCCCAGAGAAATCCCATGTAAAAGAGCGATAGAAAGCCATACCACTGGGAGGCGGCATGACCGCTTTGCGTATAGGCTATAACCTGCATATAGGACTGGGAGGCGCCGAACCCCCACCCGATGGCACCAAAAAGAGCAAAATAACCGACTTTGTCACGCCAGTCATCGCGGCTTGATAGTATAGCGGTTGCAATCGCCGCCAGGCTTCCTGCAAAGGCAGCACCATATTCATGTCCGAAATTGCCGCGGATACCCCAGCCAATTGACAGGGCGATCCCAATTAGAATAATAGAACCGGGCCTCAAAAGCGGATTGAGTTGAAGAGTTTTCAAGATGTAAGTGTTAATTGTTAATAGCAGTAATGGAATCTTAGCCAAATTTACAAAAAGCCTTCAGAAAAAGCCCCTGGATAAAAAAAATTGATTTAGTTGATATCAAGCGGATTGTTCGAAATTATTTGACCGAAAATGTTTAATATTACTACAACTGAATTTTTAAATCACTGCAAATATGAGAACCCTGCTATTCATGATACTATTGGCTTCTGTCATCGCAACAGCATCCGGGCAAACCGCGATGAACAACAGGCAAAAACTGGAAGAGTGGAAGGATGCCCGGTTTGGTATGTTCATTCATTGGGGCCCTGTATCCCTTAAAGGCACAGAAATTGGTTGGTCGCGCGGCCGCGAGATCACTTTTGAGGAATACGACAACCTCTACAAGCAGTTCAATCCGGCAAGTTTCGACCCCGAAAGCTGGGTCAGTGTCGCCAAAGCGGCAGGCATGAAGTACATCATTCTTACCACCAAGCATCATGATGGTTTCTGCCTTTGGAACACCCGCCAGACCGACTTCAATATTATGAATTCCCCCATGGGCAGGGATGTTGTCAAAGAACTTTCTGAAGCCTGTAAAAAGCAGGGTTTGGCATTTGGCACCTACTATTCCACCACCGACTGGCATCATCCGGATTTTCCGCTGACCGGTCAGGGTGGTACTGTACCAAGGAGCCAGTACGACCTGGATGCCTACACAGTTTATTTAAAAAAACAGGTGGCTGAACTCCTGGTGAACTATGGTCCGCTGTTTGTCCTTTGGTTTGATGTGCCGCAGCGATTCGATGCAGCCCGAGGACAGGGAGTGATTGATTTTGCCCATTCCCTTCAGCCCGACATCATCATCAACAACCGCACAGGCGCCAAGGGTGATTTTGATACACCTGAACAACGTGTCGGCGGATTCCAGGTCAATCGCCCCTGGGAAACCTGCATGACAATAGCCAATCAATGGGCCTGGAAGCCGAACGATGAAACAAAAACACTGGAACAGTGCCTGCATACCCTGATCCGCACCAATGGCGGCGATGGCAACCTGCTGTTCAACGTCGGACCTATGCCGGACGGGCGCATTGAACCTCTGCAGGTAGAACGGCTGAAAGAGATGGGGAAATGGATGGAAAAACATGGCTTTACGCTCTACGAAACCCGTGGAGGCCCATTCAAACCAACCGACTGGGGGGTTAGCACCCGGAAAGGCAACAAAATCTACCTTCATATACTGAGATGGCCGGGGAACAATCCTAAGATATTCCTACCAGAATTCGGGATGGACATCAGGAGTTGCCGGCTTGTTGACGGTGGAAAAATAAAGTCCGCAAAGGTGGACAAAGGTTATGTCATAGAATTCTCCGCCAATGACCTGCAACCGGTCAACACCATTGTGGAGCTTGAGATATCAGGCAATGTTATGGAAATTAAGCCGATGGAGATAAGCTCAAACTCACTTTCCTACTCGAAACCCTTGACGGCTTCCTCCAATCCCAATGGCCACTGGTCGAATCATCAGTGGGTCGACCTGGCTGCCGTAACCAACGGAGACTGGTCAGGTGCTTTCTGGGAACCGGATCCAAAAGACACCAATCCCTGGATAGAGATTGATTTGGGTAAGGCTCAAAAGATAACAAAGGCATACCTGTACGAGAAAGGAAAGTCTGTCAAAGCATTTGAGATCCAATATCTTGATGGAGAAACCTGGAAAACAGCCTGCAAAGGAACGACTATCGGCAGCAAAGCAGAGCTGAAAATACAGGACTTTGTTGCCCGGAAAGTCAGGCTGACGATCAATGAATTTACGGGGGTGCCTGGAATTTATGAGATAATATTCATGTAATTTTCAAAATAAAAACAAAATGAAACGATTCGGACAGATTATCGGAGTTGATCCTGCCATGTTTGAAAAATACAAGGAATATCACGCCGCTGTATGGCCGGAAATACTGGAGATTATCAAAGCCTGCAGCATCAGCAACTATTCCATTTTTCACAAGGACAATATGCTCTTTGCCTACTTTGAATATTCCGGTTCTGATTTCGCAGCAGACATGGCCAGGATGGCAGCTCATCCCAAAACCCTGGAGTGGTGGGCTATCATGGAACCGATGCAAAGACCCCTCGTCAGCAGGAGTGCCGGCGAATGGTGGGCAAATATGGAAGAAGTTTTCCATATGGATTAGTATCTTAAAAGATGCAGGATAATACAGCACAAATTGTTGAATCCGGATGTTTGCCGAACCGGAACTGCAGTTACTGCCAGTATACTGAAGAAGTATATCTGAATTGAATTTTTGACATTTGGGACAAGAAAATATCTCTACACATGGAATGGTACAACGAACCGGCAGAATGGAGCGCAGAGGAAGGCAGCCTGACAATGGTGGTTTCGCCAAAATCTGATTACTGGCAAAAGACCCATTACGGGTTCACTGCCGACAATGGTCCTTTTTATTATACTCTGGTAAAGGGTGAATTTGAGGTCACCGTAAAAATTACCGGCGATTATCAGTCCCAATACGACCAGATGGGATTGATGCTTAGGATAGATGAAAAACACTGGATCAAAACCGGTATTGAATTTGTGGACGGTATATGCAACTTCAGCGCGGTGGTGACCAATGAATTCAGCAGCTGGAATGTGATTCCACTCGGAGGGAAGCCGGTTTCAATCTGGATCAGGGCAAAACGGGAAAAGGATGCTGTTGAGATCAGCTATTCAACAGACGGAACATGCTACCAACTAAGCAACCTGGCCTATTTCCCTGATAATCAGCCATCCATGGCTGGCATGATGGCCGCAAGTCCAGACGGGCAAGGTTTTAAGGCCATTTTTGAAGATTTCTCCCTCCTTAAGTGAGTGGTACTCAAAAGTGGCAACCTGTGCAAAAAGTTAACAAGTTTTCCGGTTATACCTCCATAAACCAAAGGCACCTTTGATGAAATATTGACCCTCCCCCGACTTTAAAATCAAAAAATCTACCCTGAAGAGAAAAAATTCAAAATTATTAACACAAGCCCATCCGGGATTATGTGGAATATTTCATCACCTTACTCTATTAAATTCAAAACCCTTGCAACGAGTGTGGTTTAATGTCATCAGGAGTAGCCATTTGCCTTCAACCGGGCTGTGCGTTTTGCCAGATTCGAAATGACAACCTGTTGGAGTGTGAATGTGAAATTTTTATAAGATGCTCATTTCAGGTAGCTTACTGTTACATATTTTAACTGCCTCCATTTTTTGAAAATGCTTGCAAATGCTGACCCGGACAGGCATCCTTTTTCACCGGATTATCTGCCTCTGTTATGCACGCAGAACCTTTAACCGAATGAAAATGTATGAATTCCTGCACGGAGCCGTTGCATCCTGCCGGAATCCCTTCTTTGTGAAGGGAAATTAATGCTTCGATATACTAAAAATTGCATTTTCAATTAGTATATTAAAAAGAATTAAATAAAGGTTAATTTTTAATCTAAAATGAATAAATTTTAATGATTTTATTCATCTTTTAAGTAATATTTTTGGTAAGAAATAACTACACCGCTAAACTTACCTTTTTAAGGTGCTTTTTTACTGCATTATTAACTGAATCTCTCCAATCATTTAAATTCCTAAATTATGAAAAAAAGGATCCTACAGATGTTTTTGTCGGGCTTGCTTGTGCTTTTCTCAGTGAGCCTTTACGCACAGAATGACGTATCGGGTGTTGTGAAAAGCCCTACAGGGGAAATCCTTCCCGGAGTGACCGTACTGGTCAAAGGGACAACAACCGGTGTAATCACCGATTTTGATGGAAAATACAGGATCTCGGCCCCAAGCGCCCAGTCTGTACTGGTTTTTTCCTTTATTGGAATGCTAAGCCAGGAAATTGCCGTCAATGGAAACAAGACAATTAACGTAACGCTTGCAGAACAGACCGTAGGCGTTGAGGAGGTTGTTGTTACGGCATTAGGTCTTAAACGCGAGAAAAAGGCGCTTGGCTACTCAGTCGGAGAAGTGAAATCCGACCAGTTGCTGGTTGTCCCTCAAAAAGACCTTTTGGGTGCCCTCCAGGGGAAAATGTCGGGGGTTAGAATCACCAATACCTCCAATGATGCCAACGCCGATACCTATGTCAACATCCGTGGCGTGACATCCCTCTCAGGCAACAATGCTCCTTTGGTAGTTGTTGATGGTGTCCCGGTTGGTAATGACAAGATGATGAAAGACCTTAGTCCGGATAACATCGAGAGTGTCACCGTCCTGAAAGGCCCGAGTGCTGCTGCGCTTTATGGTTCAAGGGCAGGAACCGGAGTTATTCTTATTACCAGCAAATCCGGTAAGATGAAAAAGAACGGAATAGGTGTTGAAGTAAGTTTAGGACAAACCTATTCCATGCCATACAAATACATTGAACTACAAAACAGGTTTACCACCGGTATCAGCGGTGTATTAAACGAAGCCTCCTACCAGCAGTGGAATGGTCCGGAAGCGGGAGCCTCTGCCATTCAGTGGAATACCAAAGGAGTTGCCCAGCCGCTGAAATTTTACAACAACACACTTAAGGATTTCTTTCAGACAGGGGTAGAAACAGTGCTTAACGCAAGTGTGAGCGGTACTTCCGATCGCGGATCCTACAGGCTTTCTATTTCCCACCTTGGGGCAGACGGAGTTTATCCCGGTGTTAAACTGGACCGTAATGGGGTGAATATGGCCGTTACCTACGACCTCACAAAAGATGTGAAGATCTCTACCAACCTGGATATCGAAAATCCGAATTCGGACAACTATCCGGTGAAGAACGGTGGCGATTCACAGTATATGGCCCTTTACCAGACTCCTCCCCACGTTAATATCAATGATTTGAAAGATTATTGGATAACCCCTAATGTCTTACAAAAAAATGTAAGTACAAACTATGACAACCCCTGGTTTGCAGCTTATGAATTGAAAGACGGGTTTAACAGGATGAGAATGTTCGGGAACATCAAACTCGATTACCAGATTCTTCCTGAACTAAAGGCAATGGTGCGCTTCGCCTATAGCTCCAATGTCTATAAAAGGACTTACAGACAGCCATGGTCGAGTTATGGTGGTGATGGCGGTGGTAACAACAGGGCCAACGGTATGTTCAATGAGCGCATCGATAATGAGCGGGAGATGAATACCGACGCTTTGATCTCTTACACTAAAAAATTCGGAAAATTTGATGTGAACGTTTCCGCTGGTGGTAACCTCATGAAACAACGCTGGTACAACATGTACGGAGGTGGCGATAAACTTGTTCTTGCAGGTCTTTATACCCTGGCCAATGTGGACAGAGCCAGCCTTGCCTATTATGATTACTCCTACAAAAAGAATATTTACAGTGTTTATGGATTACTGAACCTCAGTTACAACAATTGGATTTTCCTCGATGCTACCGCCAGGAACGACTGGTCAAGTACACTTCCCGAGGCCAGCAGGTCCTATTTCTACCCTTCTGCCTCATTGAGCGTTTTGATTAGCGAGGCGTTATCTCTGCCTGAGTATGTCTCCCTGTTTAAAGTCAGAGGAGGCGTGTCACAGGTAGGTAAGGATACATCTCCTTATGCAATTGCGACAGTGCTGAGCCAGGGAACATGGGGTGCCAGTACCACCTATTCAGTTCCCGGCAGTTTGCCCAATGTTAACCTGAAGCCGGAAATCGCCAGTTCTTTTGAAATTGGAACTGATGTATCCTTCCTGAAAAACCGGGTGGGTCTTGACGTTACCTATTACAAGGTTCAGAATAAAAACCAGATCCTGAATGCCTCAACGGCAACCATGTCTGGTTATGGTGCTGCAACGATCAATGCAGGAAATATACAGAACACCGGTGTTGAAATCGGACTTACCGCCGTGCCTTGGAAAACAAAGGATTGGACCTGGGATTTGCATGCAAACTTCACCAAGGAAAGAAGTAAACTGGTAGAGTTGACTCCGGGTATTAATCAGTTCCTGTTCTGGGCAAGCCGCGAGGTTTATGCCTGGACCAAGGTAGGTCAATATGTTGGTGATTTTTATGGTACAGACATGAAACGGGTCACGGAAGGTGCTTACAAAGGCTGGCCTTTACTCGATTCAAACGGCAGAATGCAGAATGGCAAAGCCGGGGATGATTATATCGGCAGCTATATGCACGATTTTATGGCGGGATTGCAGACCAGCCTGAGCTACAAAAACATCTCTGTCTCCTTAAGTTTTGACTGGAGACAAGGGGGTAAATATATGGATGAAACAATGCTGCGATTGGGCAGGGCCGGAAAAGTGGAAAATTACCACGGTGATGATCCGGGTTCCAGTACTTTCTCAGGTATCCTTGGCAACAATTCCTACAACGGCGACATGAACGCTTTGGCCAATGAGATCAAATCGCATCCTGAAATTTACCAGAACAATGTTTGGATTGGTGGTCGGACACAGGATCTTGGCGGATTTCTTTACAGTAACGGAACCTATGAAGGAGCTTATTTCCCGGGTGTAATATCCGATGGTAAAGGTGGCTACATAGAGAATTTTGGTGCTGCAGGAACAAAGATTATTAAGGCTTTTGATGTATTCCAGCCTACCGGCGGATACTTCTATCTCGACCAAAAAACTGAATGGGTTTACGATGCTACGTTTGTCAAACTCCGGGAGATCGCAGTCTCTTATACACTGCCTAAACTTTGGGCAGGAAAAGTTGGCGCTCAGGACATCGTCCTTTCCGGATTCATGAAAAACATCCTCCTTTATGCCGCTAACAAGACCAATCAGGATCCTGAGTCAATTTATAACAATAATCCTTTAACCGGCCAAACCATGCAGGGATTCGTCCTCTGGAATGGCTCACCAATCATTATGCCTGTAGGTTTTAAAGTCAATGTCACCTTCTAAATTTGAAAAAGATGAAAAAACTAAAAACTATATTTCTCAGCATTATCACAATAGTTGTACTGCTGACAACATCCTGCGAGGACCTTACGGAAATCAACACAAGTCCTAATCAATTGAATGCCAGCGACATTAATATTAAGTATGTCCTGACATCCGTTCTCTCCAATTCTGCGACACAATACATTCGCAATTTTGCATACGGAGCTACTCCTACAATTTCGGACGCAATGCAATACACGCAGAGAGATTATATCGATTATGCAGGTACCAATACTTTTGGCTGGACTCCGGTGGATTTTAGTCCGACCAACTCTGGTTTGATCAACAGCCAGTACATCGTTGATCATGCTAAAGGTGAAGTTTTAGAGGGCAACCAAAAATTCTACACTGCGGTTGGACAAATTATGCGTAGCTTTTATTATGGTTTCATGACCTCAATCTGGGGAGACATGCCTTATGCAGACGCAATGAAAGGCACTGAAGGCAACTTTACCCCGGCATACTCTGCTCAAAAGGATATCTTCAAAGGGATTTTGGCTGATCTTAAATCCGCCAATGAACTGCTGGCAACAGTAACCACTGTTGATGGCGCTGCTGCTGGAGATATCATGTATGCAGGCGATGTTTTAAAGTGGAGAAAATTCTGCAATTCCTTGCGCCTCAGATATTTGATAAGATTATCGGAGAAACAGACTGATGCAGGTTTCGATGTCAAGGGAGAATTCAACACCATCGTTGGCAATCCTTCCACTTATCCGATCTTTACTTCCAGCAGCGACAATGCCTCCATAGCCTATCCCGGAGCAAATGAGGCTACCTCATGGCCAGGAGGTCCGCTTGGCTGGAACAACAGGTCAGAATACTATCGCCGCAAACCTTGTGCTACATTTGTCAACGAGTTGGTGGCAAACGGTGATCCACGCTTAACGACTTTTATTCGCCCTGTAGATTCTCAATTGCGGATCAGCAGTTCTGCAACAGGTTATGAGAAACTTTCAGACGGACAGATCGTATTGAACGTTACTGCATCCCAGGTTGGTTCTGCTTCCATCAATACAGCCCGTTACGTTGGTTTACCTCCTGCCCTGGGAATCCCGGACCTTTATAATTTATCAAGCCTGTCAAATTTCCCCGCTCTCAAGGCGCTTAATTCCAGCATTTATATTGATGCGGCAGCCAATCCGAATGTTTCCTACCTTGGCGACATCTATTCCCAGAATGCCAATTCCCTGGTAAAAGCAGTCTATATGAGCTATGCAGAACTCAGCTTTATCCTTGCTGAAGGCCGCCTGAAGGGATGGACAACAACCCCGGATGCAGTTGATCTGTATAAGCAGGGAATCACGGCAAGTTTACGCCAATATGCAATTACAGACGGTAGTAAGGTTGTTTATAACCCAGCAACATATGCTTTGGAAAACTACTCCGAGACCGCCTTTATCGCAGCTCAGGCAACCAAATACACCTCTGCTGCCACCGAGGCAGATAAATTAACCGTGCTGATGACACAAAAGTGGCTGGCCACCTTCATGACGCCTGAATTCTGGTTTGACTGGCGCAGAACAGGTGTTCCAAATCTTGGAAAGAATCTGATTTCAGCCATAAAAGGAGAAAAAATTCCTGTTCGCTATATTTATGGCACCAATGAAAAAATTCTGAACGCCACAAATTATGCAACCGGAGTTGCAACACTGGACCCTGCAACAGACGACCAGTGGAGCAAAATGTGGTTGTTGAAGGGAACAAATAAGCCCTGGTAGAAAATGAAGGCATAACGCTGCCTTTGTTTCAGAAATCACTGGATTTGCGTTCCTGAGGTTCGCGAAATACAAGAAGCATTAACCGGAGTAGTTGTAAAACTGCTCCGGTTTTTTTTGGGGTGAAGCGCTTCCCGGAACAGGTTCTGTGTTAAAAAAACATTTTGACTCCGGCATAGCCCGAAATGGGCATGCCCGGATAAAAATACCGGGGTGCATTGTTGCCAATTCCGATCGCATTGACAACCACCATGGAAGCATAATGGGCATTAGTCAGGTTATTGACACCTGCAAATACCTGGAGAGACCTTGAATTGGAGAAAGGTTGCGTAAAGGCCATTTTCAGGTTCCCCAGGAAATAACCTCCAAATCTAACGGCATTGCCATCGTCAAGGTATTGATCGCCCGAATACAAAAAATGCAAAAATAATTCAAACTCTTTAACGGGAGTCCAGGTCAACTGGTACTGAACAGATTGATTGGGTATTCCTGGCAGATGCTTTCCATTCCTGTTATTGCCATTGTCAGTGAAATCGATAAACCGGTTGAGTGAAACCGCATAACTGAGTTGGGATAAGAGCCTACCGGGAAAACTTTGTTGGTCAGCAACCAGGTTGTTCAACATCAACTCGACTCCCTGGTGCCGGGTTCTGCCGGCATTCATTCCTGTAAAAACATCCTCACTTATACGCTTGGTTACCAATAAATTATTTAATTCAATCCAGTAAACCGCCCCATCAATCCAACAGCTCTTGTCAAATAGATTCATTCTTGTGCCGATTTCAAACTGGTATCCTTGTTCCGGTTCAATGCCGGTGTTGATGTCCCCGGCAGGCAAAAGGGTCTCTTCCGGTGAAGGGAGTGAATAGCCGTGACCGGCAGATGCATACAACGAAACATCTCTATTCAGTTCATAGTTAATTCCAAACCTCGGAGAGACCATAAGCGGAAAATTCCGGGTTCCCGATTGGTCACCATTGGCAGGAAAAAGGTCGGTAAGCCTGTACCGGGTGTAATTAATGGCATTGGCTACAGTAATATGAACATTTTGCGAAGGTTGATAGTACAACATACCGAAAACACTGAAGAGCATCCTGTTCTCCCTGTTTTTATTGATGGGCTGATTCTCTTTGATCAAATCCCATTTGTACTGATCGGTGATCCATTCACCGCCAAGTATCCACTCAGACCTGGCAGTACGGAAAGTCAGCTTATTCCGTACACCTGCACTGCCGGACTGGTCATCCAGGTTGTTGAAAGGACGTTTTTCATAGCTGTCGTTTATCTTCCCGAAAACAATGAATTGATTGGTGAGATTTTCTGTGAACCCCGAAGTCAGGGTAATGCCTGAAAGCAGCTTTTGATTTTTTTTGTACCCATTGACAGCTTTCCAGCTGGGGGCAGCCGACGCCGGATGAGCCTCAAAAGCGGACAGATCAAGGGAGCTGGGAATCTCTCCGTTTGAACTAGAAAGTAATAGCATTGCATTCAATGACCATCCAGCCTTTTTCCATTGGGCAGTGGAGATGACAGAACTCCTTTGGTACCGGCTGTTTTCGCGGTATCCGTCAGACTGCAGGTGACTGTAACTGCCCCAGAAGTTGGATTCCTTTCCCTTCAATTTCCCCGATAACTGGGATTGTATGGTATTAAATGAACCATATTGCAAACCAATTTTTTGCCTGCTATTTTCGTAGGAGGGGGTATACATGCTGATGCTTCCACCCAATCCTGATCCGAAAAGTGCAGACCCGGGACCCTTTATCACCTCAATCCGTCCGAGACTCTGCAGATCCACTTCTTCCGGATTGGAGATTCCATCCGAATTCGTTAGCGGTATCTCATTCAGATAGGCCTTGATCCTGTTGGTATTGTAGGGTGTTCTGCTGCCCATACCCCTGATAACTATCCTGTTGGTGGTATAATTGCCCGACTGCATGGTAACACCCGGGATCATGTTGACAGCACTGGACAGTGAGGTGGCGTCTGAGCGGTTGATTCCGTCAACAGTCAGCACCGACATGCTTCCGGTGGCATCACGCAAGGTGCTCCTGACCTGAAATGCCACGACTTCGATTTCACCGAGAGTCAGTGTTGAATCGGGAGGTACACTATTTTCAGAGGATTCATTCTGACCAAAAAGCCTTGGTGTCAATGCAAATACGAGGAGAAATACGGCCAATAGATCTCCCCTGCTTACCCTCTTCATTCTGAAATTTTTAATGCAATCACCCAACGGGCGAATCTTCCTCACCAAGGTTGGTCTTTGATTGATGATTGATGCTTGTTTAATCAACCGGTACGAGTCGTACAATTTTTCCCGGAGTTTCAATGGCAACATAAATCAGTCCGTCAGGACTTACTGCAACATTGCGGACCCGTCCTATGTTTTCCAGCAACTTTTCGTGGTGCTGGACTGAATGGCCCCTGACAACTATCCTTTCAAGGTATTTAAACCGCAGGGATCCGACAAAAAGGTTATTACCCCATTTTTGGTACCGGTTACCGGTAAGGAAGGTCATCCCGCAGGGTGCAATGGAAGGTAGCCAATAATAGACAGGCTGTTCCATACCCTCTTTCTCCGTAAATTCTGTGAGTACTGTCCCATCATAATTTATACCGTAACAGATAACCGGCCAGCCGTAATTACCTCCTGCCACAATCAGGTTCAGTTCATCACCGCCCATGGGTCCGTGCTCCGTTTCCCAGAGTTCACCTGTTACGGGGTGAATACATGTCCCCTGCGGATTCCTGTGTCCGTAACTGTAAACGGATGGCACAGCACCCGGAGTGTTCACAAAGGGATTATCGGATGGGATAGTGCCATCGTCGTTGATCCGGTGCATTTTCCCATTTGTATTGTCAAGTTTCTGAGGAAAATCAAAATGTTGTCCGCGGTCGCCGACCCCAAAATAAAGGTGCCCCTGCCTGTCAAAGGCCAGTTTACCTCCATAGTGGTGATATTTGTTGGTTTCCGGTGATCCCTTAAAAATAACCTGCTGATCAGTCAGCCTGTCACCCTTTAGTCTGGCCCGAAAAATGGCTGTGTTGCCCATAAGATTATCACTTCCCGGCTTGGGTGAAGCAAAAGAGAAATAAATCCAGCCATTCTTCTCATAATCAGGATGAAGACAGATATCCATCAATCCCCCCTGCCCTTTGACCAATACCTCCGGTACACCTTCCAAAGGTTGTGAGAGCTTTCCATTGGAAAAACGGTACAGACTTCCTGCACGCTCAGAAATCAGCATATCTCCGCCGGGAAGAAATGCGAGCCCCCAGGGAACTTTTAATCCGGTTACAACTGTATCAACGACGAATCGCTGGACTTCGGATTCAACAATACTTCCCAAGGAAACGGCAGGCTTTAAAAGAGTCCTATCCTCAGGAATTCCTTTTTTCACATAGGCCGCCAATGCTTCCACTTCACTGTCTGAAAATATTTTACCGAAAGTGGGCATTCCCAGGTCCGCAATCCCGTTTTTGATAGTGTTGGCAGCTGATTTGTTTCCCTTTTCATCCATCCACGATTTTGATTTAAATTTTTCCAGGTTATCTCCGTGACAACCGGCACAAAAACGCCTGTAATTTTCAGCCGCAGAATGGGTCTCTTTATCCGACAAAGGAGTGTTTTCATTCTTCATCAGATTAAAACCGGAAAAGATGATGGCCAGTAAAACAATCAGAAAGAGCGAGATCAGAGATTTAAATTGCATGACAATAAAGTTAAAGTTGGTTCAACTAAATACAATAAATGCTTAAATGTCGTATTTCAATTTTCATTTTTCAATTTACCCCTAAATCCCCTAAAAGGGGACTTCTTGCATCTATCATAATTTCAGATAATTGCAACAAAAATGCCCCTTTACGGGTTTGGGGGTGTATAGACACGACATTAATTAGTTCTTGTTACTTAAATACTTATTGTTCAACGCAGCAATAAAAAAAATGTTCCGTTTAAGCCTGCAGGGCGCTCCAAAGGTGTGATGCAGGTATGAATTGACTGCACCTGAGATTGCAGTGCCGGAATAGGTAAGTTATACCCTGTCAGTCAGATATTTCAACAAAAATAACCTGCCAATCCGCTACAGATTCTCCAGCCGCAGCAGTGAAATCGAGCTGATGCCAATGGTGAATTTTGAATTTACATCCGGACGGCAGTCAGGGGAAGCGCCTTTCCCCTGCAGTTTCAGCATGTGAGTTCCCTTTTCCAGACTGAAAACACCCAGTCGGTAATCTCTCCAGTTACCTCCTTTGCTGATCATATCCAGGACGGGTCCTGCTGCGATATTGTCAATGCGGGGCTGGTACCTGCTACCGGAAACATCATCCACAAGAACCGCGGATATTTTATAACGTCCGGTCTCCCCGACCTCAAACTCAAATTCTATTTCCCCGTCAGGTTGTCCGGGCATAAACATGATTCCTTCCGTCTCCCTGGCAGTTTCATTGGGGGTCGCTTTGAACTTCAAGTCGGCGGCCAGCTTTACTTCGTAAGGGGGTATCCTTTCTGCGGCCGGGGGCAGACCTGCCTCTGCAAAGGCAATGGGAGTCTGGTACCAGAATGCCACTGAACTAACCCAATCGGCACGTTCATTGGAGCTGGACAATTTTTTTCCACTGTTGTCGACGACACTGCCACGATGTTCAATGGACATTTTCAACGACTTTTTGAAATGGACCGGGTCACTGATATGCCATCGGTAGGCAGAAACACGATCTCCGGCCATCGGTCCCTCGTACAGCGGAACTCCGTTGAATGCGCCTGAGAACTCCCTGAAACCCCAGGCATCGCCAAAATAATCTTCGGTTCCGGTGCCCTGGATCGAAGGAACCTTCTCCCCATCTATGAAAAACCTGTCATCACCTTCCCCGAACCACCCGTTGAATGCCTGCATTACGGAATAGACCGTTCCAACATAGTTTCCGCGGCCATTGGTATTCAGAATAACATGGTCACCGGATTTGGCCTTAGTTTGCTGATGGTACCTGGCATGAAAATAAAGTACATCGGCCGGAAGGGCTTCAACTTTCTCCCAATCGACGTAATAATAGAAATAGGCAGGACCAAACCCGGCCAGCTCATTGGATACGGTAATTTTAGCATGCTTTTTAAAGGGCATGGTCCAGAAACAGTTCCGGGACCTGCCATAGGAGGAAACATTCACCGGCAGGGACTGAAAATCGGTATTCGCCCCCTGGCCTACACCAAAAAAATCACCAAGCGGGACCTCAACACTTGGCTTTTCCGAATTATCCCAATAAATCCGGACAACCATTGCCCGGGCAGAATATGGATTGAGCGAAGCCGACGTATTCCAGAGGTGCCTAATGATGCCAGGACCCTCCAGTTCTGCCAGAACCAGGGTCTCGCCCGGTAAAATTAATTTCGAATCGCCATTCCCGTCATAATTTGAATCCGTACTCGAAGACCTCCTGTTTTGGGCGTTGGAAGGCAGGGTCAGTTGTTCCAGCAAAGAAGAATGAAAGGCCGGATTAACCTGTGCTCCGGTCCTGGTATTCTGTACCAAAACCAAGGACAAAACGAATATTGCAAATATTAACTTTCTCATAATCTAATGACTGTAGTATCCAAATGATAGAATAGAAGGTTTCAAACCCTAAAGATAGAAAAGCCATTTATATTAAAGGCTTTCGTTGATGGTATGGTGAAAAAATGAAAACTGGAATTTACTGAATGGAGGAGTTTTTTCAGGTCATAAAAACAACCTTCATCTCCTGCATCCTTTAAGCAATTGGTCCCGGTTTACCCGGAGCCAGCAATCAAAATAAACGAAGGATTTGGCTTACCGGGAAGGCATAGCAGTAAGATTCCACAGATCCTATTAATCTGATATTTAATCGAAAAATACCAGGCTTAAATTCAAGACAAAACATGCTCCTAACTATCTCAGAATTCTCTATATTTAAGGGAACTAAATATTCTGCCATGAGAAAGTGCTGCATTATAATATCATTATTTATTCTTACTGTATTGATACTCTTTACTACCATTGGATGTGATAGTCAACCGGAGGCAGAGCCGGGCAGAATAATGCCGGGCGGTACCGTTCCTGACAAGCTCTTTGTCCTCGATGTAAAAAGTGATATGGACTGGGCTGATAAAAATCTGCTCTCTTGTTTCCAGGGACTGGTCAACCGAAAGAAGACCCGTATTTACTTCAACGGAAATGAAAATGACGTGTTCTGGCTTGAATATTACAAAAAAAGCTTTGGTATTGACTATCAAAAAGTTGCCGGAACCGACGAACTTTTTCAACTATTCGCCGGTGAAATCGATGGCTATATCGTGTACCCTCCGGAGTCTCCTCACCTGTTGAATATTGCGACAACGATAGGCTCTTTAGAGAATCTTCTTCCGGCCACTCCTGCCCAGGAAGGTATGCTGAAAAAATTTGGACTGACAAAAAAGAGGGAACTGAATAACAATGGCGAAGATATGGTCGGAATCTACCGCAAGGCGGCACTGGAATTATTGCCCGGTTGCAACAAAACCATGCTGGCTGCGTTGTGTGTGCATGAAGGACAGTGGCCCACTTCCACCTATAAAAACCGTGATTATGTTATCGCGCACAAAGTCTTTTCTTTCGACATTTCTTCATCTGAAAGAGACAAGGCGGATTTCAACCTTTTAAAAGAGATTTACAGCAAAGTTCCTGAAGGTGCCATACTTTTCGGATGGCATTGCAGCAGGGACAAGGAGCATGAGGCGATCGGGCTTGCTTCGGATTTTGGCCATTACGGCATGTGCAGCCTTAACACATCGAACCTGACAGTCCATTCCAGCATCCCATTGGACAGGAAGAAAGTTTTCCGCCAACGGGTTATCAATCCGGATGAACTCAAAGTGGAAAACAAGGTTTATATGGCACTGATGGCAACCGACGGGGATGCTGCCTGGTTTATGCAGAATCATGTTACCAGGGACTGGGCAGATCCGGCTCATGGCAATTTCAAGTACAACTGGGGTTTCCTCCCGCTGGCATACGACCTGATGCCAGGCACTGTTCAGTATTATATGGAAAACATGAAGCAGGCAGATTATTTTGTTTCCGGACCTGCCGGTGCTACCTATACCTATCCCTACCGTCACCCACATCCCGAAAAATTCCTGAAAATCAGCAATGAATACATGAAAAAATGCGGACTGACAACAGTCCACATGACCAACTGGAACGACCGCGACTGGTGGCAGGAGGCACAGATACCAGGTTTTTACGACCTGATGAAACGTTCAATGCCGGATGCCACAGGATTTGCCAGGGGGATGGGCGAGTCTGCCTTTGAGGAAAGTTTCCTTGGAAATGGCCAACCCTACATTTTCATTGGTGAAGGGATACATATAGGGGATGATGTAGCCAGTGTTATTAAGGATTTTATCAGTGCCTGCCCCAACAGGCCCCTGTTCGTCTTTAACCTGGTAAACCATTCGATTCCTATGGGTAAAATAAAAGAGGCGACGGATTCATTTTCAAAGTCGGATTTGGAAATCGTTCACCTGGACGAGTTGATGTTGCTGGCCGACAAGGCGTTTAAAGAGGGGAAAATTACTGCCAACCTCTATCCCGAAAAAGAGGGGTTGAAGAAGATTCTGTCCAAAGAGGCAAAGCACAAAATGCCTGCCTTATTGAAAGAACTGAAAGAACTTGAAAGAATCAGCTGCGGTGATGCTGCTGAATTCAGCGACAGCCTCAAAAAAACACCCATTGGACTGGAAAGGGTTGTGCCTGCTGATGTCCTGGCTTTCAACACCATCTGGCACAGTATGACCCTGGTAAAACTTTCCCTGGAAGCAAAAGGAATCTATGTAAATCACAAACCGACAGCAGTGAAAGATTTTATGAAAGAATACGCACTGGTTGCAGATGCTGAGGTAATTAATGAATTACAACAACTCTGGGAGGGATGGCACCAGAAAAATCCGTCTTTTTCGGATGGACAAGCATTGCTAAAAAGGCTTGTGAAGGTGGCGGAACAGGTTAGCCGGGAACTCTAGCTTTTATCAGATTTAATCAAATAAATAAATATTAACATTTAACAATAATAATTTAACCATTGAGGGGTGGTTTTTAGGAATTTTGGTAGTAATTTTGGCAACGGGCGAAATCAAAAATAGTTTACAAAGCAATTATGAACCTGAAACACTTTAATTCCCGCCAAACCGGCAGCTATGATTCACCTTCCCACGAAGTGCACAATAAACTGGTTCAGGAAGAAGAATTGTTTTTAATAAAAAATACAGCTGAATTTCACGGTGATTCCGTGATCCGGTTATTCGTTGTTGAATGGCAGATGCAATCATCTGAAGCCGATATATACTGTGAAAAATCAGTAAGGGTTCTTGAAACTTCACCTTATTTACATTGATTCTAATTAGCGGGAAATGTCCCATGCCAGGGAAGCGAATGTAAGCCGGCGAAATATTTTTATCCGTATATTATTTAAAATAAAAGAGTTACTCCAAACAGAAAAGGTTGCCAAATTGGCAACCTTTTCTGTTTCCTGCTCGTGAAATTGGGCAGATCTTACCGTCGTGCTGAAAAACAATAACATTCTGACCGCAAGAGAGGTAATCCTGCAAAAAATGTAAACCACAGATTACAGGCAAAACTGAAAATAGATTAACTTAACCAAAAATATCCGGAGTATAGACTGCCCATGGATATCTGCCTGGCATGAACGGATGCTTCGTGAATCAATAAACTAAGAAACTACCTATCCCAAAATGAAAAACAGGTTTTACTTGATCGTATGGCTAAGTACAGCATTATTTGCTGTTTCATGTTCCACAGGAAACCAAAAGATTTCAGATGCAAAACTTGAAAGCGGTTTCGTCACTCCTCCCGACTCTATTCAGACAAGTGTTTATTGGTATTGGATCTCAGACAATATATCCAAAGAAGGGGTTGTAAATGACCTCCATGCCATGAAAAAGGCCGGTATTAACCGCGCATTTATCGGAAATATAGGCCTTTCTGATATTCCGTACGGCAAAGTAAAAATGCTGACAGAGGAGTGGTGGGACATCCTGCATGCGGCCTTAAAAACCGCAACTGAGTTAAACATTGAAATCGGGATATTCAATTCACCCGGTTGGAGCCAGTCAGGCGGCCCCTGGATCAAATCAGAAGACGCTATGCGGTACCTTTGTTCGTCAGAAACACGGGTGAAGGGACCCTTGAAATTCACCGGGAAACTGGCACAGCCGATCAGCCTGTTTCAGGATGTCAGGGTTATCGCCTACCCTGTGCCAAAAGATGACCTGCTGGCTTTGAGCAACCTGAATGGCACTGTAACATCAGAGCCCAAAATTGCAGACCTTTCAAGCATTCTGGATGGCGACAAAAAAACCGGCATCAATTTACTGCCAAACAATGAACTGACGATAGATTTTAAATCCATAAAACCCTTTACTGCCCGAAGCATTTCTATCCGGTCCACTGAAAAACCATTGCTGGCGGATGCCCGACTGCAATACAGGACAGTTTTGGGAGAATACCGGACACTGACTGAATTTCGGATAAATCGTTCAAACCCTTCACTGAATGTTGGTTTTGAACCCTATGCCCCCGTAGCGATGTCATTTCAGGCAACAACTGCCTCAGATTTTCGTTTAACCATCAAAAATTCCAGGCCTGGCGGTGGACTTGCTGAAGTAAGGATTTCTGCCGCTCCACTTGTCGAACGTTACAGTGAGAAGACGCTGGCCAAAATGCACCCGACACCTCTTCCCTACTGGAAAGAGTATCAGTGGGCTCAACAGCCGGAGGTTGATGACAAAGCAACTGTGGTTGACGCTTCCAGGGTTATCGATATTTCCGGCAGCCTTGCAGCGGATGGGACACTTAACTGGGAAGTTCCTGATGGTGAATGGGTCATCCTGCGCATGGGCATGACTCCAACAGGTACCGTGAATTCACCGGCATCACCGGAAGCTACAGGTTATGAGGTCGACAAGATGAGCAGGAAACTGGTGGAAAAGCATTTCGATGGCCATATGGGAGAAGTACTCAGGAGAATCCCTGAAGCCGATCGCAAAAGTTTCAAGGTCGTTGTACAGGATAGCTATGAAAAGGGAGGACAGAACTTCACAGATGGTTTCCTGGATGAATTCAAACAGAAATACGGATATGACCCCCTGCCATATCTCCCGGTTTACATGGGAAAAGTCGTTAACAGCCAGTTGGAGTCAGACCGCTTCCTGTGGGATATGAGGCGAATGGTTGCTGACAAGGTTGCCTACGATTATGTTGGCGGACTAAGGGATATCAGCCATAAACATGGGCTCAGAACCTGGCTGGAATGCTACGGCCACTGGGGTTTTCCTGGCGAATTCCTGATGTACGGCGGACAGTCGGATGAAATCGGCGGTGAGTTCTGGAGCGAAGGGGAGCTGGGCGACATCGAGAACAGGGCAGCAACTTCCTGCGGTCACATTTATGGAAAGACAAAAATCTCTGCCGAATCAAACACCTGCTCGGGAAAACCTTTCAGCCGGTATCCCGGAGTCATCAAACAGCGGGGCGATCGCTTCTTTGCCGAAGGGATCAACAACACTTTGTTGCATGTCTTTATCACACAACCCTACGAGGATAAAAATCCGGGAGTAAATGCCTGGTTTGGCAATGAATTCAACCGCAAAAACACCTGGTTCTCGCAGATGGATCTTTACACACAATACCTGAAACGGACAAATTATATGCTTCAGCAGGGACTGAATGTTGCAGATGTCGCCTATTTTATCGGGGAGGATGCCCCCAAGATGACAGGAATTACCGATCCTGCACTTCCTGTCGGTTACCAGTTCGATTACATGAATGCAGAGGTGATTGAAAAATACATGACCGTAAAAGACGGACTTATCACCTTGCCTCATGGTACCCAATACCGGATCATGGTCTTGCCAAAACTGGAAACCATGCGACCGGAATTATTGGCCAAAATAAAGCAACTCGTCTATGATGGCGCAGTGATCCTGGGTCCGGCACCCAACCGGTCGCCCAGTTTACAAAACCAGCCTGAAGCCGACAACCGGGTAAAAGCTATGGCTGACGAATTGTGGGGCAATGTGGATGGTCTGAACATAAAATCACGGCAAGCAGGAAAAGGGATGATAATTAACGGCATGAACCTTAAAGAAGCTTTTGCCCTTATCAGTTGTGTACCCGATTGCAATTTGCCTGAAGACAGATCCATACACTATGGGCACCGTACAATGGGAAACGGAGAAATCTACTTTGTGACAAATCAGACAGCTGAAACGAAGAGCATCAACCCTGAATTCAGGATAAAAGGGATGCAACCCGAACTATGGGAAGCGACCACCGGATACATACGCGATCTGCCGGCTTTTGACCAGAAAGAGACAACCACTGAAGTTCCTTTAAAACTGGAGCCCTTTGAAAGTGTTTTTGTGGTTTTCCGCAAGTCTTCCGGCAAATCCAAGGCTGCCGGACCGGATGCAAATTATCCCGTATCTTCCCTGATCACGGATCTTAAAGGTCCGTGGACGGTCCGCTTCGATACCGCACAAAGAGGGCCTGAAGAACCTGTTATTTTTGAAACACTCCATGACTGGACCACTAGCCAGGATGAGAAAATAAGGTATTATTCAGGGACAGCTGTCTATTCCTGCAAATTCAACCTGGAAAAAATACCGGACGGAGAAAAGGTTCTCATCCACCTGGGCTCATTCAGTGCCATGGCCAAAGTGACTGTAAATGGAAGCTATTCAGGCGGTCTCTGGACAGCACCTTACCGGCTTGACATCACCAAACTGGTCAGGCCAGGAGAAAATGAACTGAAAATAGAGGTGGTTAACACCTGGGTGAACAGGTTGATTGGCGACTCCATGCCGGGGGCCGTCAAACAGACCTGGTGCCCTGTTAATACATATACAGCAGGGAGTCAGCTGCAACCTTCCGGATTGTTCGGGCCCGTGACGATACTTTCCGGTAAATAAATGGCATACGCCGGGTGGTTTTGATTGTCCGTTAAAAAGGGGGAAATAATTACCGGGAAAACTGTTTATCCGGAAAACTGTGGTATTAACTTTTCCACAGATCTTCGCCATAGGCCCATCCATCCCTTACCGGCTCCTTGATAAAGATGTCGAATTCGGGATGATTGGTGACTTTCATGTTGGCAGCATCATATTCGATGCGGGTATTGAGCCTTTGTGCCAGGATACCAACGGCAGCAATTTCACTCAGCGGAGCAGAGTATTCAAAATTGGAGCCAGGTACCGGACCTTCTCCCTTGATCGCCCGTATCCATTCGAGAACCGGACCGCCCTCAACGCGCGGGATCGTCTCCTTCGGAAGATTCTTGGTAAAGTGGTCCCAGTCAGCATCAGGAATCAGAAGCTTTGGATTCGCCGGTCTTCCGCCGGTGAGCAGCGACATTTTTTCTCCAACCATGATCATTCCCCTTCCCGGCATCGCCTTGAGTCCCCACTCCGGACGGTTTTCGGGTTTCTCACCGCCGTCCATCCAGGTTAGTTTCACAGGCGGCTTCGTTCCGCGTGCACCAAATTCAAATTTCAGCACCGATTTATCTGACACAAAACCTTCAGCAGATGGAGAGCGCAGGATGGGCTCCACAGAGGTTGGCAGACCTAGATCGAGGGCCCAGTTGGGGGCATCCAGGGTATGGCATCCCCAGTCGCCAAGGCCACCGTTGCCAAATTCGTACCAGCTCCTCCAGAAACGTGGAAGGTAAGTGGAGCTGTAAGGCCGCATCTTCGCCGGTCCTACCCATAAATCCCAATCCAGCCCGGCAGGAACTTGCTCTTCGGAAGGAGGAAAACTGGCAGGTTTGGTAAAATATCCCTTCGGATCAAACTCAGGTCCCTCGAACCAGGCAAGTACCTCTTTTACCTCGCCCAGGATCCCTGCTTCGTACCATTCTTTCACATAACGGATTCCCATGGTGGAATGGCCCTGGATTCCCATCGTATTGATGACATTGTAATGTTTGGCAGCCTTGCGAAGGGTCCGGATCTGCCAGACATTGTGGGCAAGGGGCTTTTCAACGTAGACATGCTTACCCAGCTGCATTGCAACCATGGCAGCCGCAAAGTGAATATGGTCGGGAGTGGCAATGATCACTGCATCAATCTCCCGGGCCATTTTGTCAAACATCACCCTGAAGTCTTTGAACACTTTTGCCTTGGGAAAGTTTTTGGATGCTTCCGCAATAGCAGTATCACTTACATCGCACAGGGCGACAACATTCTCGTTCACAAGATCGACCCAATGGTCCTGGCCCCGCCCGGTCACGCCAATAATGGCAATATTTACTTTACCCGGCTTACATGCAGCCAATCCGGGAAGCAATGAAACACCCGCAGCGGCAATGGCAGATTTAGCGATAAATGATCTTCTTGAAAAATTTTCCATAAGGTTTAATATAGAATGTTTGGTGACTCTTTTCCATATGCTTTCTTAAGAACCAGGCAGTAGGTCCAGAAAGCTGGTTTATTGGTAAAACAGGGTAAAACAGTCGTTAGTTGAATTTCAATTCTGGTCTTCGTTTGAACCAATCAAACCTATCAAAATAGATTGATTTGTTACAATGGGTTTTTATCAAATTGCTACGGAAATTTAACTGCGGGATTGAGAATATTTGCCTGAACCGGAATTGGCAGAATAACAGGTTTGAAGATTTGAAATTGCCTGGATCAATATCTCCGGAAATCTATGCAAAAGGATGGATTCTCCGATTGCAAGTACAAAATCAGGCCATAGAATTTCGCAGACGGTTTGAGAAATATGTGGTACCCCAACCCGGCCGGAGAAAAAGCGATACAACTGTTTGCGAAAATATTTACCGTAGCCTTGCGGTAGGGAGTTGAAAATAAGACAGAAAACCTGTCGGACAATTGCCTGAAAATAAAAAGTGGGCTAAACTGATTTACATCACTTTAATCCACTTTACAGCCTGGGTAACAGGAAGATATCGCACGCTACGATATCATTTCTTCAACCCATGACATACGTGTCCAGTTAATTACCTCTTGACAAACATTCATCAATAACTTTCAAAAAATCAATAATATCCAGGGGCTTGGTCAGATAATTTTTGGCTCCTGCTTTTAGTAATTTTTCAATCTGCTTAGGCCCCGCATCTGCACTGATGATAATGACCGGTATTCCCCTGGTTTTTTCTTCAGCCTGAAGTCGTTTAAGCACTTCACTTCCATGAATGTCGGGTAAGTCAAGATCCAAAAGAATCAGGTCGGGTTGATATTCAATGGCTAAAGGAACTGCCTGCTTCCCGTATATTTTAGTAATCAAATTGATTTTCGAACGTTGGCTGGAAATTATTTGTACAACCAATTCAATATTCGAGTCATTATCTTCAATGTATAAAATTGTGCCTTTATTTAGGGCCAGGTTGGTTTCTAAATCAGTCAGATTGCCATTTTTTTTCATATTTTCCAGCGGGCTTTCAATAAGTGGGAGTTCGAACCAAAAGGTGCTTCCCTCACCCAAGACACTTTCAACGCCAATAGTTCCGCCCAAAGCCTCCATTATCTTTTTAACTACAGTCAATCCCAGACCGCTTCCTTCCGTTATTGATTTATCAGCTCCAATACGTTCAAAAGGCATGAATAATTTAGGAATATCTTCAGCCGAAATGCCTAGTCCGGTATCAGTCACAGAAATTCGAACAAGAGAAATACCTTCACTATTTTCAGGCATCAGTTCTGTTTTTAAATATATTGATCCGCCAACTTTATTGTATTTAATTGCATTATTGATCAGATTGATCAATACTTGCTTCATACGCTGGCGATCAGATTTTACAAAAACAGGTTTTTCAATTGCTCCTTCGACGTCAATTTTTAATTGAAGCTTATTAGCAAGAGGCATAGCAATCTCAATTGTTTCCTGGATGACACTACTTACCTGAATAGGTTCTAACGAAAGTGAAATGTTCCCGGATTCAATACGTGATATATCGAGCACTTCATTAATCAGATCCAACAGATGTTTCCCACTTTGCAAAATGTGTTTGACCCCTTTATTTTGACTTGAATTAAGTCCACTCATTACTAGTAACTGGGCAAATCCAAGAATTGAATTCATTGGTGTTCGAAGTTCATGGCTCATGCGCGATAAAAACTCACTCTTGGCAAGGTTTGCCTTTTCAGCTTCCATTCGTGCTTTCTGCATTTCTTTTTCGGCATCCTTTTGCAACGAAATATCCACAAAACTCTCCATTAATTTTTCTTCGTCTGCTATTCGTATACGTTTAACCGTTTTAAGAATTGGAATCTCAGTAGTGCCAGACCGTACCAGAATCTTTTCAGAATTATCAACCTCCTTTTTCAGATCGCATACCGGGCAATTAAATTCATTTGCCGGACAAATAAACCGGTGGCATTTACGTCCAACTATGTTTTCTTTAGTATCGCCGATTAACATGGCCCCATAAGTATTCACCCGCTCAATTATTCGTGTTTCAGGATCGATGATTACAATTCCAAAGGCAACATTTTCTAAAAGTGACCGCTGCAGCTGTTCGCTCGCTCTTAATTGATTTTCAGCATGCATGCGTTCTTCTTCAATAGAAATGGCATAGCCAATAATGCTTAAGAAATCCAAGAGGTCCTGTTCGATAATTACATCATCCTGATAAACTACACAAAGCGATCCAATTGCTTTCTTGTGGTATTTTACTGCAATTCCAATATAGGTTTGCAAGCCATATGCTGACACATTAGGGTCTGAATGCAAATAATTTGTAGTTTGCAAATTTCGTATAATGAGTGGTTCATCGCCGCCAAGCTTAATCACATCATAACAGATGTGTCCATCAGCAGTGTCAATAGTTTGAAATTCAGGGGGAGCTTGCCACTGCCCCTGTGTAAATAGTTTACCCTCTTCGAGTTTATTATACAGCGCACATGTTGCAACCAATGTTTCCCCACACAATGCCACCAGGCTATTGATATTTGAATTTTTGTCGGTACCGAAACCAAATAAACAATTGGTGAGCTTACTTAGCCGTTCTTCGGCCATTATTTGTTTAGTTATATCGCTAATAATTACCAACCGGCTGCCAGCATGGTCTTTAATTGCCTGCTTGGTAATATTAAAGGTCTTTAACTCATCACCTGTTTGAACCTTCGTCTGAATGATTGCTTTCGGATCCAATACAGCATTTGCAATGTATCGGTCAGTAATTTCTGCTGATTCAAATGGAAGTCCAATGACGGTACTATTATTGGTAATTCCCAAATATGTTAAAGCAGCCAGGTTGATATCCTGTATCCGGTTTTGCCCGTCGAGCGCTAAAATTCCATCTGATAAGGTTTCAACAAGAGTCTTACGGGCAATCGTGGCCAGATTGAGTAGATTCATATATAAAACAGCATAAGCAAACAGAATACCAGTTAAAATTATACTTACCGGCACCAAATCGAGACCAGGCACCGGATTATTACCGCTGAGATAAATAATACTGGCTATCCATGGCAACAAACCTCCAATAAAAACAATCAATCCCTGTAATCGCGACGACTTGGTATGTCTGAATATAAAACTAAAGAGGCAGACTGTTGCAATGAAAAATAAAACGTAGGTATAGGTTACATAACCAATCCAGAATCCAATCCCATGGTAGTACTCCATCATGTTCGTTTCATTACTTATTGCAGAAAATCCGGTCCAGATAAGATTGTGTTTCTCGTTCGTAAAAGTGAGTACCAATACAATTGCCGGGAGGACAAAAAGCAACAAAGTATTTCTTAGCGTAATAAATTTGTCTTTGCCAGTAAACCGAAGCACAAATATCAGGTAAAATAAGGGTGTGGATAACGCACCAAAATAGGCGAGTTTTGACCAGAATATTTTATCAGCCATGGTCGCCGAATTCGTTTCAAGCAGAATAAGAAAAGACCAAATTCCTGCTGAAAACATAAGATAAGCAAGTTCTTTTGCCCCTTTTTCTGATCGCCTGTGCCAGGCCAAAAAAGTCACAAAGAATGATACCAGGGAAGTGGCCAGAAAAAATAAAGCATACAGTGTTAAATATTGTTTTACCATTTTGTTTTCTTAACAGGAATGAAAATAGGTTATAGTTAATTATTGGTCAATATTTTATTGTTCTTATTGATCTGCTGTTGTTCAATTTTTATTCGTCAAAAACTCATCAGCCATTTTCAAAAATCAATAACATCCAGTGGCTTGGCCAGGTAGTTTTTTGCTTCTTCCTTCATCATACTAATCATTTTTTGCGGCATTGCACTGGCTGTAATCACAACCACCGGAATATTTTTTGTTCGTTCTTCAGCCAAAAGAAGCTTAAGTACTTCGCTGACATGAATGTCAGGCAAGTCAAGATCGAGAAGTATTAAGTCCGGGTAATAATCAATAGCCATCTGAATAGCTTGCTTCCCATTCATATTGGCAATTAATCTTAAATCGGGGCGTTTGTTGGTCAGGATTTGTTCAACCAGTTCGATGTTTGAAGCGTTATCCTCAATGAATAAAATCGTATCTGGCTTGTTTGTTAATTGGTATTATCACGGTTTAATCCACCCGGCTTTATGAGCATTTTCAAGTCAACTTTCGGTG
>CAZDLO010000046.1:0-29295 GCA_964506325.1 uncultured Tangfeifania sp.
GGATTTTAATCACTTTTGCAGACAAATACTTCTGTTTATTTTAGGGCACGATAAAAATTCCGGACCGGTTTTACAATGCGGAGCATGATGTGCAGATTCAAATAAAAAGCTTAAATTGAATAATGGAATATTTACCACTTATTGGGACCGTGTTTGTATTGAACCTGCTGGCAGCCGTCAGTCCGGGACCGGATTTTGTAATAACCGTCAGGAATTCCCTTTGCTACTCCCGTAGATCAGGCATCTTTACAGGTTTCGGAATAGTGGCCGGTTTATTGGTTCACCTGCTCTACTGCGCTGCAGGAATAGGATTCATCATCTCCAGGTCTGAACTGCTTTTTACCCTTATTAAGGTTGTAGGCGCAGGCTATCTTATCTATATGGGAATCAGTGCCTTTATCTCCAGGAAATCCAAGTTGGATCTCTCCGGGGAAAATGCGGGAAGTGATCTGACCCGGTCCCAGGCGTTCAGGATGGGTTTTCTTACCAACGTACTGAACCCCAAGGCAACCTTGTTTTTCCTGAGCTTGTTTTCATTTGTAATTGGCAATGACACACCAGTGTATATCATTCTGATAATTTCCCTGGTTATTGTGCTTACCGCCCTTGCCTGGTTCATAATTGTTTCGGTATTCTTCACCCAGAAAAAAGTGCAGAATGCCTTTTTAAGGTACGAAGTAGTGATCAACAGGATCCTTGGAGGATTCCTGGTCCTGTTGGGAGTGAAGGTGGCCCTGTTGTTGAGATAGTGGAGAGGGGCTCCATGGTTTCATTGGACTTGCGAAAATTGGGAAATGCCGGCCGGTATTTTGACAATCCGGTAATTATTGAACCAAAGAAGTCCATAAATATTGAATTTTCCGTTTCTTTGGATTGCCGTTGCTGTTCCCTGAATTAAAATTCATTCATATGATTCAATTTAAATTGCTCGCCCTCCTTTCTGCCTTCTATTTAATTTTACTGACGGACTCCTGTCAGAAACCATTTCAACCGCTGAAGACGGGTAGATGGCGCGCGGAGTTTGTCCTTGCCGAAAACAGGATTCCTTTTGTTTTCGAAGTATCCGGAACAAACCCGGGCAACACGGAGGTTCAATTGATCAATGGTAGTGAAAGGGTTGTTTTGAAGAACATTACTTACCGGAACGACTCGGTTTTTATTCCGGTAGATCTTTTTGACGCTGTGCTGGCCGGTAGACTTAAAGGAAATGCCATCGACGGGAAATTCAGGAAAATTAATACCGAAAAGCCGGGTGAGGGAATTCCATTCGTTGCCGCATACGGCGATGCCCCGAGATTTCCGATCGGAAATGAAGCTTCCTCCAACACGCTGGCCGGAACCTGGGACATCAATATCGGGAGCGGAGAAAAGGTTGAAAAAACAGTCGGTATTTTTGATAAATCAGGTTCTTTGCTTACCGGTTCGATATTGACAAACACCGGAGATTACAGGTACCTGGAAGGTTCTGCCTCCGGGAAACAATTCCTGCTTTCCGCCTTCAGCGGTTCATCACCCTACCTGGTTTCCGGCGAATTTACCTCCGACTCCTCCTTTGTCGGCGAATTTGTTACCTCCCGGAAAACAATGAAGCTGGAAGGCAAGCGAAATCCAAAAGCAACACTTGCCGATCCGTACAGCTTTTCCAAACTGAAGGAGGGATTTTCCTCCATTGTCTTTACCTTTCCCAACCTGGAAAATGTATCCGTGTCATTGTCTGACCCTAAATACAGCGGGAAAGTGGTCATAGTTTCCATTCTTGGAAGCTGGTGCCCCAATTGCCTGGATGAAGCCGCATTTTTGGCTCCCTGGTACCTGAAAAACAAAGACCGTGGTGTCGAGATAATTGGCCTGGCATTCGAACGAAAAAATGACTTCGGTTTTGCAAAGCATACTTTGTCAAGATTGAAGGAACGATATGATATCCGGTATGACCTTCTCTTTGCCGGGTTGGCCGGAACAGAATCTGCATCCAAAGCATTGCCTGCCCTGACAGGTATTTCTGCCTTCCCCTCCACCATCTTTATCGATAAAAAGGGAAGGGTGAGAAAAGTTCATACAGGATTCAGCGGTCCTGCAACAGGTAAGTTCTACGCCGAGTTTCAGGCAGAATTCAATACACTGATCGATGATTTGCTGGCTGAAAAGTGAAAGCAGATCAATTCACAGGTTATTCATGAAGATATAATCTTTTGCTTTCAGACAGGTACTACCATTCCGTGAGTCACTAATAAGTTTTATCTTGCAGTTGAAGTCCGCCGGGCAAATCACCAACCTGCAAAAATTGCCTTTTATGAGTCCAGACAAAACTGACGACATCATCATCGCCGACTCCCAGTTCCTGGTTGTGGAAACGCTGAAAATGCTGTTTGCCGGCAACGGGAAGTATGAGCTCCGCGGTATTGCTGAAACACGAAATGAACTGTTCCAATTGCTTCGGAAGTTCGGCTCCGGGCTGCTGGTTACTGATTTCGCCACCATGGATTATGATGGGCTGGCCGACCTGAAAAGGATCAGGGAGGAATATCCGCAGATCAGCATCCTGGTCCTCACCAATTTCATTGGAAAAGTTGAATTCCTGACCCTGACAAAATTTGGAATCAGGAATATTCTCTACAAAAATGCCGGCAGGGATGAGCTTATGTCGGCCATCCGGGCGGCCTTGAAAGGCAAAAAATTCTATTCCGCAGAGATCATTGATTTGTACCTTGATAGCAATACCGTGAAGTCTCCGGGGGACGAATCCGGACAGCTGACAGCTTCCGAAATTGAAATCGTCAGGTTGATTGCCAATGGGCTTACAACCAAAGAAATAGCCGACAGAAGAAATATAAGCATCCATACTGTCAGCACGCACAGGAAGAACATATTCAGAAAGGTTGAGGTCTCAAGTGCCTCCGAGCTTATCATGCATGCGATAAAGTCCGGCTGGATCGACAATATTGAATATTATATCTGATCCTTGTGAAGTTGCCCGTTGTTGCATGGAAATGCATCCTCCTCCAAAACATTGTTTTAATATCTTTGCAGGAGAAATAAAAGCCAAAATGATGAGGGTTGTACGGAGAGATTTTAAAAAACAGGAGATTGAGATTCCTCTTGCACTGGCCGGCAGGAACAGGGCCATTGCTGTTTCCTGCGTTGAGGCCGGCAGTCCATACCGGGCAGAAGGAGGTTCTGTATGTTGAAGCCCAAAGGTTTTACCACGAAAATTATTCACACACCTTTTGCGAAGGATGATGTGAACAGGGCATTGCATCAGCCCATCTACAGCAATTCTGCCTTTGATTTTGAGTCTGCCGAGCAGATGGAGCTTGCCTTCCAGGGAAGAGTGCCTGTTCATGCCTATTCCAGGATTACGAATCCCACAGTGGAGAACCTGGAGCTTCGTATCAGGCAAATAACAGATGCGTTGAATGTTACCGCTCTAAGTTCCGGTATGGCTGCCATTTCCAATGTCATCCTGCTGCTGGCTTCTTACGGCAAGAATATTGTCGTTTCCAACCACCTCTTCGGCAACACCTACGTATTTTTTGAATCTACCATCAGGGATTTTGGGATTGAAGCACGGTTCTGTGACATGACAGATGCAGAACAGGTCGAATCCAATATCGATGGCAACACGGTAGCTCTCTTTGTGGAGACAATTACCAATCCGCAGCTCGAAGTAGCCGATCTTCTTCTGTTATCGGGGATATCCCGGAAACACAGTGTCCCCTTTGTGGTTGATTCCACGCTTACCCCACCCAATGTATTCAGAGGCAAAGATTTTGGTGTGGATATCGAAGTGATTTCCAGTACCAAGATCATGTCTGGCGGTGCAACAAGTATCGGTGGTTTGATTGTCGACTACGGTACCTTCGACTGGAGTAAGTCAGTGAAGCTGGCATCTCTGGCAAAGCGTTTCGGTCCGCTTGCCTTCAACTACAAATTGCGCCGGGAGATTTTCCGGAACCTTGGATCATGTATGTCTCCCTTTGCAGCCTATCTTCAGAGTATTGGGCTGGAGACGCTCCAGCTGCGATTCGAGAAGGCTGCAGAAAATTGCAGGGGGATGGCCGCTTTTTTAGCCTCTCAGCCACAGGTAAAATCTGTAAACTACCCTGGAATGGAGGGTTCTCGATTTTTCGGGATCAGCAGGAATCAGTTTGGCAACTACCCGGGCGCCATGCTTGCTTTTGATTTCGCCACCAGGGAAAATTGTTTTTCTTTTATCAATCAGCTGGGGTTGATCAAACGTGCCACCAATGTCTACGACAACAAGACCCTGATTATTCATCCGGCTTCTACCATCTATTGCGATTTTGACAAAGCCAGGCGCGAAGGAATGGGTGTCAGCGACCTAAGTATTCGCCTTTCCCTTGGAATTGAGGATATTGAAGACCTGAAAGCCGATATTCTCCAGGCGTTGGGTACAATTGAACAGTAAGCTGCAGGAGATCCTTTTTTCCAAAGACCGGGTCTGTAGTCACTGCCGCTATATCCTTCTCAGGATGACGGCTTGAAAGTGCAGGAGAAAATCAGCATCGGCAATGCGCTGACATTCGCTTCTTTTCATGCGGTGTTGTAAGAGCCTTCCGTTGGCCGTGGTTGATGCTTGCTCTCCCTGTTGATTTTAATCATAGCTCTCATTTCCGTTTTTTGTAATTTGTCTCATGGTCCCACTGCCGGGGATTCGCAGTTCATTTTTGCCATCAGGAGCCATTTTCCCGTGCTGCATGCCATGTTTCAGGTTAGTTTTCCAAAAACAGGTGTTTGATTTGAGTTTTGGGTCGTTTCTCTACGCATTTGGGCATTTCTGCTGAATTGGTTTTTTCGAATGAAGCGATCAAATTTTTTTGTATTGCGGTTGAAAAGTGAATTCGTGTTCTTCCAATATCAAGTCAAAACGACACATTCCTGAAGTTGTTAACACTACACAAAAATCAATAAAAAAAGTTTAAGCGAACGGCTCAGGTCTTTATTCCTGCGCTTATTCCCCTACTTTCGTACTCCTCAGGGAATGCGGGTTCCTTCGCTTCAGGGGTCGTTACCGGAAGATTTATAGCTGAAATTTTTTTATACCTCATACAAAGTTCTGATTATGGTTAAGCGAATAGCACCAATCCTGATTTTCTTGCTTGTTCCTCTACTTTCAATGACGCAAACGGTCGAAAATTTCAGGCTCAAAAGAAATTACTCCGGCAACCTCGATGAAATTTTGACTCAGATAGGCAAGGATTTGAGCATCAGGTTTAAGTATGACGCTGCTTATGTCAGTCAGTTCACTACTACCCTGATGGCTGAAGATGAAAAGACGGTTGGTGGTGTCCTGAAGATGTTTGTTTCTGCCTGGGATATGGTAATTCTGGTGTGGAAAGATGGTTTCATTTATGTTGCAAAGGACAGTGAACAGCTGAGCCGGTTACAGCAACACAAGGAAATGGCAAGGGAGGAAGTACAGCAAACCAGGAAAAGGCTTGTACCGGTCAAACGAAATTTCCTCCTGTCCGGGGAGGTGTTGGATGTCACCAACGGGGAAAGAATCCCATTTGCAACAATCCGGGTGGATGGGACAACCATTGGCGTTACCAGTGATCAGAACGGCCATTTCGCCCTTGAAAAGGTTCCTGCCGATACTGCAGTTATCATTGTTTCGTACATAGGATACCATACCCAACAGATTTCACTGGACCCGCAAAAGGAGAATCCATCCCTTCTTGTGCAATTAAAGCAACAAAGTGTAGGCATTACCGAGGTTTTTATTACAGGAAGAAAAGACGACAAGGCCCTTCAGCAATCTACTGTTGAACAGAAAATAAAAATGGCCCCTTTAGCGCTTCGTATTTTGCCCAATATCGGGGAGAAGGACATAATGAGGGGATTCCAGCTGATGCCTGGTGTAAGTGCGGCCAATGAAGGATCCGCCGGGATGTACGTCCGGGGAGGAACACCGGATCAGAATCTCATCATTTACGACGGTTTTACCGTATACAATGTGGATCACCTGTACGGTTTTTACAGTGCTTTCAATTCCAATGCCATCAAGGACGTACAATTGCACAAGGGTGGTTTTGATTCAAAATTCGGAGGCAGGTTATCAAGTGTGACAGAAATTACCGGGAAGGATGGAAACTCGAAAAAGGCCACTGTCGGAGCAGAAGTCAGCTTGCTGAGTGTGAATACCTATGTGGAAATTCCATTTGGCGATCGGATTACCTCCTTGTTCGCTTTCAGAAGATCTTACCAGGGTTATTTGTATGACAAAATCAGCGGTTTAAACAAGGCAACCACCAACACCTCGATGCCCATGAGAGGGGGTAAAAGCTCGATGGCATCCTCCTATTTCTACGATCTTAACGGCAAAATCACTTTTAACGCCACCAAAAAGGACATCTACACGCTCAGTATTTTCAACGGAACTGATTACCTGGATAACACCCCGCAGTTCAGAATACCCGAGGGTGGGGGAGGCCAGCACGGAGGTGGAGGCGGGATGCCTCCGGGAGCCAATATTGCCATGAGTAATTCAGATTATACCCGTTACGGGAACGTAGGCGCCAGTGCCAAATGGACCCGGAAGCTGAACGAAACCCTGACCTCCAACCTGCTCGTCAGCTTTTCGGATTACTACAGCACCCGCGATGAAAGGAGGTCGATCACGGTGGATGACAATGGCACCTCAAAGGTTCTAAAAAGTGGTATTCTGGAGGAGAACAACCTGGTTGACTTCAGTCTGAAGAATGACTGGAAGTACATCTTCAATGACAGGAATATATTTGAATTCGGGGCCTTTGGGACCAACTACAAAATAGATTATACCTACCTGCAAAATGACACGCTTACCGTACTGAACAAAAATATCAGGGCAGATATGGCAGGATTGTATTTCCAGGACAAGATCATGTTTATGGACAACCTGCTCTCCGTTACACCCGGGTTGAGATCTAATTTTTACACCGCCACTCAAAAGGTTTACCTGGAGCCCCGGCTTAACGCAAGTTATGCGTTCACGCCAAAACTGACACTCAACGGTGCCACCGGGTTGTATTACCAGTTTGCCAACAGGGTTGTCAGGGAAGACATCATGTCGGGTAACAGGGATTTCTGGATCTTGTCGGATGGAGTGGATATACCGGTGAGTTCTTCCACCCATTTTAACCTTGGACTCAATTACGATCTGCCCGATTATCTTTTCAGTGCTGAAGGATACTACAAATACAATCAAAACGTCACGGAATATTCCATGCGGTACCGGTCAATACCCCGGCAAGGCAGCAGCGTTCAAAAATCGGAACAGTTTTTTACCGGGGATGGTTATGCCATTGGAATGGAATTGCTTGCACAGAAAAAAGCAGGAAACTTTAACGGCTGGGTTTGTTACACACTGGGGCAGGTAAAAAACAGGTTTCCTCTTCAGTCTGATCAGTATTTCTATGCCAATCAGGATGTTACACATGAATTAAAAATGGTGGGAATTTACAAGTTCGGTAATTTTGATTTTTCCGCATCCTGGATTTATGCAACAGGAAGACCCTATACGGCTCCGGTCGGGGCCTATCAGCTTAACCTGATCGACGGTACAACAGGTTCCTATTACTCGGTAAGCGATAAAAATTCCAACAGGCTGCCGGAATATCACAGGCTCGATCTTGCTGCCTCCTACAGGTTTGACCTGTTCAGGCAGAAGGGGAAGAATAACTCCTTGAGTTTTTCGGTTTTCAACCTGTATAACCGCATCAATGTTAGCTCCAGGCAGTTTCAACTGGTTGATGATGTGATTCTGCAAAGTGATGTCAGCTACCTGGGAATTACACCAAACCGAACTTTTTCTGTAAAATTCTAGATTATGAATAAGATAATACTCTTCGTTCTCCTTTTGGCACTGGTTTCCTGTGAGGAGACAGTAGTTACCGGATTTCATGATAAACCGGTGGTAGAATCCTATCTGTATGCAGATGAGAGTCCTACCGTAAAGGTGTCAAAATTGATCGCATTCGATTCTGACATGGGTTATTCCGGCATGGACATCAACAATCTGGACGTTACCATCACTGAAACAAATTCACAGAAGAAATACACCCTGACGAACACCGGGGAGGGCATTTACGGCAACAAGGATTTTGTCGTTTCTGCCGGGAGTTCTTACAAACTTTCTATCCCCTACAACGGTCAGGAGGTTTCAGCAATTACCCTGGTACCCGACAAACCCACGAATGTTACCCTGTCGGCAACCACCATTGCCATACCTCAGATGGGACAGGCCGGAAGCGGCGAGATCCCAGAAATGCCACCACCTGTGGAAATAGACTGGTCCAACAACGACCAGAGTTACTACCTGGTATATGTTAAGAACGTGGAGAGTGTGAAGGTGCCGGTTAACTCAAAGAGCCCTGCCGGCAAAGACTTTTTCCGCAACCAGCCTACCACCTCAAACCATTACGAATTGAATGCCCGCTCCTTCCAGTTTTATGGACTTCATCGCATCATTTTGTACAAGATCCAGCCCGAATATGTATTGTTTTTCCAGGAGAACAGTAATAATTCTCAATCAATTTCTGAAATTAGAGCAAATGTTGAAAATGGAATGGGTATCTTTACCGGCATAAACAGTGTGTCAACTTACCTGTATGTTGGGACACCGTAAGTGAGATTATTGTGTAAAAATGTATATTCAAATCAAACATGAAGACAGAAATGACTAGAAATGGCAAAACAATGATTTACTTTAATTTATTGACAGTTGTTGTTTTGTTCTTTTTATTTGGCTGCTCGAAATCCGATACTGTTACGACGATGCAATTTGGTAATGTTTCTGATTTCGAGGGTAATCAATATAGAACTATTGCCATTGGCAACCAGGTGTGGATGGCTGAAAATCTCAGATCTGAAAAGCTGAATAACGGGACTGCAATCCCTTTGGTAACAGACAACAACACATGGTCGAACATTACTACGCCGGCCTATTCTTTTTATTCCAACGATTCTGTCTCCTACAAGAGTAATTATGGAGTATTGTACAACTGGTATACCGTACAAACAGGCAAATTGTGCCCTTCAGGATGGCATATTCCTTCAGATACAGAGTTTACAACCCTCAGCCTAACTCTCGGGGTTGATTCAGTTGCCGGAGGGATGCTAAAATTTGATGCCGCACTTTGGATTTCTCCAAATACCTATGCCTCCAATTCAACAGGTTTTACAGCTTTGCCTGGCGGCTACCGCAACTACAACGGCTCCTATAACAATTCTGCAGGATACCTGGCTGCTTTCTGGAGTTCTACTGAATATGGCAGTTACGCCAGGTATATTTACCTGAATTACAACTCAGGTGCAATCGGAAGAACGTATACAGATAAGGAAAACGGGCTCTCTGTGAGATGCATAAAAGATTAGCAAACAGGTCGTAAGGTGTCCGGCGTTTATCGGCGGCAATCTATCTGGGATAACAAAATTACCGCTGCAGAATTAAAGATTCCGGCGGTATTTTTTTTGGATGAACAGTTGCAGGTGAAAATATCCGCCTGCTGCCAACGTGCTATGGGTTCTGGGTTTTTTCCAGGAATTGCCAGAGCGCATCGTCCGGAACCGGTGCAGTTATATGGATCTGCTCTTGAGTGACCGGATGGGTAAACTGGATGGACCTTGCATGCAAATGAATTCCCCCATCCTTGTTGGACCTTGCAAAGCCGTATTTCAGGTCGCCTTTGATGTGTAAACCTATGGCCGCCAGTTGTGCCCTGATCTGATGATGCCTGCCTGTATGAAGTTGAATTTCCAGGAGATGGAACCTGTCGGAGGAGGTTATATAATGGTAGGTCAGGGAAGCTTTTTTGGCCTCTTTCTGCTCC
Source organism: uncultured Tangfeifania sp. (assembly GCA_964506325.1). Taxonomy (GTDB): domain Bacteria; phylum Bacteroidota; class Bacteroidia; order Bacteroidales; family Prolixibacteraceae; genus CAINVV01. The sequence continues at coordinate 9,828 of CAZDLO010000046.1, forward strand.
TTGAGGTGGGCATAGGACTTGTTCTGTTTTTCATTGCGCACCAGCCAGTGTTCGAGTGTTGCCTCAGGCGGCTCCGGTTTGTTGTCAACAACAGCCCAATAGGTTTTTTTGATGGAGCCATCCATTCTGAAAAGCTCGTTCATCCGGGCAAGTGACTTTGACGTACGGGCAAAAAGAAGTACTCCGCTGGTGGGCCTGTCCAGCCTGTGAGTGACCCCCAGGAATACATTGCCAGGTTTTTTGTATTTCTTTTTGAGATAGGCCTTTACGTCGTCTCCAACTGTTGAATCACCTGTTTTGTCCCCCTGGACGATGTCGCCGCACTTTTTGTTGATGGCAACCAGATGATTGTCCTCAAAGAGAATCTGAAAATCTTGGTTCATTGCTGGCATGACAGGTAAAATATCTTAATGTAACGGCTCACACTTTAAGCCCTTCCACAACTCATAACTCATAACTCATAACTCATAATTCATAACTCTCCTCACTCATACTGTTCTTTGGCATTGGGGAAATCGCAGGATTTGACATCTTTGATATAACTGCTGACTGCCCCCTTAATCTCACTGGCAAGGTCGAGGTAACGGCGGAGGAATCTTGGGGAAAATTCCTGCGTAATCCCAAGCATATCATGTATTACAAGTACCTGGCCGTCAACACCGCTGCCGGCTCCAATTCCTATGATCGGAATTTTCAGTTCCTGAGCTATTCTGGTAGCCAGTGATGCCGGTATTTTTTCGAGAACGATGGCAAAACAACCGGCCTCTTCAAGCAATTTTGCATCTTTTATCAGTTTGTTGGCCTCTTCCTCTTCCCTGGCACGCACAACGTAGGTCCCATACCTGTTAATCGACTGTGGCATCAGTCCAAGGTGCCCCATTACCGGAATTCCGGCCGATAAGATTCTGATCACAGATTCTATCACTTCGCTTCCACCTTCCAGCTTCACCGCATCCGCGTGGGTGATTTTCATGATCTTTATGGCAGAATTCAGGGCTTCCAGCGAATTCCCCTGGTAGGTTCCGAATGGCATATCCACCACCACCAGGCAGCGGGTCACTGCTTTAACGACAGACTTCCCATGATAGATCATCTGGTCAAGCGTGATGGGTAACGTTGTTTCATATCCGGCCATCACATTGGATGCCGAATCTCCGACCAGTATTACATCAATGCCCGCCTGGTCCACGAGTTTGGCCATGCTGTAATCGTACGCGGTTAGCATGGATATTTTCTCACCCTGCAGTTTCATCTCTGCCAGGACATGAGTAGTCACCCTTTTGATCTCTTTGTGCACGGACATAATGATCAGATTTAATTTCTGCAAATATACGAAAGAGGGAACAAAGATATTCTGCAAAAAAAAGGAGACTTGCAGGATCATGTTCTGATCCTGCAAGTCTCCCTGTTGATTCGAAATATTTCCTCAGATCACTGTTTACACCCTGAGAAAGACACTTTTCTTGTACAGGAAGTAAAGGACCAGCCATTCAAGTGTTAGCCTGCCGAGGATAATAATCCAGTTGCCTAGAGATGGTTCCATGAAACCCACGAAATTAGTGGCAGCATCAGTGAAATCAAAGATTCTGGCTCCAACGTAGATTGTGATGGAGTTCATGCCAATGACTTTGAAAAAGAAAACCTTATAGGATCCAATGCCCCAGGCCAATTCGTTGTGCCAGTTTTTTACATCAATGGAAAGGTAAAAAAGTGCAAGCAGCATAAAACTGATACCGGATGCCAGCATGTCAAAAGGAACGGTCCAGGCTGCCTTGATAATGGGATAAAAAGTGGAAAGAGCCAGTGCTGTGACGATGATAGCCGCACCTGTGACAGCAAGGATGGAGGCTTTTCGGGTGGAGGCAGGTTGTCCGTCCCTGAGTATGCCCCCGGCAAGTGCTCCCATAAGAGTTACTGAAATGGCTGAAATGCTGCACAATAAACCTTCCGGATCGAAGGTTTTCCCGTGCAGCCTTCCTGGAATAAGTAACCTGTCAAGGTAGGCGTTGATGCCGTTCACAGGGTCAAGCAATCCTGCTCCCTGGCCGGGAACAGGTACTCCCAGTTGCAGAATGGCAATGGAAATAAGTATGCCCAACAGCCAGAAAATTCTGGATTTCATGTCTTTGGTAAAGATCACTATCGTGGCGGCAAAAAAGTAGGCAATACCTATCTGACCCAGAACACTGGGAATACGCATGGTGGTAAATCCTCTTTCAAGTGCCCCGTTGTAGAATATGCCGAGTAAAATCAATATCAGTCCGCGCCTGGCAGCTTTTTTGAACAATTCAAATTTGTTGCCGCCTTTCTCGATTTTAGAGGTTATTGAATAGGGAATGGCCACCCCTGAAATAAACATGAAAAGGGGGAAAATAAGGTCCTCAAAGTGAAATCCTTCCCACCTGACATGTTCCATCTGCTCGGCAACAACATGCAGCCAACCCCAGTCAAGGGCTTTTGACAAGGCTACGATTAGGCTTCCGCCACCTATGATCCAAAACATGTCGAAACCACGCAATACATCAAGGGATGCCAGGCGGGGATTCTGCTTTTCGGTTTGAACTTGGTTTTGCATTTTAAAAATGGTAAAGTTGTTTTTGTAGTAATTTTTTCAAAGATATCCAAGTATTGAAATAAAACAGGTTAACAGAATCATTTTTTTTGGAGGTATGTTAAATGAAAGGTATTATGAAGCAGGGAAATTCAGGAGGTTCGGCATGTTGTCCTTTCTACGGTTAATTATAATGCATTCTTTATTAAAGGTTTGTGATTGTCTGTTGTCGCTTTTTGCGATTTCCAGGTGTAAATTTCGTCCACGGTCACTGATTAAAACCGCCTCCGGTTTCAAATGCCAAAAATACGGGTCAGGATAAATACCTCTGTCGTTTTGTCACAAAAGGTGACAATTCGATTCCTTTTTCCTGAATTATTACTACCATGAAAGCTGAAAATTACCTTATGACAGGATTGGCACAAAGATTGATTGACAAGAATGTATATGAAAAATGAACAGTAAGACAATTTAATATAAAACATAATAAAATGGGAAAAATTATTGGAATTGACCTGGGTACAACCAACTCCTGTGTTGCCGTAATGGAAGGCAACGAACCCGTTGTAATCCCAAATAGTGAAGGAAAGAGGACTACTCCCTCCATCGTCGCATTTGTAGATAATGGTGAACGAAAAGTTGGGGATCCTGCCAAAAGACAGGCTATCACCAATCCTACCAAGACCATCTCTTCGATCAAGAGATTTATGGGAGAAACCTATAACCAGGTTACAAAGGAGATTGGCAGAGTGCCTTTTGCAGTAATTCAGGGAGATAACAATACCCCTCGTGTAAAAATAGAAGACCGCCTGTATTCACCGCAGGAGATTTCAGCCATGATTCTTCAGAAAATGAAGAAGACAGCCGAAGATTACCTGGGTCAGGAGGTTACAGAGGCAGTAATTACAGTGCCTGCATACTTCAATGATTCACAGCGCCAGGCTACCAAGGAGGCGGGCGAAATCGCCGGACTTAAAGTTCGTCGTATTATCAACGAACCTACTGCAGCCTCACTGGCATACGGTCTCGACAAGATGCACAAGGATATGAAAATTGCAGTATTTGACCTTGGTGGCGGAACTTTTGATATTTCAATCCTGGAACTGGGAGAAGGAGTGTTTGAAGTTAAATCCACAGACGGTGATACACATCTTGGTGGCGACGATTTTGACCAGGTCATCATCGATTGGCTGGCCGACCAGTTCAAATCAGATGAAGGTATTGATTTAAGATTGGACCCGATGGCCCTGCAACGTTTGAAAGAAGCAGCAGAAAAAGCAAAAGTTGAACTCTCCAGCTCTACACAGACTGAGATCAACCTGCCTTATATCATGCCTGTGAATGGTATTCCAAAGCACCTTGTAAAAACACTGACCCGTGCGCAATTCGAAAAACTTGCTGATTCTCTGATCAATGCTACCATGGAGCCATGCCGCAAAGCATTGCAGAATGCTGGGCTGAATGTCAGCGACATTGATGAGGTAATCCTGGTAGGAGGATCCACACGTATGCCTGCCATCCAGGAAAAGGTCCAGAAATTCTTTGGTAAAGCTCCGTCAAAAGGTGTTAACCCCGACGAGGTTGTTGCAGTAGGAGCTGCGATCCAGGGTGGTGTATTAACAGGAGAAGTCAAAGATGTACTGTTGCTTGATGTTACTCCGCTTTCATTGGGAATCGAAACAATGGGTGGTGTAATGACAAGGCTTATTGAGTCCAATACCACTATTCCAACCAAAAAATCAGAGACTTTTACTACAGCATCAGACAACCAGCCTTCAGTTGAGATTCATGTTCTCCAGGGAGAGCGCCCGATGGCTGCAGGAAATAAAACGATCGGTAAATTTCACCTGGACGGATTGCCACCGGCACAACGGGGTATTCCACAGATCGAAGTGTCCTTCGACATAGATGCCAACGGTATCCTGCATGTTACTGCCAAGGACAAAGCTACCAGCAAAGAGCAGTCAATAAGGATTGAAGCATCCTCCGGATTGAGCGATGACGAGATCAAAAGGATGAAGGAGGAGGCTGCTGCCAACGCAGAAACTGACAAACAGGCAAAGGACCAGGTTGAAAAACTTAATCATGCTGATTCGCTGATTTTCCAGACAGAAAAGCAGATGAAGGAATTTGGTGATAAATTGCCTGCCGACAAAAAAGAACCTATTGAAGCAGCCTTGAACAAGCTGAAGGAAGCTCATAAAAACAGGGACTTTAGTGCCATAGAAATAGCCACCAACGAACTTAATGCTGTATTTCAGGCTGCCTCACAGGAGATGTACAACGCATCAAATGCTCAGGCAGGTCCGCAGGGACAGCCTGGCGAAGGACAAGGATCCCAGCAAAAAGGGGGCAAAGGAGATGGTGAAGTGACAGACGTTGACTTTGAAGAGGTCAAGTAATACTTCTGACAATATGCAAAAAAACCCGCTGTCATGGCGGGTTTTTTGTTTTTTGGCCTGTCTGTCAAATTGTCGGACGCTGCGTTCTTGCCCTGGTTGTGGATAAAAGAGCAGTCAGCCTGCCGGGATATGAAGGATGCATACTTCGGTCGATTACCTGTTGACAGAGTTTAATACCCTGTATCCTATGAGCCGGTCATACCTTGACGAAAATCCCCTGTAATAGACAAAGAAATGGTAATTGTTTTCCGTATCGGTATGGCTGCCCTCAAAAAATGTGGCGTCAGCTGACTTGGTTTCCTCATTCCAGAGCACATACTGATAATCGTAAAATCCCTGTTTCAGCAGGATTGACAACTCATAGCATTTGGTCTCTGCATTATAGGTCATTTGGTTGAGTGGCGTACATTGCCAGTCTGAAAGTGCTCCAAAGACATAGACAGGATCATTCGTAACCTGGTCGGGAGGGGCAAGAGAGAAATGAACATAGATGTAATCCGATTCCAGGTCAGCATCAGAAGCCCTGTCATTTTTAACGAGGTAGCATCCGTTCAGATCATTCTGGGCGTGGTAAACCTCCCGGCTCAGGGAATAATCTTTCTGAAGAAAGATATGGAAAACAGGATCACGGTATTCCACTGATTGAATGCCCATTCCGTTGGTCTGCAGGTTCTTGGCATTAAAATTTCTGAATTCATTGCCTCCTCTGAAGGGGTTGGCCTTATCCTCATAAACCAGTTGCTTTTGCCGTATAAAGGTCGGGGTGAACCTGTTGACCCGGTTATCGGTCCTGGAGTTTTGCAGGACTGTGGCTTTTATCTCATTCAGGGGATCTGTGATGATAAATTTGGGGTAGTCGATTGCAAAGGCAACTTGCTGACTGGGCCCTTTGTATCCTTCAAAAGTTGCCTTGCGGATTTCTCCTGAAATTTCCACCTCTTTTTCTGATACATAAAATGGCCGGATCAGTACCGGTTTTTCCTTGTTGGAGGAATCCCATACCTTCAGAAGGTAATTGCCTGAAACGAGAATTTTGACATCATCATTGGGCAAAAAGAGCCTGTAATTTATGTAGGGAATTGTTGTGTTAATAGAGAAGGCATAATCATTGAAGGAATTCTCTGCAAAGCCGGCCATATACTCAGCCGAAACTAGTCTTGACGGAAACCAGTCAGCATCACAATGTACGATAGTGTAGAGGTAATTCCGGGGGTTCCTGGAAAGTTCATCAAATTTCAAGAGCAGCCGTTGGTTGCTGCCGGGCACAAGCACCGGGAGTGAAAACTCCCATCCTTCTGTAAAGAATAGAACAGTATGCAATTTTGAATCTGTATAAGACAAAACTTCATTGTTTTTTGCTGTCCGGCCGAAAGAGGAATTTGTTCCGGCCATCCACAGCAGAAGAACCAAGATTAAAAATTTTTCAATTTTCAAGGTACCGGGTATAAGGTGTTACACTGTTTAATCAATTTTTGGAAATTTCCATCCCGGGGCTAAAAATAAATTATTTTAAGCTGAACACAGAAGATTTCCTACCTTTGTTTTCAGTTAATATTGAATTCCAAGTTAATTTCCTCTTTTGGCATCCACTTGCCGGGGATTCAGGAGTGGAGCGGAACGGAACATAAAAAATTACAGATGAGAAGTATAATTTTATTGTTGGCATTGTGCTCCTTTTCTTTGACCTCTTTTTCCCAGGAATCTGTCAATAAATCTGATGCAAGGGGGATGAGGCAGGGGAAGTGGGTGGCCCGTTATCCCGGAGGCAACCTAAGATACGAAGGTTATTTTATCGATGACAAACCTACCGGGGAATGGAAAAGATTCCATGAAAACGGAAAGCTGAAGGCACAGATGTCCTACAGGCTGCTCTCTGGCAGGGCTTTCTCCTCCCTGTTTGATGACGAAGGGAAACTATACGCCAGGGGAGTTTTTGACGGCACCAACCGCGACAGTACCTGGAATTTTTACAGTGGAGATATAATTGTTCAGACAGAAAATTACCATCTCGGCAAAAAAGAGGGTAATTCAATGGGATTCAGTCAGCATGGGACGGTCTTGTTGGCAAGAGAATTTCGGGACGATCTTTTACACGGGAAATCAATTGAGTATTATTCTACCGGGACCAAAAAAAGTGAGATTACTTATCTGCTTGGGAAAAAAAGCGGGCCTGCCTTATTTTTCGATGAGAACGGAGTGCTGTATATGGAAGGACTATACACAGATGATCTTTCAGAAGGGGAATGGAATATTTATTCCAAAGAGGGCAGCATCAACTACCAGATCAAATACAGCAAAGGTAACCTGCTCAACAGTGGCGCTATTGATTCAATTCAGCTCAGGGAGTTTAAAAAATATGACCAGTTAAAAGGAAAAATCCCTGAACCGAAAATTGACCAGACAGACAGGCCATGAGTTCAGTAATTTTCCCTTGTAAGTTATTTGTTCAGAGAGGAATCACTACCTTTTTGACCGGCACCACCACTACAGGTCCCATTAGTCCTGAGGCCGGTAAAGGGGTAAATCCGAATTCCCGCGGCATACTTGTCTGCTTGTCCTTACTCCCGTAATTCGGAACCATGTCAGGTGATAAGGGAGCAGGTTTGGTCATGGCGGCAATCCGGTTGATCAGCGTGTTGGTAACTCTTATTTCAAGGTGATTTTTCCCCTGTTTCAATGAACTGCTGATCTCAGGTTTTTGGCCTCTCATCCAAACGAAACCTTGGTTTGTTCCATTAATTTCAATCTCAGCGACATTGCCAACTTTGCCCAAATCGAGTAAGATCTTCAGATCCGGGGAGAAATATTCTTTGGGTAATTCAAAGTCTATGCTGTAATTGCCTGTTCCGCTGAATGTCTTTGTCGCCGGATCCTCACTCCATGAAGTAAGCATGCTGGTTCTTTTTTTGTATTCCGGGAAGTCATTTCCTTTCAGTATCATCTGCCACTCTCCCGAGATGGTATACGGGGCGGGTACTCCCGTAATATCTGACATAAAGTTCCTTTGGCCGTCGGATGAAAGTACCGTGGTCCGGAAAATCCCGTTCATGGCTGTTTCAGCTTCAATTGCACCTTTAGCGATACCGGTGATTTTTTGAAAGTCGCTACTGGTTACATGCATGTCAGGTTTTCCCGGAGCAAATTCGAGAAAAAATGATTCATATGGCGCCATGGTAAGGGGAACCTGGATTCCTTCAGCTTTTTCACTGAAGGAAAAGATGGAAGAGATTTTGCCGGTCAAGGGATCCCATTTCCTGATATTTTTGTTCTTAACCCTGAAAGTGACCGGGATGGTGCTGGTTTTATCCTGGACATTACAGATGAAGTAGAAATCACTTTCTCCTGCTTTCCTGTGCAGATAGGTAAGTCCCTCATTTTTTCGCATTCCTTCATAAGCAAAATCTATTCCAAAATCAGGAGCGATCCTGTTGCGAAGAATTTTAAGAAATGGATCAAGGTAACTGCTTTGTTTGTTCCACCATATTTGCCTGTCAATTACGTTGTTGAGCCTGTATACCTTTCCTAGTCCATAGGATAGGCCATTTGTGGCATCGGATTTTATCTCCTTTATTCCATACAGAATGGTTCCATCAGGTTGTTGGACAGGAGGAGCATTGAAAACACGGGAAACAATCTCCTTCACCCTTTTATCATTTTCAGTGGCATTGTTGAGGCCGGTTGAGAATTCAGGTAATCGTTCGAGGAACAACACATGGCCTCCCTCCTTTACATACTTCTCTATGAACTCCATCGTTTTCAGCGGAATAGTCTCAACATTAGGTACTACCAGGATTTTGTAGGCCATTTTTTGTATGCAGATATCTCCCTTGTTGAGTGTGGCATGGTTCTGAAGTACATCGTCGTTGACAAGGTCGTAGTCATAACCGTTGGAGACGATCAGCCCTCCAAGTTCCCCCCAGTCGAATTCCCGTGTCCATTTTCTGGGATTGATACTATTGATGGCCCATTGGTTGGCCAATGGTGAATAAAGGGCAATGTCAGCCTTAAAGTCACCCTGCCTCAGGAGGTAGGAGCACCTGGCAATATACTCCGAAAGCGCCGGATAATATTTCCACCAGATGTTCTGTGGCTGGATATAGGCAGCAAAGGGAATGGAACGGGAAGGGGCTACCTCCTGCTCAGGCAGGAAGTTGAAACCATGGTTGTAGAATTTGGTCGCACCGGACAGCAGGTATCCATCACTGGCGATCTTTAGCTCCTCAAGCGTTTCGCGGTAGCGTTCCCAGTGGATAAAGGTATATACCTCGGCGGATACAACTTTCCGGTCGTAGAGATGTGCACCGGATGAGACATATTTTTTAGGTCCGATTCGGGTGTCAAACCAGTCAGCCTGGTCTTTCTCTCCTGCAGTGATCTCCATCTCGGGAATATGGGCCATCCCGGCCGATTCAATATTGTCCGAATTAAAACCGTAGGTCTGGATTCGGCCTTTGATGTTGTGGTTTTCACACCAGCCAAGGAAACTTTTGTAAAAGACGTTCAATCCGGTTTGGTGAAGAAATTCATTTACATCATACCTGATTTTGGCTGTTTTATCACCCAATTCAAACCAGATGGCCGGAAGGTAGGGGATCAGGTCATATCCATAGGTTTTTCTGAATTCTTCAAATAGTCCGGTCGACCAGTTTAATCCGCTGGCCAGGTTGGGCAATTCAAAGCTGTCTGCAAAAAGTGATTCGACAGTCTTTCCGAATTCATCACCAAAAGCGCTGTAAAATTTATTACCCAGATAGTTGCAATACCGATCCATGGCCCCTTTGTTAAAATGATCGACGGCATTGCCTATCCCGTTTTTTTTGATCCAGAAGGCCATCAGTTTCCAATCTCCTTCGGGGACGCTCCACTCCAGCTGGTTGCTTTTCACCGAACCGGTGAGGTTGACAAGTGTTTTTTCGATGAGTTTCCCGGATTTGTCCATACGCCCTGCAATGACAGCCACCAGCTTCTCCTCTCCATTTAACCTGGGGGAATAAACTTCCCAGGATCTTTTGGTCTTTATCAGCTCACTGGGGAGCTCACCCCTGAACGACTGTGGTCCGCTGATATCGGCAAAAGTTGGAACCAGGTCCTTGCTCCTGTCCTCCTCAGGAACAAATTCACCCCCGATGATCCATCCGGGACCGCCAAAGTTCAGTGAAACTTCCATGTCCAGCCGTTTGGCCTCTTTGACAGTATGCTTCAATAGCTCCATAAACTGATCTGAAAGATAGGGGACGTCGCCCTTTTCATAGACCGGCTCCATCGAAATCTGTTCTACTCCCCGTATTCCGTGACTGCGCATTTCTTCCAGCTCCCTCGTAATTTCCTCCCTTGAGCCGGAATTGCCCGGCCACCACCAGCGCGTATGAGGCCAGCAATCTTTGGGCGGATTGATAAAAGCAGCTTCAAGGCTGGCATTTGCCACCTGGGCATGCACATAGCCCGGCTGAAGACATAGAATCAACAAGGCATTGATCAGGAGAAAAGTTTTTCGTAGCATGGTTGGTAAGTTTTCAGAATAAAGATAGGTATTCCCCCAAAAAAATAAAACTTTAAATATTTACAGTCAATCAGGATGTCCGAAGGCAATAACCAGTCCGGAGATTTAGCAGGGCTTTGTGAAAAACAGGTTTCCAGGGATTAGGTATGGCAGGCTGAAAACCCGGCAGGATGTTCAGAAAGTATGGACGCAACGGTTTCATCTTGATTTTTCAAATTCATTCAGCGGGTATTCATTGAGATACCATTCTATTGTTAATCTTACGACACTATTGTAATTCATTACCCCTTCATGAATTTTGTTGCTTTTGAGATAGGCATTGTTGGCAGAAGTCTGTGCTTTGTCCAGGGCTTCATTTCTAAGTTCCTTCCAGTGATCACGTTGTGCCCTGATATCTGCCATCGCCTTTTTGTCGAACCTTTTCAGGTATTCTTTGACTGCTTCCTGGTGATGGCGATCCGCAAAAAAATATTGAAGCAACTGGATGCTGGCAGAATATTTCAACCTGTTGTCTTTACTTGAATTGCAGATGTACCATGCCATAAAATTGGCCTCAGCTTCCCCTGAGATACCAAACTGGTGCGCTTTTTCATGGGCCAGGACAAAGGGATATTCGGAGGGCAGCAATTCACCATTCAGGTGTACCTCGTTGAAAAAGGGGCCAAAGTAGCCGCTTACCCCCGACTTGGCGAAAAACCAGGTATAAAGCATAGTCTTTGGCTTACGGCTTCCGTTGGGGTATTTGTATCCAAAGTGTTCAGCATTGTCCCTGTAGGATAGCTCAACAAGACTGTCAACTGCCTTATAATCCGAAAACGTAATCACAACACGGCTGGCATTGGCATTGGAAATAAGCGTATCCAGGACAGCCGGGAACATATCTTTCTTCTCAATATGGCGTGTCCAGCGCTGCCTCTTTTCAATTGGCTGCCTGAAATAATTGAATCCCCAGGAAAAGTAGAACAGCGTGTACAAGATTGCTGCGGTTTGCAGGGTGCGCAACAATAGCCACCCTGCCTTTATTTTCCTGGATAGAAGAAGTCCGGTGAAAATCAGTGCTGCTAGTACAAAAAGTGTCCAGAACAGGTCCCACAGGGAAAATGAGAATAAATGGCTGAAACCGGACAGTAACCGGGAAATAAACGGATAAAGTCCGGCAGAATAATATTTTTCTACCAGATCCGGACGTTGTGAGCCCTTCTCCACCAAAAGGAACGTCACTAATGCTGCCAGGAAGGGCAAGGAATTCCTGAGGATTTGTAAAAATTTGATTTTCTTCAAAGCCATTTACCAATAATCTTTAGGTGTTCCAAAAGTAGCCAAAATGTTGCGCAATAGACAAAAAATATGCTCATGGTATTGTAACTGTTTTGCAATGTTTACCTTTGGGATTTGGTGCCTTACGGATATTTAACAGGGAAAATTTTCAAATGAACGAAAGGTTTAGCATTTCAGAGCTCAACGGAGAAGTGAAGAAAGTTCTCTCCGCTAATTTTACCGCACCGGTATGGGTGGTGGGCGAGATATCTGAGATCAACGTCAACTCCAGCGGCCATTGTTACCTTACGCTCATTGAAAAAGGTGATAATGATGACCGGATCATGGCACAGGCCCGCGCAACCATTTGGTCCTATACCTTCCGGATGCTGCGACCCTTTTTTGAAACTTCCACAGGACAGCGGCTCACGGATGGCTTAAAAGTACTTCTCCAGGTGTCAGTTGAATTTCATGAATTGTATGGGTATTCCTTAAATGTAAGGAACATAGATCCTACCTATACCCTGGGGGACCAGGCCAGGAAACGCAGGGAGATTATTCAGCGGCTTACAGACGAAGGTGTCATTACCATGAACAAGGAGCTTGAGCTTCCGCTCGTCCCACAGAAAATCGCCATTATCTCTTCCTCGTCAGCCGCTGGTTACCAGGATTTTATGGACCAGCTTTCCAATAATTCCTATGGATATAAGTTCTATACGCATTTGTTTCCGGCGACGATGCAGGGGGATCAGGCTGAAAAATCAATGGTTGCCGCCCTGGAAAGAATTTATCCTTATGAGGATTTTTTTGATCTGGTAGTCCTCATCCGGGGAGGAGGATCGCAGGTCGATCTTAGTTGTTTCGACAATTACAATTTAGCCTATCATATTACCCAGTTTCCGTTGCCGGTATTAACAGGGATAGGCCATGAAAAAGATGACTCCATTGCGGACCTTGTCGCACATACAAGGCTTAAAACACCAACCGCAGCAGCTGAATTTATTCTTGATGGCGTGGCTTCTTTCGAGGAACGGATAAATTTATTGAAACAGGAAGCCGTGGAAATGATAGAGTCGGTGGTAGAAGACGAAAAAGACAGGCTGGAAGATCTGACTGGAGAAATATCCTCACTCGTCAGAGAGCTCCTAGGAAACAGGAAAGGAGAACTGATGCAGCTGACCTGGAAATTTCAGCAGGAGATAAAACTTGCCCTTCAGGAAAAAGCGCATTACCTGGGAAGAAAGCTGCAACGGATAGGATTTCTTGTGGATAGGTATCTTTTTGTAAGGCAGCAAAATGTCGCCGGTGCTGAAATTCAGGCAAATGCTGCCTTGGCAAGAAACCTGCTGGCAAAAAAACAGAAGCTGGATGTGTCAGTTGAAAGTTTCAGGAGATATTTCCGGAAAATAATTTCCGACGAAAAACACCGGGTAGACATTGCAGGACACAAAGGCTTGTCGTCTGATCCCGGGATAATTCTGAAGAAGGGTTTTACGATAACAACCTCCCGGGGAAGACTCATTAAAGACCTTTCCGGGTTGAAAAGCGGTGAATTATTGCAAACCCGTTTCTTCGATGGTATAGTATCAAGCCAAATAGTAGAAATTGATAAAAAATTAGAAAATGACAATTAAGAAGGCGCTTACCTATAAGGAAGCTATCAGCGAGATTGAAGAGATTCTTCAACAGATTGAAAATGATGAGCCTGACGTGGATCAGCTGTCTGAGAAAGTTAAACGGCTGTCAACCCTGGTTGCATGGTGCAGGGAGAAACTCCACAATACTGAGGTCGAGATAGAAAAAATTCTAAAGGATATCGAAAAGAGCTAGGAAATTGCAAAAAGAAGATTATTTTTGAATCTGTTATTATTTTCCGGATTATTGCCAATGGATATAGGCCTTTTGGCTTTGTTATACAAATTGTTGCCTTAAAAATGGCCAGTTTTGTATAGTTTTTCCCTGCTAACATTTTTCTCTTGTCCTGGTAAGTGAATGAGTTAAATTGAAACTATAAAGTGTAGTTTACAGGGAGTGCCCATCCCATTGAATTTTAAGATGATAGCCCGATTGTTCTATCAACCGGTGAATTACAAATTTTAATCTAATGAAGCATAAAAAAATGGCAAACGCAAAAATTGATTTTTCTTTCGAAAATTTGCATTTCTCCTGTGAGGGTGAGAACCAGTGGGTTGAGCGGCAGTTGAACAATGTCCTCAGCAGGATTCCCTCACTCCTTACAGTTCATAAAAAGGGCGAGGGTATCGTGGAGGAAGTGATAGACATTATGGAAGAAGAAATAAGCGCGGTCCCGGTTAATTCTCAAGCCGTTCGGGGATCCGGAGCAGTAAAGTCCTCAAAAAAAGCCGCCCGAAAAAAGAAAGATGGGAGCCCAAAAGTCTCTAAAAAAGTGAAAGAGGCAATATCAAATACAGTTCAGGACCATCCATTGGTTGAAACGGAGATTGAAAAGGGCCCCGCCAGTGAAGCTACAGTTGCTAAAGGTACACAACACAAGGCCAAAAAAGCAAAAAAGGATAGTGCAAAATCCAGAAGTGGAAGTAAACTTTCAGCTAAAAAGCCGTCGGTAAAATCAGGGGGAGTAAAAGCTCCTTCCAACAGGGAGATTTTTATGGATGAACTGATTGATTCACCTTTGGCAAGATTTTTAATGGCGAATAACGCGGAGAAAAATCAGGTCCGTAAATTTTTGGCTACCGCAGTATTCCTTTCAAGAAGCAACAATATTAACACGCTGACCACTCCGATGATATCCAAGGCATTAAAGTCTTATGGAATAGCTAAGTTGCAGAATGCAAGTGATTGCCTTAACAAGAATGAAAAGAAGGGCAACTGCATCAAAGCAGGTAAAGAGTTTTCAATTTCCGATGCAGGATTCCAGGCTTTTTGACGCATAATCTGTGAGATTATAATTCTATGGTCATTCCCAGCAGATATGAGGTTCCCGCCTGGGGAAAGTAGCCATCCATTTTCTCCCTCGCTCCTTCCGCATAGTAGGAATATACCCAGCCGTTCGACTCATACTGGGCATTGAAGAGGTTGTTGATGGCAGCAAAAAGTGCAAATTTCTTCACTTTCTTCCAGGGTAGTATATAGTCAAATTTCAAATTACTGACAAAATAGCTGTCAAGTGAACGGTCCGTGCTGGAGGTATTGTCAAGATATTGCCGGCCGACATAAATGGATTGGAGTCTTGTGGTAAAATCTTTTGTGGATTGCCAGGAAAGGCCACTTCCGGCTGTCAATGCAGGTGAAAAGGATATGTCAGTAGTGCCAAGGATTTTAGAGATCTGGCTCCCCCAGCTATCCCAGTTATCTACGTATTCAACAAAATTCCTGATTTTATTTCTGCTAAGGGTAAGATTGTGCTCCCAGCTCAGTTTCCTGGCCAGCTTCAGTTTGCCGGAGAATTCAACTCCAAGCCTGTAACTTTCAGGCACATTGGTCATTATCGGAGCACCAACATCGTTGATCCTACCTGTCAGTATTAACTGGTCCCGGTAGATCATATCGTACAGATTGAGGCCAATATTATAATTGCTGAATTCACCCTTGTATCCGAGCTCAAAATCATGCAGTTTCTCCTGTATTGGGGACTGCAATCCGGGATCAGCATCAGTGTAATTGCTCCTGTTCGGTTCCCTGTGGGCGTTACCATAGGAGAAATAGATACTTTGATTATTCCCGGCTGAATAATAAAGGCCTGCCTTTGGATTCAGAAAGTCGAACAGATGGGTCTGCTCAAGGTTTCTTAAGTGGTCATCAATGCCGGTTATGCTGTAATTAATGTGACGATATTGAAGGTCTGCATACAATGATAGCTTCCGGGAGAGCTGATAATTCAGCTTTGCAAAAATGTTAAAATCCTTTTTCAATCCTTTTGACCTGTACCATTCGTGGTTTACAGGGTTATTGCCATAGTACTGCGCCCAAATGACCCTGCCAAAATTGTCTCCCGCATATTGGTTCCAGGCTATCCCTGCTATCAGTTCAGTCTTGTTCTCTTTGTAACTTACGGAGCCAACTATCCCGTAAAAATCATTGTCAAGCCATTTTCTCCTTATCAGGTCAGTCTTATCGATGACCGAATCACCGGCTGCTACCGGGTTCATCCGGTACTCTGAAAGCCCCTGTTCCTGCCTGTATTCTTCGTAATAGCCCCGTCCGTAAGTATAATGTAATGAGGCGTTTGCACTCAACTTGCTATTGAACTGGTGGGTGTAGTGAAGCTGAAAGTGATCCTGCTGGTAGTTGTCTGTTTCATTGTCATAGAATGAAACAGATCCGTCTTTTCCATAAATTTGCCCGGCCGGGTTAAAGGTTCTGTTGCTAAGAAGCATGGGGGAGGGCACACCGTACCATGACTGGTACGTTTTTTCCTTACCTGTAAATAACACTGCTTTCAGCATGGTTCTTTCCGTGAAAAATCCTCCGGTGAGATAGAAGGATTGAAGATCACTGAATGCTCGGTCAACATAACCATCAGAGTTGATCTTTGAAAGCCGGGCTTCAACAATAAATTTTCCTCCAAGAAGTCCGGATCCAACCATCACGGAATTTTTCAGGGTGTTGAAACTTCCGGCCGAAGTACTCCAGCTCGCATAATTTTTTTTATTCAGGCTGCTTGTCTGCACATTTATGGTACCACCGAAAGCACCCGCCCCGTTGGTTGAACTCCCAACCCCACGCTGCACCTGGATATTGTCTGTGGAGGAAGCAAAATCCGGCATATTGACAAAATATACAGCATGTGATTCTGCATCATTAAGTGGGATTCCGTTGACAGTCATATTGATCCGGTTGGCATCACTGCCCCTGATTCTGAAATTGGTGTATCCTATACCTGTACCTGCATCAGAGGTTGCCACCAAAGAGGGTGTAAGGCTAAGCAGATAGGGCAAATCCTGGCCTGAATTTTTTTCAGAAAGATTGCCAACATCAAGGTTGGCATATGCAACAGGGGTGCGGTTTCCGGCCCTGGTAGCTGATACAATGACATCTTCAGTCAGGATTTCTGAGGGCACCAGGTTGAGGGAAATGTGGTTTTCACCGGGTGACAATTCCAATTTGGTCTTATTGGTTGAATAACCTATGTATGAAACAGTCAGAAAACATTGTGGGTCTGTAATTTTTTCTATTTTAAACTGGCCCTGTTTATCTGTGGCAAGGATTATATTCTGGCTCTCTATTCTGACTGTAGCTCCCGGGAGTGTTTCCCCTTCGGTTGTTAATACCTGCCCGCGAAGACTGTACTGGGCTGAAACGGAGCCGCAAGAATAAGCCAAAAGGATGACAAGGATAAAAGGCATCAGATAATCAGACCTTTTACCGGTAGTATGGTTTTTTGCAGAAAATTCAACGATCATCTCTTTACATCAATTAATAATACATTGAATCACGTGGTGACAGAAGAATGGTCCGACAGAGATACTATGGAAATGGAAGTTTCATTTTCCCTTTCCGGCATTACCCGGACAGGTTCGATGGGTTTGATCTCAGCCTGTAATTTTAAGGCACCCCTGATTCTGTTGCAAAGATACAAATATGGATTGAAAATATTCTATGAAAATTCGAAATTGATGATTACCTTTAAATCTCCGGTTTTTGGAGAACAGACTATCTGCCAGCCTGCATGGTATTAGGATGAGAATGTGGTAAATCCATCACCGGCATAACTTTATAATTCTATCAGAGCGAAGTCAGATGCTGAAAATTAAATGAGACAATTGATAAGCAAATTATAGACACATGAAATACCCATAAGACAATTTTCATACCAACCGAAAATGATTATGTGGGTATTCCATCTGGCCGTTAAAAAAACATAATTATAAACAGATGAAAAAAATAATCTTTGGTTTCCTCTTTGCAGCATTATTTTGTCCTGCATTTTCAAATGCCCAATCCGGGGGAAAGGTAATGGATAACCTTTCGCTGCCTAGTAAAATCCTGAAAATGGACAGGAAATTTGCAGTTTATCTGCCGGAGGATTATGATTTCTCCAAACGAAGTTATCCGGTACTCTATCTTTTGCATGGTGCTGGTGACGATCAAACCGGATGGGTTCAGTTTGGAGAGGTGAAAAATATTGCGGATAAGGCGATCAGGGAAGGCAAATGTACGGCAATGATCATTGTCATGCCGGACGGGCAGACAGGTCAGCGCGGCTATTTTAACAGTCCGAGGGGTGACTGGAATTACGAAGATTTCTTCTTCCAGGAGCTGATTCCATTTGTTGAGAAAACCTACAGGGTCCGTGCAGAAAAAAGGTACAGGGCTATTTCCGGCCTTTCTATGGGTGGCGGCGGAACATTTATGTATGCACTGCACCATCCGGAACTTTTTTCTTCAGCTTGCCCGATGAGTGCTTATGCGGGTCCGGTTTCAGTGGAAGAGGCAGCGAAGCGCTTTGAACAGCAGTATCCGGGTCTCTCAAAAGAGGATCAGCAAAAATATTTTGCCAGGCATAGTGCACTTGAACTGGTTAATGCAATGCCGGTTGACCAGAAAAAAGCCGTGAGGTGGTATATTGACTGTGGTGACGATGATTTTTTGTATGAGGGCAATTCCCTGATTCATATTGCCATGCGTAAAAAGGAAATTCCACATGAATTCCGGGTTAGAGACGGTGGGCATACCTGGACTTACTGGCGTGAATCGCTTGGTACAGTTTTGGAATTTGTATCACAAAGTTTTCACCAATATTAATCTGTTCACAGAATTCAACTAAATACAGAACAATTATGAAAACATCACGCAGGACTTTTATCCAGAACAGTGCTTTGCTGCTGGCAGGAAGCACCCTTTTGTCTAAAACAGCATTAGCCTTTTCCAATCCATCCGAAATAGTGGGTATTCAGCTTTATTCGGTTCGTGACGATATGAAAAAGGATCCGTTAGGGACTTTGACGCAGCTTGCTCAAATGGGATATAAATATGTGGAGCATGCCAACTATGTGGACCGAAAATTCTATGGGTATACCCCGGCGGAGTTCAAAAAAATTCTCGATGGCCTTGGTTTGAAAATGCCTTGTGGTCATACCGTTATGGGGAAAAATCATTGGGATGCTGTCAAAGGGGATTTTGCTGATACCTGGAAATATACAGTTGAGGATGCCGCCTTCATGGGACAGAAATATGTAATTAGTCCGTGGATGGACGGATCCATGCGTAAAACATATGATGACATGATGGGCTATCTTGAAGTATTCAACAAATGCGGTGAATTGTGCCAGAAATCAGGCATGAAATTCGGATACCATAACCACTGGGCTGAATTCACGGAAGAATTGAACGGGTCAAAACTGTTCGACATAATGATGAGGACATTGGATGTCAACAAGGTTGTCATGCAGCTTGATATTGGTAATATGTACATTGGCGGTGCCAAAGCACTTGACGTGATTGGCCAGTACCCAGGCAAATTTGAGCTGATTCACGTCAAAGATGAAATTGCCGTTGATACAAAAGAAAAGTTTGAGAGCGCCATTCTTGGTAAGGGCATCATTCCAGTTAAGGAAGTGCTGGACATATGCAGAAAGACCGGAGGAACCAAGGTGTTTATCATCGAACAGGAATCATACCAGGGAAGAACACCGCTCTCCTGTGTGAAAGAAGATTTTGAAATCATGAAAAAGTGGGGTTTCTAATCCCGGAACTACCCTCCACAAAAAAAACCGAAGGAATTTCGAGGGCACTGAAAAAGTATCCCTCCTTAAAGTAACCCATTGAAAAATTAGC